>JAFTTA010000151.1 GCA_017467015.1 Bacteroidaceae bacterium
GCGATTCTATGGCGGTGGTGCTTGCAAACACGCATATAGTCGAGGGCTGTTTCAGTACATCTAATTTGGGCGAAGGCTCGGTGGCGCAGTGGAACTTCGACAACCACTATCTTGGAATAAATTATGTGGTGGAGGGCGAGAATTACTACATAATGATAAACAACTATTCGCGCATAATGACACGCGACGAATACGTGGAGAATGGAATAATACACATGCTCGACAAGGCTATAAACCCTGCCTCGTTCAGCTTGCCGGGGCATATTGGGCGGTACAACTATTTTAGCCTTTTCAGTGCTGCATTGCAACTGACTGGCTTGGGTGATTCACTGTTGAAGTATAATAATAATTCGTATGTAGCACCGGAGAAATATTCATTAAGTATAGTAGGAGGAGATTTTATTCCAGATAATCTGGTTTCCGTTCCTGAAAAGAAATTTTATCGTTACACTGCTTTTGTCGAAACTGACGAGGTGTTTCGTAAACAAGGAATCGAAAATATCGACGACCTTGTAGCCTTTGCCGAAAAGTGGTACGGAACCGAGGATAGAGGCAATTTCGAGAGTCCTCGCAATGCTCTGAACAAGTTCGTTGCCTACCATATAATAGAGGGCGAATATCCATCGAACAAAATATTGCCGCAGGGTGGTCAGTACGAAATTCATTTAGGCAAAAAATATCCTCGTTTCGACTATTTCGAAACCATGCAAGGTACATTGATGAAAGTGGTGAAACCATATGGCACGCAGGATGCAGCCAACATATACATAAACTATTCCAAACGCGAAATACCCTACAACCCCGAATTGCGGCACCATGTAAATGTTCGGCTGATAGAGACAACCGAGTTTACACAAGCCGACCCGAGGCATAGTGATTTTGTACAAAATGCGCTTAACGGCGTTGTACAACCTATCGACAAGATTCTCATCTACAACGAGGATGAAATGGTGGGCAACATACTGAACGAGCGCATGCGCTTCGACTTTTTATCGATGATGCCCGAACTGTCAAGCAATAATATAAGATACAAATATAGTGATAATGATTTTACAATCATCCCCGCCGACTATTGTCGCAATATAAAGAGCAACAGCAATCAATTCAAGATATATAAATTTAATAATGAAGGTTTATATTTTCTTGATGATTTAAGACCATTGGGGCTTTTTGATTTTTCGTTTCGGTTGCCACCTGTTCCTTCGCGAACATACGAAATACGCTGTTCTTGCGACATACAGTACTTCTATGATGACAGAGAGGCTGTGGTGCAAATGTATATTGATAATAAGGTAAGTGGATTGCCAATAGATTTTCGCATAGGGTGCCTTGACCAGCGCATTGGTTGGTTCGCGGATGAAGAGACTAACGACAATGGTGTTGAAAAAGATAAACAGATGCGTAACCGCGGATGGATGAAAGCACCCGATAGTTTTAACTTTATGACTGGTGAATATACGGCAAGAAGCGTCCGGGGTTCTCTTCGTCGCATAGTGGATAGAAAATATTTAAGTGAAGGCGAACATTGGATACGTTTCAAAAACGTATCTGAAAATACAAATTTTAGTAGTTTTATGTTCGATTATATTGAACTTGTGCCATTGCATATTGTAAGCGACCCCAACAAGCCCGAGGATAGGCATTAAAACATAAGAATTCGTAACCGAGCGATTTATGTACATAGATATTAATAAACAATTAAAAGTATACTGTAATTAGTGCACCACAACATACTTGTAAAAAATCAGTTGGAATTGGGACAGTAACACACAAACACAGACAGCATGAACAAAATAAACAGCACAAAAATAGATGCTTTTAAAAAGCAGCAGATAGACATGGCCATGCATTGCGACGAGGTGCAGGAGGTTATGGGCGAAATACCATCGTGGATAGTGCGCTGGGGCATTACCGTTATATTCGCAATAGTCGTTGCACTCATTATCGGTTCCCACTTTTTTTACTACCCTGATGTTGTAAAAACAGACATTCGCATCACTACCACAGAAGCGAACAATACAGCATTGAAAAGTATCGGCGAAATAAAAATCCCAGCTGCTGGTTCTGGTAAGATAATGCCGGGGCAACAGGTGAATGTCTTTATTGCAAACTATCCGTATAGCGAATACGGCTATGTAACAGGTGTTATTGACAATATAAATGAAACACCAGATGCAAACGGAAATTATCAGGTGACAGTCTCATTTCCCGATGGTATGAGGACTAATTATGGCAAAAGTCTACGTGCTTGGCAAGTAATGACCGGAACGGCTGAGATTGTCTTGGAGAACAAACGCTTGACAGAAAAACTTCTGCAACCATTCAGCTTGATAAGAAGATAAATATATAAATTTCAGATTCTTTCATTTTAAATACAACTCTCCCTCTAAGTTAGAGGGAGTACCCGAGGGGGGAGGGAGTCTGAATGAATACACAAGTAAATTTTCAAACTCCTCCGGCTTGACAGCCACCTCCTCTTATCCAAGAGGAGGAGTAAAGAAGAAATAACAAAAAATGAAACGAATACTCTGCATACTCGCAATAGCATTGTCAATCCTAGCTTGCAGCGACGAGATTGACAAAAGCAATCGTTACACCTTCACCGGTGAAACGATTGCTGATTATATACTCAACCGCAGCGAGCATTTTACCCATTTTATAAGGATACTGGAACAAGCTGAAATGTTCGGGCTACTCTCCACATACGGGCAATATACCCTGTTCCTGCCCACCAACGAGGCAGTGGAGAAATTCCTCTTTGAGCAGGATTCGCTCTATTGGGCTACGCGCGACGATAATGTCCCTTACGAAACGGGAATAACCTCGCCGCATATTGAGGACCTCAGCGACTCCATGGCAACGGTTATTGCAAAGACACACCTTGTAGAAGCACGTTACCTTATGGCCGAGATGTACGAGGGCACACTGCATCGTCGCAATTTCAACTTGCGCTCGCTGGGAATCAACTACAAGGTAGTCGACGAGCGTTTCTACATAATGATAAACAACCGCTCGGCCATCATCGACGGCGACAACGAAGTGGAGAACGGCATCGTGCATGTCATAGACTATGCAATATCTCCGATGTCGTGCAATGTGCCGGGATTGATAGATGAGTGCAGATATTTCTCGCTTTTCAGTGCCGCGCTAAAGGAAACAGGCTTTCAGGACTCTCTGTTGCTTGACAGGGACGAGGACTATGTGCCAATAAATTATAACGCATTGGGATTCGGCTCATCAGAAACGACAAGAATGATTATAGATACAAAATACTTCAAATACACAGGATTTATAGAACCAGACGAGGTATTTAATGAGAATGGAATTTATACCCTTGACGACCTTAAGAGCTTTGCCGAAAAGTGGTACGGAACCGAGGAAAAAGGAAACTACAAAAACTCGAAAAATGCCTTATATAAATTTGTGAGTTATCATTTTGTTTCGCGCGAACTTGCATACAATAATATTATTTTTCACAACATAAAATATACAACAAAATATAAAGGAGATTTCGACAGCGAAGAATTAATGGTACCCGGCTTCGACCGTTACGACTATTTTGAAACAATGCAAGGACCGCTGATGAAAGTGATAAAGCCGTTGAGCACTTCACAAGGAGCAGATATTTTTATCAATTACAGCAAACGAGAAATGCCCTTTAATCCCGATATGCGCAATCATGTGAATATACGCATCATACCTCCGACGGAGTTCTGCAACATGAAAGAGGAATATGCGGATTTCATTCATACTGCCATCAATGGCATTATACATCCGATAGATAAAATCCTCATTTACAACGAGGATGAAATGGTAGGCAACATTCTGAACGAGCGTATGAGGTTCGACATAGCAACGTTGATTCCGGAGTTGCAGTGCAACAAGGTAAGGTACTATGCTCCACAGAATCATCATATTTATTTCATAGGAGAAAATTTCTCAAAAAACATAAAATTCCATTCTCCACGACCAATCATGTATGGTGTGGGAAAGATTTATCCATTCTCTTATTTTGGTGACGGCTTTGACACAGACAAAGGAATGGACTGTTCTTTTAAGTTGCCAAATGTCCCGCCACGCACATATGAAATAAGGTTGGCTTTACGGATGGGATTCATTCAGGTGTATATTGATGGCAAAGTAACGGGAATACCATTGGATGGCACTATGGATGTCGGTGATGTACCCGATGAAGAGACACTGGACAATGGTGTAGAGAACGATAAACAGATGCGTAACAGAGGATGGATGAAAGCGCCTGATTCTTTTTATGGATATTATGATGTTCCGGCACGTAAAAATGGGACTTTTCGTAAGATCTTGACAACGAAATATTTGGACAGTGGCGAACATTGGATGAGATTAAAATGCTTGTCGGAAATGCCTTTCGATCTCGACTACATAGAACTTGTGCCATTGAACATAATAAATGACCCAAATAAGCCCGAGGACAGGCATTAAAAGAGAAATGAAATGAAAATATAAACTCTCCCTCTAAGTTAGAGGGAGTACCCGAAGGGGGAGGGAGTGGAAATATAAATAACAAAACAACACCCAATAACTGCCCAATTCACTCGTAGAGGGATAAAAACTATAAACAATATCAGTTATATTTGAAAACCTAATATTTTTGCTATCTTTGCAAAAGCCAAGAAATTTAAACAGTTTCTAAACAGGCATAATAAAATATAGCGTAGATGAATATTCACTAATAGTATTAATCATTTAAAATGTTAGTGGTGAACTCCTTATATGTTCAAAAAAGTTCCAATAATAATCTATGTCGCATTATTACTCTTCGCTTGCACTGAGGAGATTGACAAGAGCAACCGCTACGTCTTCACGGGCGAGACGGTTGCCGATTTCATGCTCAACCGCAGTGAGAAATATTCGCACATGATAACGCTGATGAAGCGTGCGGGGCTTCTCACACTGCTGCAAACTTACGGACAATACACACTTTTCCTTCCCGACAACGAATCGGTGGAAAAGTTCGTTGCAGAGCAAGACAGCATATATTGGGCGACGAGAGATGCGGAAAAGCCTATAAACACAGGAGTTACCTCACCACTTGTTGAAGAGCTTAGCGACTCTATGGCAAACGTCATTGCCCGCATGCACTTGATAGAAAATAGAAATTACCACACAGCCGACATGGGCGAAGGTGCGTTAGGAAAATGGAACTTCAACGACAGGGCGTTATCGGTGAGTTACAAGGTTGTCAATGAGCGTTTCTACATAATGATAAATAATGACGCAGCAATAACCGACGGCGACAATCAGGTTGAAAACGGCATAGTTCACTTGATAGACAAACCTATAGACCCCAAATACACAAGAATTAGCAGTCAGATATCAGAGTATCGTTTTTTCAGCATCTTCAACCAAGCCATTGGTGCCACAGGCTTTGCAGAGAGAGTATCACAAACAGCGGATCCAAAATATAAGCGTCCTAATAGAAGCTTACACTGGAAGACGTTAAATGTTACTCCCAAACACAAATATTTTAAATTCACAGCCTTCATTGAGCCGGATGAAATATTCCACAAGAACGGCATCTATACCCTCGACGACCTCATAATCTTTGCCGAGAAGTGGTATGGCACAGAAGAAAAAGGAAACTACAAAAATCCAAAGAATGCACTCTACAAGTTTGTTGCATATCACTTTGTGGAGGGCGAGATACCCTACAACAGAGTTGTATATTCTGAAGCGAGTGCTAACTATGCCTTCAATTACATCTCCGGATATGATACTTATAACTACTATCCTACTTTGCAAGGCACGCTGCTTAAAGCCTTGAAGCCACTGAGTACCACAGATGGTCTTAATATCTACCTGAACTATTCCAAGCGCAAGATTCCATATAATTTTGAGATGCGCAATCACACGAATGTACGCATCATAGAACTTACGGAATTTACGCAGATGAACGAACGTTATGCCAATTTTGTTCCCAATGCCGGTAACGGCCTTATACACCCCATAGATAAAATTCTTATATACAACGAGGATGAAATGGTGGGCAATATACTCAATGAACGTATGCGTTTCGACATTGCTTCGTTACAACCCGAGTTATCGAGCAACAATATATGGCAAACTGATTATGCGGAGATTCCTATAGATTATTGCAAAGGAATAAAAACATATGTTGGAGATTGTAGTGGGGAGTATAGCGTAAACACAGGAGATTATATGGGGGATTATTTAATGACATATATTGATTTCGACTACGAGCTCCTGCTGCCACCTGTTCCTCCGCGCACATATGAGATACGCATTTCCGTTACTTCCTTAGGTCTCGACTACAAATACGATAGAACAACCGCCAAATTTCAAGTATACTTTGACGGTAAGTTGTGTTGCGACCCGTTGTCAATGTCAATTGTTTCCGATGAACCTGATGTTAATTGGGTCGCAGATAGCGAAACATATGACAATGGTGTAGAGAACGACAAACATATGCGTAACCTCGGTTGGATGAAGGCGCCGGATGTTTACACCAGAATAGGTACAGGAATACCGGCAAGAGATGACCCGACACGTTTGCGCAAAATAATTCATAGACAATATTTAAGTGATGATGAGCATTGGTTAAGACTAAGGTATTTCCCGCCTACCACTGTGGTGAAGGTTAATTACAATGCATTATGGGTTGACTATATAGAACTTGTACCACTGCACATTGTCAGCGACCCCAACAAGCCGGAAGACAGACACTAAAAACATATTATCATAATTAAAATTACACATGATAAAACGATTCCAGCATTACATACAATTCGATAGAAATAACTGCGGTTCCACCTGCTTTAAGATGATAGCAAAACACTATTAGGAATTGACGATAAAGAATTTATTGCATCTTTGACAGAAACAATATTAAAAGCATTATCTTTACCACAAGAAAAAGCAGAAGAGCTATCTGCCAATGCAAAGAAATATGCACAAGAAAAATATTCAATATCTAAGATGCAAGAAAAATATATAGCATTGATAGAAAATATATACAAACAATAAGTTTGTATTGTGTAATTATTTTATTATTAATTATTTAAATTTAAGTATTATGAAACAGATTAAACCTATTGTGCTTAAAGATGCCACAAAGTTAACCAATGCTGAAATGAAAAGTATTCGTGGAGGTTATGAACCTGAGAAAGAGAAAGAATATCCATCCGCATGTTTTGTAAGATGTGAAATTGGTGCCAACCCTATTTTAGAGACAACATGCGCTGGAACTCCAATGAGTTATTGTGATGTTATTTCTGGCGCAAATGGTTTAGGACTTGGGGTAGGATGTTTCTTTGATTATGCTATTGAACATATTCTAAATGAAAGTTCAGCTAAATATTGTAATGATCCCATTCCTTCTGAAAAATGAAGTAAATGGTGAATTTTATGTTTGTACATTAATCCTATTTGTGGCTAAAATTTATAATATTATTGAAAGACCTTCAGTAGTTCTTTTGACTTTTTTATAAATCCAAATAACTACTGAATGGCTGTTTTTTGGTAAGTGTTAATAATGAATAAAAAGATATTTATAGTACTACAAATCTTGGCAATACTTGCTTGCACCGACAACATTGACAAGAGCCACCGCTACACCTTCACAGGTGAAACGGTGGCTGACTATATACTCAACCGCAGCGAGAAGTATTCGCATTTTATAGATATATTGGAGCGAGCCGAGCTATTGAGTCTGCTCTCCACCTACGGGCAATACACATTGTTCCTCCCTACCAACGAGGCAGTGGAGAAATTCCTCATTGAGCAGGATTCGCTCTATTGGGCTACGCGCGACGATAATGTCCCCTCCGAAACTGGAATAACCTCGCCACATATTGAAGACCTCAGCGACTCGATGGCAACAGTGATTGCAAAGACACACCTTGTAGAAGCACGTTACCCGATGGCCGAAATGAACGAAGGCACGGTGCACCGTCGCAATTTCAACCCGCGGTCGTTAGGCATCAATTACAAGGTTGTCGATGAACGTTTCTACATAATGATAACCC
>JAFTTA010000152.1 GCA_017467015.1 Bacteroidaceae bacterium
TCGTCCGCCATTTAAAATTTCAGATATCGTTTATCTCTCCAAAGGTGAAATGTTGGCAGCAGAATCTTCAGATACCATAAGCCGTATATGGCGTTCTTTGGATTATGGTGCCACATGGAGCGAGTTTCGCACAATACCCGAGGATTCTACAGGTATAGTTGATATGGCTTACAGCCTTCATTCTATGGTTATGTACACAGGCTCGGGAAAAATATATAGTATATCAACATATCCTAGTAGTACTATACTTTTCAATGGCATTCCCACTTCGATAAAAGAGGTTCAATGCCCCGCAGATGATAACATTGCTATAACTATCACCGTCGGCGCTCTTTCCGTGAATTTAGGCACTGCCACCGATTGGTCGGCAACCCTCTACAACAGCAACGGCGTCACTGTGGCGCAGCAACAGGGCACCGGCAGCGAAATATTCCTGCCCACCGATAGCAAAGGCACACACATTCTTGTTGTTAAAGCCGGTGGCAAGGTGGTGAAAAAGAAGGTGCTACTGCGATAGATTTTACTATCGTATGACAGAATAAACTGCTTCTAAATATTTTATAATCATTGTGGCAATAATTACAAAATGTAGTTCAATATCATACGAAAAAGCCATTTTTTGACAAAGCACGGTTGGCTAATTGCTAAACAATCTGTAAATTTGCAGCCTAAACATTAATTATATGAAATTGAATATTATTGTTCTGGCAAAGCAGGTTCCGGACACACGTAACGTGGGACAGCAGGCAATGAACCCCGATGGTACAGTCAATCGTTCGGCGCTTCCTGCTATTTTCAACCCCGAGGACCTCAATGCCCTTGAGCAGGCTCTTCTTATAAAGGATGATAACCCCGGTAGTGAAATAACATTGCTTACAATGGGGCCCACCCGTGCCGCAGACATCTTGCGCGAAGGTCTTTACAGAGGAGCTGATGCCGGTGTGTTGCTCACCGACCGTGCGTTTGCAGGAGCCGACACGTTGGCTACCTCATATGCTCTTTCCACGGCAATTCGAAAAATTGGTAAATACGATGTTATTCTTTGCGGACGTCAGGCTATCGATGGCGACACTGCACAGGTGGGCCCTCAGGTTGCGCAGCAGCTTGGGTTGCCTCAGGTGACATATACCCGTCGTATACTCGACCTTCAAGAGAATAAAATGACAGTGGAACGTTCCATTGAGAATGGTGTGGAGGTGGTTGAAGCTCCTCTGCCCCTATTGCTTACTGTAGATGGCGCGGCAGCCCCCTGTCGTCCCCGTAATGCCTACAGAGTGTTACGCTTCAGTCGTGCAGCTACTCCCACCGAGCAGGCTGCCGAGGGTTTCCGCTATGCCGGCAAGGTTGCTGCCGACCCACAACTGACACTGCAAGAGTGGAGCCTCGCATACGTCGAAGGCGATGCTTCGCGATGCGGTCTTTCGGGCTCACCAACCAAAGTGAAGAAGGTTGACAATGTTATTTTCCAAGCAAAAGAGAGCAAGCGTTTCACAGATAGCGACGAGGATATCAAAGCGCTTGTCGGCGAACTGCTCGCAAATCACACCATAGGATAAAATTATGAACAACGTATTAGTATATTGCGAAATTGACGGAAGCCGTGTTGCCGAAGTCAGTCTTGAATTGCTCAGCAAAGGACGTACGCTTGCCGATACACTCGGTGTGTCGCTCGAAGCTGTGGCAATTGGCGAAAATATTGCCGACGTGGCACAGCAGGTGTTTCCCTACGGCGTGGATAAACTGCATCTTTTCGATGATGCACGTCTGGCGCCATACACAACATTGCCCCATGCATCTATTCTTGTGAAATTCATAGGCGAGGAGCAGCCTCAGATATTCCTTCTGGGTGCAACAGTCATTGGTCGCGACCTCGGCCCTCGTGTCTCATCGGCTCTTGGCAGTGGCCTTACAGCCGACTGTACCTCGCTGGAGATAGGCGATTACGAGGATAAGAAAAAGGGCGAAACAGTGAATAATCTGCTCTACCAGATACGTCCTGCTTTCGGCGGAAATATTGTAGCTACCATAGTCAACCCCTATAATCGTCCTCAGATGGCGACAGTGCGCGAGGGTGTGATGCCTCTCAACAGAGTGCGTCCCGATGACTATGTCGGCGAAACGATATCTCACAATGTTGCCGATTATGTAGACGAGACCGATTTTGTTGTTCGCATCGTAGAACGTCATCTGCAAAAGGCAGAGAACAATCTGAAGAGTGCTCCCATTGTTGTGGCAGGTGGCTACGGTGTGGGCTCAAAAGAAAATTTTGACCTTCTCTTCGCTCTTGCGCGCGAACTGCATGGCGAGGTGGGCGCAACACGTGCGGCTGTCGATGCAGGCTTCACCACACACGACCGTCAGATTGGTCAGACAGGTCTTACCGTGCGCCCCAAGGTGTATTTTGCTTGTGGAATATCGGGTCAGGTGCAGCATATTGCGGGTATGCAGGATAGTGGTATCATCATATCTATCAACAGCGATCCCGACGCACCCATCAACGCCATTGCCGACTATGTGATAACAGGTCGCGTAGAAGATGTACTTCCTAAACTAATTAGCCATTATCAGAAAAAATCATGAATTACTATACCGATAATCCGGTGCTAAGGCACTATTTGAATCATCCCCTTTTCCGCAGAATAGTGGAGATGAGAGAACGCAATTTCGCCGAGGCTGAAAAGTATGACTACGCTCCGGTTGATTTTGAAGAGGCTGTTGCCGGTTACGAACAGGTGCTTACCCTTGTGGGCGAGCTTTGTGCCGAGGTTGTGGCCCCCAATGCTGCCACAGTGGATACCACAGGCCCCACATTGAAAGAGGGCAGAGTGGAGTATGCTCCCGCCAGCGAAGAGAATATGCAGATGTTCCGCAAGGCTGGTCTTATGGGCATCTCAATCCCCCGTCAGTATGGCGGACTGAACTTCCCCACAACCATCTTTACAATGCTCGAAGACCTTGTGGCACGTGCCGATGCCGGCTTTGGTAACCTTTGGGGCTTGCAGGAGTGTGCCGAGACAATAAATTCGTTTGGCACCGAGGAGCAACGCGAACGTTACCTACCACGTATTGCGTCGGGCGAGACAATGTCTATGGACCTCACCGAGCCCGATGCCGGTAGCGACCTTCAGAGTGTGCGGCTGAAAGCAACATACAATGAGGCAGAGGGTCGTTGGTATCTTAACGGTGTTAAGCGTTTTATTACCAACGGTGATGCCGATATACATTTAGTGCTTGCACGTAGCGAGGAGGGCAGCAGCGATGGACGCGGCTTGTCGCTCTTCATCTACGACAAACGCAACGGCGGTGTACATACTCGTCGCATCGAGGATAAGATGGGTATTCACGGCTCACCCACCTGTGAACTTGTCTACAACAATGCTCCTGCCGAGCTTTGTGGCAGTCGCAAGATGGGACTTATAAAATATGTGATGGCTCTGATGAACAGCGCCCGCATAGGTATTGCCACACAGAGTGTTGGCCTTTCCGAGGCTGCCTACAGCGAGGCTGTGGGTTATGCAGATAACCGCAAGCAGTTTGGCCGCGAGATAAAGAACTTTGCTCCTGTATATGAGATGTTGGGCGAAATGAAAGCTCGTCTCGATGCATCTCGCAGTCTTCTTTATGCAACTGCCCGCAATGTGGATATGACATCGTGCTTCGAGATTTTGGCACGCGAGCGTTCACTCACTCCTGAGGAACGTCAAGAGGCGAAGGCATTCTCGCGCGTGGCAGATGCACTTACCCCCATCGTAAAAGGTATGGGCAGCGAAATTTGCAATCGCAATGCCTACGACTCGATACAGGTGCATGGCGGCTCGGGTTATATGAAAGATTATACCTGCGAACGTCTCTATCGCGATGCACGCATCACCTCAATCTATGAGGGTACAACCCAGTTGCAGGTGGTGGCAGCCATTCGTTATGCAACCAACGGT
Source organism: Bacteroidaceae bacterium (assembly GCA_017467015.1). Classification (GTDB taxonomy): domain Bacteria; phylum Bacteroidota; class Bacteroidia; order Bacteroidales; family Bacteroidaceae; genus HGM04593. The sequence continues at coordinate 3,936 of JAFTTA010000152.1, forward strand.
TTCTATTCGACACTGCTCGACGAATATCTAGCCGAGGAGGTGTCACCTGCTATGGCTCCTGTTCGCGAGAGAATTGTCAAGATGGCAGAAATATACCGCACTGCTGTTGCCCGTGCGCAGTCATTCGGCTGTCAGGAGACAAACGACTTCCTCTCGCGCCGCATATATGAAATGGCATCGTACTGCATAATGTCGGCACTGCTCATGCTCGACGCATCTGCAAATGAAGAACTTTTTGCTTCGTCGGCACGTCGTTTCACTGCAATGTCCGAGGCTATTGTTGCCGCACACGCCACATTCATCGAAAACTACACACCCGAGGTGTTGAACGACTATCGTTCTTGCTAAGGGCGTAGAATGATAAATTAGCAATAAGAAGCTGCCTGGAATTGTCTATATGAAATTTTAAGCAGCTTCTTACTCTGTTTTATAAAAAAAGAGACTATCTTTGTACTCAAAGATAAAACCCACGGTGTTATGTCAGTTGATGTAACACCGTTTCTAAAAGTAGATACTAAGATTATGGAAACAAAACATCAACTTTTGCGTGTAGCATATGAACTTGTGTCACATCGTGACGGTATTGCCGAGGATGTTGAGAAGGCAACACGCGAACAACCTTTCAGCTTCATCAGCGGTTTCAACTTCACTCTGGATGCTTTTGAAGATAACCTTAAAGATTTGAAAAAAGGCGATACATTCGATTTTGTTATACCCTTTGCCGATGCTTACGGTGAATATAATCCCGAACATGTGCAGGAATTCGATCGCGAGGTCTTTACCATTGATGGTAAATTCGACTCTGCACACATCTTCAACGGTAACATTGTTGAGATGATGCGTAGCGACGGTTCGCCCATCCTCGGAACAGTGAAAGAGGTTACTCCCATGAAGGTGGTTATGGATTTTAACCATCCGTTGGCAGGTTGCGACTTGCAATTCGTTGGTACAGTGGTGGAGTCTCGTCCTGCAACAGAGAAGGAAATAAAGAAATTTGAGGACTCGCTCAAACCCAGTGGTTGCAGTTGCGGTTGCAGTGGCTGCGGTGGTGGAAGCTGCGGCGATGGTTGCGGCGAAGAGGGTTGTGGCGGTTGCCACTAATGGCTTTTTTTGACCGAAAATGAACACAATAGGAATGCAAGTGCGCCTTACCACCTTTGGTGAGTCGCATGGGACGGCTATAGGAGGTGTGCTCGATGGTTTTCCTTCGGGTGTGGTTGTCGACGAGGATTTCGTTCGCAGCGAAATGCGTCGCCGTCGTCCCGGACAGAGCAGAATAACCACTTCGCGTAACGAGGCTGACGAGGTGCAGTTTCTTTCGGGAATATTTGAGGGGCGTACAACAGGTACACCCATAGGCTTCATTATTTACAATACAAACAATCGCAGCAACGACTACGACAATCTGCGTGAGGCTTTCCGTCCTTCACATGCCGATTACACCTATGCCATGAAATATGGTGTTCGCGATCATCGTGGCGGTGGACGCTCGTCGGCACGCGAAACAGCTGTGCGCGTCTGCGCAGGTGCACTTGCCAAACTTGCTCTTAAACAACTGAACATAAGTGTGCAGGCATACACCTCTCAGGTGGGTGATGTTACTTTGGAACACGATTACCATCATTACGACCTTGCGATGGTAGAGAACAATTCGGTGCGTTGTCCCGATGCAGAGAAGGCTGCCGAAATGGAAAATCTTATTCTCGATGTGAAACGTAACGGAGATACTATTGGTGGCATTGTTACATGTGTGGTAAAAGGGGTGCCGGCAGGCATAGGAGCACCGCTTTACAATAAGCTATCATCGTCGCTTGCCTCTGCCATGCTCTCAATAAATGCGGCAAAAGGTTTTGATTATGGCAATGGCTTTGCTTCGGTGACAGGTCGCGGCTCGTTGCAGAATGATATTTTCTACAACGATGGTAACGGCATAAATACGCGCACCAACAACAGTGGCGGTATTCAGGGTGGTATCTCCAATGGGCAGGATATTTACTTCCGTGTGGCATTCAAGCCGGTGGCAACCATCCTGCAAGAGCAACCGACTGTGGATATCCACGGTAATGATACAACCATTTTGGCGCGTGGCCGCCACGACCCGTGCGTGGTTCCACGTGCGGTGCCGGTGGTGGAGGCTATGGCGGCATTGACAATCCTTGACCACTATCTGCTCTCGCGCTGTACTCGCTTGTAATCAATCTTTTTGATAAGTAAGAAACTGTTTAAATTTCTTTCGAAAAAAATGATTACATTGACCGCGAGTTGTGCTTGCCTTTTTATGCTCTTTTTTGTCTGTTTTCCCCTTTCCCGCAGTTACATAGCCCGCTATGCGCCTTTGAAAAATGAAAAAACATCCTAAAAAAGACCTATAAAAATTTCAAGGACATAAATTTAAACAGCTTCTTAAACAGCTTTTAAATATTTTGGTGTTTGGAGCTAAAAAAATGTTCAAAGAGTTGCAATATTTAAAATAATATTGCAACTTTGTTGTTTATACGAAAAATCATCTAAGAAATATATAATCCAATATGAAGAACACTGATAAAACCGAAACAGTGGCAAAAGGTAATTCTAAAACCAATGATAAAAAGGCAAATCGGTTTAATATTACCGATCGTATGCTAAATAGCGTTGTTGTGCTATTCTTTGTGGTAGTTTGGTTGCTGCTCTCTTTCTTTGAGACGGCACAACTCTATCGCATAGAGAGCTTGTCGCTGTTTATGGATACAAAAATGTTTTTTAAGGATATGATGTCTGCGCCATCGGGTCTCTTATCGTATGTTGCGTCGTATCTTGTGCAATTTTTCCACTATCCTGTGCTTGGTGCTGCAATATATGTGGCGTTGCTCTATGTTGCCTATCGTCTTGTGAAAAAGGCTTTTGATATTCCTGCACGATGGTCGCTTTTGGCTCTGCTCCCTGTGACATTTTTGCTTGCAACCAATACATTCATGGGGTATTGGATTTATTACATGAAAATACCGGGATACTACTATGTGGCTGTGCTTGGCTTTATTTCAATACTTGCATCATTAGTGGCTTACAAAAAAATGCGTTTGTGGGGAAAATTTATATTCCTACCTATGAGCGTTATTATTGGTTATCCTCTGATAGGTGTATATTCTTTAGTGGGCGCGTTGCTCATGGGTGTATATTCAATGATTAATGCCAAAAACATTGTGGCGCGCATTGCCATGCCATTGTTGGCACTTATGCTTATAGCTGCTGTACCTGCTCTCTATTACTATCATTTGTACACGTCAACCTCGTTGATATTGATGTATGGTGCAGCTGTCCCTGCATATCAATGGACTCTTTTCGGCTTTGATTGGTTCTCGGGTAAGGTGTGGGTGATGTGGTTGCCGTTTCTCTTCCTCTTTTTGAACATTGTGATATATGTCTCTTGCGGCAAATTTAAAGAGGGAGAAAAAATAGTTAAACGCTATACAATGATTCAGCCGCTTCTGCTTCTTATTGTTGTGGCTGTAACATGGAGCTTCTGGTTCTCAGATACCAATTTCCGCATCGAACTTGCACAAGACAAGGCTATGTGGGACGAAGATTGGGAACGTGTTGCAGACCTCGGACAAGTGAAGCATACTCCCACACGTCAGATAGTGATGAACCGCAACATAGCTCTGTTGCGTACGCGTCGTGCAGGTGAAGAGATGTTCCGTTGGGAGGATGGCTCGGCAGAGACAAAATCACTCATCAGCGTGCGATTGGCACAAACCGGTGGTAAGATGTCATATTATCAGTATGGACGTTTTAATTTCTGTTATCGCTGGTGTGTGGAGGATGCTGTGGAGTATGGTTGGCGTATAGAATATCTGAAACATGCTGTCCGCTCTCTTATTGCCAATGGAGAATATACGTTGGCGCGTCGTTATGTCGATATGCTGAAACATACAACATTCCACAAAGGGTGGGCAGAACGTTTCGACAAGATGATTCAGAACCCAAAACTTGTAGAGAAAGAGCAGGAGATAGTGGTGCCTCGTCAGCTCTGTTGCTATAAAAATACACTTGACGTTGACGATTCTTTTGTTGAGGCATATCTGCTTAATGTGATGACCTCTAATCTTTTTGTCGACCAAACACCATTGTGTGCCGAGGCTACGCTTATGAGTGCTCTCATTCGCAAGGATACACAGCTTTTCTGGAACACAATGATAGCATATCTGAACACTCATAAAAATTTATATCGCATTCCTACGCACTATCAGGAGGCTCTGTTGCTCTATGCAAACATCGATCGTCGTGCCGATATATCCAAATTCAAATTTGACGAAAAAATAAAAAAACGTTTCAGCAATTTCACTAAGCATACATCGAAATATAAAGGAATGACGGAGAAAGAGATGGCACCATATTTTAAAGATGATTTTGGTGACACATACTGGTATTTCTATTTCTTTATTCGTGAAATCATGAGTAACTAATGTACTGAATAATAATTTTGAGATTATGAAGAACTTTATATATTTAATGACTATGATATTGGCAGCTGTTATTGCTGTTACATCATGCTCGCCATCGTTGCCCGACTCGCCTTTGTCATCGAAAAAACAGCCTAAAATCTGTCCCGACTATAAGGCTGTGACCATTCCTTGTAATATAGCACCTTTGACTTTTGAGATTATAGAGCCGGAGGCAACCGATTTTGTTACCAAATTCGTATCAGATAATGGTAATGAGCTATTGGTCTCCGGACGTAATGTCACTCCATCGCTCGACGAGTGGCGTTCTTTGTTGTCATCAATGAAAAATAGTGGAAAATTGACGGTAGATACATATTTTGAGAAGGGTGGTAAATGGTATGCCAATAATTCATTCTACATTAATGTGTCGTCCGATTCCATCGACCGTTACCTCTCATATCGTCTCATACCTCCTTCGTATGTGGCATACGAGAAACTCGATATTATGCAACGCGACCTTACCACATACGAAGAGGAGGTTATCTACAACAATATGTTGCTCTCTACCGAGCAGAGTGCGCAGTGTATAAACTGCCATTCGTACAAAAACTATAAGACCGACAATATGCAGTTCCATGCACGTCAACATCTTGGCGGTACGCTGTTTGTACATAATGGAGAGTTGCGCAAAATTGATCTAAAGACCGACTCGACGATCTCAGCCGGTGTATATCCGGCTTTCAACCCTGTGTATGATGTTGTTGCCTACTCTGTAAACAATACCGGGCAGGTGTTTCATACCGTAGACCGCAATAAGGTGGAGGTGCAGGACCTGGCAAGTGATCTTATACTTTATAATCCGGTTAAGAACACTGTTTCGCATATACAGAACTCGGATACCGATTTGGAGGTTTTCCCTTGTTGGTCGCCTGATGGTCGTACTCTCTTCTTCTGCTCGGCACATTTTGAGGCGAAGGATACTGCAATTTCCGTTCAAAAAGAAGAAATATTGCGTTATAAAGATATCAAGTACAATCTTTTGAGCTGTCGTTGGGACCCCGATACATATGAGTTTAGCGAGCCCGATACCCTTATAGATGCAGCGAAGATGGGCAAGAGCATAACTCTGCCTCGTGTCTCTCCCGATGGGCGTTATGTGATTTTTGCCATGGGTGAATATGGCTGTTTCCATGTGTGGCACCGCGACGCCGATATATGTATGCTTGAACTCGCTTCCGGTAGATGGTATAAACTCGACAATTCAAACTCTTCAGAGGCAGAGAGTTATCCCTCGTGGAGTAGCAACGGTAAGTGGATTATGTTTTCAAGCCGTCGCGACGACACGAATTACACTCGTGTGTATATAGCCCATGTGGGTCCAAACGGACGTACATCGAAAGCTTTCTTGTTGCCACAAGAAACTCCTTCTCACCATGTCATTTTTGAGAAATCATACAATCGTCCCGAGTTTATGATTGAGCCGGTGAAATTTACTCCCTATGAGGCTGCCGATGTTCTTGCCGGTGAGGCTGCCAAAGCTACTTTTACCGAAAATTGCAAGTGATACTTTATTATAAACATTTCAGGCGACATTTTACAATGTCGCCTGAAATGTTTTATTGTTGAGTGATTGTTTGGATTTTAATGAGTGAAACAGTCGTATGTGTAGCGCTCTTTTAAAATTCTACATCTACGTATAGTGGTAGGTGGTCCGATGCTATACTGTCATTGTAAAGCACTTCACTGCCGAGTATTTTGAATGTGTTACCGTTTTTCAGCGCATAGATGAAGTCTATACATTCATGCGGTGTTGTCGATGGGTATGTGCCGCATAGTGGGTCGTTAAGAGGGCTGAACATCTGCAGCAATTCCGATTGCTCGGGGGCGGTGGTGTGACAGTTCATGTCGCCTGCAAGCAGCAGTGGTTTCTTGTGTTCTTTCAAACTGTTACAGATTATTTCAGCCGAGGCTTTGCGATCGTCGGCGTTGAGTGGAAAATGTGTGCAGCAGACAATGTATTTTTCAAATTCGGCAATAAGCAACCTGCGTGCTTCGCCACGGCTTTCGAGTGCTATTGTTTTTGTTGATAGTGGTTTCTGTTGCGAAAGCAGTCCGATGCCGTAGCTGCCACCACCGAATTCTATTGTCGAGGTATACGATGCGTCCATCTTTGTGGCGTTTGCAAGTTCATTTATGCACACTTTGCCATTGTTGCGTTTGGTGGCACTGTCGAGCTCTTGCAATGCGACCACATCGGGGTTTGTGCGATTGATTATTTCTGCTATGCGCTTGTAGTCGATATTGTTGTCTATACCTCGACAGTGATGTACGTTGTAGCTCATTATGCGCATCTGCTCGCTGTTGCTGCATGCTGCTGATACAAGAATGGTGGCAAGAATCATTATGTTTGCCACTCTTTTAGGGATTTTCATATGGCTTATTGAAGCAGTTTCTGTTCCTCTTTGTTGTTAGTGAGTGCCTTGGCAAGTTTAATGGCCTCTTCAATGATGGTGTCTCTTCCTTTGTTCCAATCTTCGGAGGTTATCGACACTTTTATGTCCGGCTCAATGCCGAATTCCGTATGGTTACCCTCGGCATCAAGAATAGGACATGCCGAAAAACGCACGTTCCAGCCGTTGGGCAGGGTGTTGCTAAGTGGCATTCCCGAGCCGCCACCGGTTTTGTCGCCCATCACCACCACGTGGGGCAGTTCGCGCATAAGCATCACGAAGTGGTTGGCTGCGCTGAACACTCCGCGGTTGGTGAGCAGTATGACGGGGCGCATCCATATTGCTCCTTCGCCCGGCGACAGATATATCTCTTTGGGCGACGAGAAGGCGTCGTGTGCCTTGCCTGTCTTGTGTTGTATGTATCCGGCCTTAATCTTCTCGTTGGTGAAGTGCGATGCCAGTGTTTCGGCTGCTGTCAGCATGCCTCCGCCGTTGTTGCGTATGTCAAGTATCAATGCCTTGCACGAGGATACGTCGAAGAGCATGGCGGTGAGGTTGCCGCTGGCGAAGCCTTTTTCAAATGTACCGACGTATGCATATGCAATGCTGTCTCCTAATATGGTGTAACGTATGCCGTTGTTCAGCATAAAACGTGTGCCCAGGTAGTTGCGTTGCAGCGAGTCGCTGAAGTTTGCAGGGTATTGCAGTTTCCAGTCCCAATTATATGTGGTGCCGTAGACCGATGTGAGGTTTACGTGACCGTCGCGCAGTTCGCCCAACAGCTCTCCGCATATGCTGAACAATTGTCTTTCGTCGGTTTCTTCGGTTATTTTGGAACGATATTTATGGTACATCTTGTTCCAGTCGAGCCCGAATTGCTCCTCGGCATAACCAAGGAAGCAGTAGCGTTGGTCGATGAGTGTCCACAATGCGTCGAAGTTATTTTCGTTGGTGTTCTCGAATTTATCGCCCTCGATGCAACTACAGGGTAGCAAGGCTGTGATAACCGCAATTATATATATGTATATTCTGTTTTTCATCTGAATGGGTTGTAGGGTTTTAGCGGACTATTTCCTTTTATCTTATATAAAGTCTTTACAAAGCCCACAGATAGTGAACCACTGTTTATGCTGGTGCGAATGTCGTTTATGTCCGATTGCAGTGCCTCGTTGATAAATGATATACGTAATGTCGTATTTCGTTTTTTGCCTAGTTCGCAGTCATATGTTACTATCAATCGCCACGATGGCGCATTGCCGGGGTGTGTCAAATGTATAATGTTGCTGTAGTTGCCAAGCCCGAAAATCTCGTAGTACGACTGACCGAACCCGGGAGAGAAAGCAGCTCCTATTAATGGCAGGTCCAACTGAATGCGGAATGCTTTCCCATCTATGTGGTATATAGCCATACCCGTAGCTGCCAGCGAAGTTTGCAGTTTGGCTGCTACAGGGTTATTGCTGTTTGCCGGGGCATATATAGCTCCACCGGCGAGTTGTATCTGTGCTCCACCATAAAAATCTATCTTGCCATCTGTGTGGAACTTATGAAAACCACTCCACGAACGGTTCAACATCAGTATATATTGCTGTGAGTCGTAAAGTTCGGTGAAACCGGCCATTCCGCTGAATAGTGTTTGGTATTTCCACATAAATTCACCGGTGCGTGCGTCGCGGAAATTTTCGTGGTTGTAGAAATAACCTCCTCCAAAGTGCTCATAACTGGACAAGTATGTGTCCAGAGAGACTAATTTAGTGATGCCGTAGGTCGATGCACTGACTTTAATGTGGCAGGGGTTTATGCTGTCGCCATTGGCAAATTGCGCTTTTGATACTGTCGATACTGCCGACAGTATCAAAAGCGCAATCATTTTTAGTAAAAATCTCATTATTCTTCTTCAATCAGGTTAAGTTGAACAGCAGTGTCGCTCGTTTCGTCAGCCTCGTTGCTGCTTTCCATTGTTTCGGGTTGTTCGGGTGGCTCGGGGTGCCGTGTGGGCTCTAACTCTATTATTTCGTCAATTATATATTGTGTCAGGCGCTTGCCGCGTGCCTTGAAACTTTTTGTGCCTATGTATTCGTCGAGTTCCAGCACCAGTGGTTCTCGCACCTGGTCTGCACCACCGAACATCACTTGTATGCGTGGGTAGGGGGTGTCGCTGAACCAAATGAGCTTGTTGTCCTTGTTGTCGCCCAAGCAGTTCTGTCGCTTGCTCGTTGCATCGAGGGTGAAACGTTTGACGTAAGGCATGTTCTGTTGCGATGCATCGTAAAGGATGGCTGTCCACACTTTTGCGGTGTCATACTTCTCTATTACCAATATATCTTCCTCGTAGTGGTTGTTAAGGTCGATTGGTGTCAGATAGAACTCACCATTGTTTCTTATGACGAGTATTTGCTCATCGCCGTGGAACTCGCCGAGATATTCTCCGTGGTTGTCGAAGTTGATGCGCAGTATGTCGCGGTCGAACCACACCTTGCGCCCTCCCAATGTTGACATTCCGTGGCGTTTCAGGGTTATGCGTTGTACTTCGTTTTTGGTGAGTATGTTACCCATCGACTGACGTCCTTTAATGGCAACGGTGCTGAAGTCTTTATCTATGATGGTGTTGCGCAGACGTGGGTTGGGCTTCAGCATCACTTTTATAACTTCGGCTTCGCCGTTGGGGTTTGCCGAGAAGTATGCTACTCTTGAACCTTCTGTGCCTTGTGTCAGGTCGTATTCTTTGTCGCGTGTCATGCCTGTTGCGGCGAAGCGTTTTATATAGTGTATGCCTTTGTAGCCGTCGCGGTAGACAACGTTGTATATTGTGCGTTTATCGTTCTTCTTGAATACGTCGATGTGAATAACATTTTTACCGACGAAAAGTTTCTCGCTCACTTTCACAATCTTGTATTTACCATCTTTGTAGAAGAGTATGATGTCGTCGATGTCCGAGCAGTTTGTCACAAATTCCTCTTTCTTCAGCGATGTGCCTATAAAGCCTTCGGCGCGGTTGATATAAAGTTTTTGATTTGCCTCAATTACCTTAGCTGCAACAATGGTGTCGAGATTTCTTATTTCGGTGTTGCGGGGGAAGGCTGCTCCGTATTTCTCTTTCAGCATGGTGAACCATTTGATGGTGACGGCTGTCATGTTTCCGAGTTTTTTGTCTATCTCGGCTACTTCTTCTTTTATGCGGGCAATAAGTTCTTCGGCTTTTTCCTTGTTGAAGCGCAGGATGCGTGCCATTTTTATCTCCATCAGACGTAGCAGGTCGTCACGTGTGACTTCGCGTATGAAGTTTTCTTTGTAAGGCGTCAAGCGCAGGTCGATGTGGGCGAGGGCTGCGTCCATGTCTTTTGCCTGCTCAAATTCTTTGTCTTTGTATATGCGCTCCTCAATGAATATCTGTTCGAGCGATGCGAAGTGTAGTTGCTCCAAAAGTTCGCCTTTGCGTATGAGCAGTTCCATACGCAGAAGTTCCAGTGTGTTGTCCACCGAACGGCGCAGTATGTCGCTGACGGTTAGGAATACCGGCGTGTGGTTGTCGATAACGCAGCAGCAGGGGGTGATGCTGATTTCGCAGTCGGTGAAGGCATAGAGTGCGTCTATGGTCTTGTCCGATGACACTCCGGGGGCAAGGTGTACGAGTATCTCCACCTTGTCCGAGGTGTTGTCGTCTACCTTGCGTACTTTTATCTTGCCATTGTCTATGGCTTTGAGTATGCTTTCGATGACTACCGGGGTGGTCTTTCCGAAAGGTATCTCTGTTATGGAGAGCATCTTGCCATCTTCCGATTTTGATATTTTGGCTCTTATGCGCACACGTCCTGTGCGGTCGCCATCGTGGTAGCGCGATACATCGATGCTGCCACCTGTCTGAAAGTCGGGGTAGAGCGAGAAATCCTCTTTTTTGAGGTAGGAAACAGCTGCGTCACAAATTTCATTGAAGTTATGTGGCAGTATGCGTGAGGAGAGTCCTACGGCAATGCCTTCGACGCCTTGTGCCAACAGCAGAGGAAATTTTACTGGCAACGTGATAGGCTCTTTGTTGCGCCCGTCGTATGATAGTTTCCATTCAGTGGTCTTGGGATTGAAGATTACCTCGTTGGCAAATTTCGAGAGACGTGCCTCTATGTATCGTGGCGCAGCAGCCGAGTCGCCGGTGAGAATGTTGCCCCAGTTTCCCTGACAGTCGATGAGTAACTCTTTCTGTCCTAATTGCACAAGAGCGCCACCAATGGAGGCGTCGCCGTGCGGGTGATACTGCATGGTGTGACCGACAATGTTTGCTACCTTGTTGTAGCGACCGTCGTCGAGCTCTTTCATGGCGTGCAATATGCGGCGTTGCACCGGCTTGAGCCCGTCGTTGAGGTGGGGAACGGCGCGTTCCAATATTACATATGAGGCATAGTCCAAGAACCAGTTCCTGTACATACCTGTGAGTTTATGTGTGTTCACTCCGTCGCTTGGTTTGTAGTCGGAATGAAGCTCGGCTGTTTGTTGCTCTTCGCCGTTGTTTTCAATCTCTCTCTCTTCTATGTTCTCTTCGATTTTTTTGTCGCTCATGGCTCGTTTTTGGCTACTGACGCTTTTAGAAGCTGTTTAAATTCTAAAAAAAATTCTTCTTGTGACTTGTTGATTCTTTCTTTTGCAAAAATAGGGTTTTTCTTGAAATTTGCCCTATATTAAATGAATAAAAAATCAATTGCTTGCTATTGGTAAGGATTTTATGTGCTTTTCTTCTATATGTTTTGTCTATATTATATGACAGAAAAGGCTTAAAGTTGAACTTTTGAAAAATAATGTTTACATTTGTCATACAATAAAGTCATATTGATTATGAAAAAAGGTCTGTTTGTATTTTCTTTGTTTTTTATTCTGGCAATGGCAGCGCAAGCGCAAGATAGAGCCTTTATCGAACAATATTTTCAGTCCGTTTTGCAAGGAGAAAAACCATCGGAAATTCCTGCCGAACGCATAAAACGTGCAAAGATGGAATGTTATAAAGAGGCTGTTTGGCAGTCGTGGAGCCGGGCAAATAATGTTTTTGACGAGGAGAAACTTCCTGCAATCCGTCCTCTTACCAATGCCGATACGCTACGTTGGCATTTGCCATCCATATTGCAGTATGATTCAGTAATGCCGTTTTATTTCGGTGCAAAAGGTGAGCGCCCTGCTGGCGGGTGGCCGTTTTTACTTTATTTACATGGTTCGGGGCCTAAAGAGCATGAATTTTCGGTAGGCTACCAATTGTGCAAGCGCTTTGACGATGCTCCGTCACTCTATTTTATTCCTCAAATTCCCAGTGAAAAGCATTACAGGTGGTATCAGCGAGGCAAACAGAATGTGTGGGAGCGTTTGTTGCGTCAGCTTTTTGCAAATGGTTCTGTGGATGCAAACCGTGTCTATATTTTCGGAATATCCGAGGGTGGGTATGGTAGTCAGCGTTTGGCCTCTTTTTATGCCGATTATTTGGCTGCTGCCGGTCCCATGGCAGGTGGCGAGATAATTCATGATGCTCCTGTTGAGAATTTAGGAAATGTTGCTTTCTCCTTGCTCACCGGTGCCAATGACTTTATGTTCGGGCGTAATCTCCTTACGCGTCGTGTAGGGGAACTGCTGGATAGTTTGCAGAAACAGTATCCTGACGAATATTGCCATAATGTGCAACTGATCCCCGGACGCGGACATGGTATCGATTATAGCCCAACCACTCCGTGGATGCGAAAATTTGTACGTTCACCACGTCCGCTCCATTTTGTTTGGGAAGATTTTCCTATGGATGGGCGTTATAGGAAAGGTTTTTACAATATAGAGGTCCATGAACGCGATACCATTTATGGCAACAAGCGCACACGGTACGAGATGACAATCTCAGACAATGTGGTCAATGTGACATTGCAACGCGTACTGTACATCTCCGTAGAACGTGAACCGAGGTGGGGAATACCTATTCGACAGCAAACCATTACCTCGCCTGTTGTAAAAGGTGGTTTTACATTGTATCTGGCACCGGATATGGTTGATTTCGACAAAAAAGTAACCCTTGTCGTAAACGGACGAGAGGTGTTCAAGGGACGCCTGAAACCCGATGTACGTTATCTTGTAAATAGTTGCGTCTGTTTCTTTGACCCTGAACGACTTTTTCCTGCCGGCATAGAGGTGAATTTGTAGAACATCAGGGGTTACTCATTGGGTAGTTTGAATTTGTTTGTGCAATCAATGCCGCTCTGATTTTTAGTGCGCAATATTAATTATTTAGCTTGCGATTGGGGTATTTCGGAAAAAATGATTTACTTTGCGCAAAATTTAAGATTTATATAAGATGGCTCAAGAAGATGTATTTAAGAAAGTAGTAGCCCACTGTAAAGAATATGGCTTTGTTTTCCCCTCAAGCGACATATATGATGGCTTGGGAGCTGTGTATGATTATGGACAGATGGGTGTGGAGTTGAAGAATAACATTAAAACTTATTGGTGGCAGAGCATGGTGCTGCTTCACGATAATATAGTAGGTATTGATTCTGCAATTTTTATGCACCCGACCATTTGGAAGGCATCGGGTCACGTAGATGCGTTCAACGACCCCTTGATTGATAACCGCGACTCTAAAAAGAGATACAGAGCTGATGTTCTCATAGAGGAGCAGCTTGCAAAATATGACGAAAAGATTGAAAAAGAGGTGGCGAAGGCTGCAAAACGTTTCGGCGAGTCGTTCGACCGTGAAATGTTCTGTCAGACCAATCCCAAGGTGCTTGGTGAGAAAGCTAAACGCGATGCTTTGCACGAGCGTTTTGCTGCTGCTCTTAATAATATGGATCTCGACGAACTACGTCAGATTATCATTGATGAGGAGATTGTATGCCCTGTGTCGGGTACACGCAATTGGACAGAGGTTCGCCAGTTTAACCTTATGTTCTCTACGGAGATGGGCTCAACAGCCGATGGCGCAATGAAGGTTTATCTTCGTCCCGAGACTGCTCAGGGTATATTTGTGAACTACATGAATGTGCAGAAGACAGGACGTATGCGCGTTCCTTTCGGTATCGCTCAGATTGGTAAGGCGTTCCGTAACGAGATTGTAGCCCGTCAGTTTATCTTCAGAATGAGAGAGTTTGAGCAGATGGAGATGCAGTTCTTCGTTCAGCCCGGCAAGGAGATGCAGTGGTTCGAGCATTGGAAAGGTTTCCGCCTGCGTTGGCATAAGGCTCTCGGCTTCGGCGACGACATGTACAGATATCACGACCACGATAAGTTGGCGCACTACGCAAATGCCGCTACTGACATTGAATTTAAGATGCCTTTCGGTTTCAAGGAGGTAGAGGGTATCCACTCACGTACCGATTTCGACCTCAGCCAGCACGAGAAATATTGCGGAAAGAATATCAAATACTTCGACCCCGAACTGAACGAAAGTTACACTCCTTATGTTATTGAGACATCTATCGGTGTAGACCGTATGTTCCTTAGCGTAATGTGTGCCGCATACAACGAGGAGAAACTCGAAAATGGTGAGTCACGCGTGGTGCTGAAACTGCCCGCAGCTCTTGCTCCCGTGAAATTGGCTGTTCTGCCTCTTGTGAAGAAGGATGGTCTGCCCGAAAAGGCTCGCGAGATTATGAACGAACTTAAGTTCAGTTTCAACTGTTACTACGAGGAAAAAGACTCCATTGGTAAGCGTTATCGTCGTATGGATGCCATCGGTACTCCCTATTGTGTGACCATAGACCATCAGACACTTGAAGATAATATGGTCACTCTTCGCGACCGCGATACAATGGAGCAGAAGCGTGTTGCTATTGCCGACTTGCGCGAGCTGTTGCAGGATAAGGTGAGCATCACCTCTCTCTTGAAGAAACTTTCATAACAGTTCTTTATATGAAAAAAAATATAAAACTGCTTCTCATGCTGCCACTGCTCCTTATGGGAATAGTGGCTTGCGATGAGACGGAGGAAGCAGGTGAATATGATAACTGGGAAGTTCGCAATGTGGCTTTCATTGACTCTATTGCTGAGGTAGCACGTGCCAATGCTTCGGGCGATTGGAAGGTGTTCCTTTCCTATGATGTTAATGGTGAGATGGAGTGGGATAATCAATACTATGTGTATTGTCAGGTGCTTCGTCAAAGCGACGGCGCAGAGTCACCGGCGTTCACCGATACTGTGCTTGTGAACTATCGTGGACGTCTCATCCCGTCGAAGACCTATCCGAACGGCGCAATATTCGATGAGTCGTATTTAGGACAGCTCGACCCCGAGGTGAATGTGCCGCAAAAACTCAATCTTTCGGGTTGTGTGCGCGGATGGATAACAGCCATGTTGCACATGACGAAGGGCGAGACTCTTGCCACGGGCGATGTTTGGCGTGTGTACATTCCGTCGACACTCGGATATGCCAACCGCACGGATGTTAGTTCAATCCCCGAAGGCTCTACGTTGATTTTCGACCTGAATTTGGTTGATTTCTTCCCCGTGGGGACGCCTGTGCCCGATGATTATTAAAAGTAAAATTCCAATGATTATTAAAAGTAAAATTCCAATGATTATTAAAAGTGTACATCTTTTAATAGTTTCTCTTATGCTGCTTGCTGCCTGTGCAGACAAGCAGCAATATGTTATAAACTGTAGCAGCGAACTATTGACCGATGGTCATATGGCCTATCTGTTTCAGAGGGAAGATGATGAGCAACTGGTGAAGTTAAAAACCGCCGTCGTTGCCGATAATTCATTGCTTCTTAAGGGTGGGGTGGAAAATCCTGTCGATGCAGTGCTGTTGGTGTGCGACTCAACCTCTTTCAACGAAGTAACCTTTGAATTTGTAAAAAATGAACCTCGCCCTGTGGTTGCCAATCTGATTTTGGAGCCGGGCAACATTGTTGTCTCTCTTAGTAAGGAGGGTGATGGTGTTCGTGCATTGTCATCGGGTGCGCAATTTAACGACTTGTACAACAAGTTCCATGCCGATGCAGATAGTGTGCGTGCGGCGGGTGCTGCAAACGACCCTGATAAGTTTTTTGGGTTTGTCGTTCCTTTTATAAAAGAAAATGTAGCGAATATTGTCGGTAGGCTTGTGTTCGATTATTGCCATTGGTCGATGCCTAAGGAAGTTAAACTCGAACTGCTTGACTCGCTAGAAAAATATCATGGAGGAAGGTTTGACGAACTCCGCAAGGAGACAATTGAGCGTTTGGAACTTCAACGCAAACGCGAGGAACAGGCATTGTCTGTTCAAGTTGGAAAAGAATATAAAAATTTGGAGGAGAGAAGTGTAGATGGCAAATCTGTATCGCTGAAAAGTGTAGTGGAGAATTCTAAAAACAGATATGTGCTTTTGGAGTTTTGGATGACAGATTGTGTGCCTTGTATAATGGAAATGCCCAATCTGCTTGCTCTATACGAAAAGTATAAAGCCAAAGGGTTTGAGGTGTATTCTATGTCGCTCGACGACGCTGAAAATGCACAGAAGTGGGTTGCTCTCGTTAACGAGAAGCGCTTGCCGTGGGTTAATCTTCGCGCGAAGGATGCCGCAAAGGTCAGGAATGAATATGGTATTTACGGAGTCCCGGCAACCTTTCTAATAGAATGTGCCACGGACAATATTGTCGGGGTGGGTTTACGTGGCGAAGCATTGTCGCGTAAATTAGCCGAATTACTTGATGAATAAAACTTATATATATAATATGGAAGAGAATAAAAATAGAACTTCGTTGGAGATAGAGCTGAAAGAGGATGTTGCTGCGGGTGTGTATGCAAACATGTCGGTGCTCTCACATTCGCACTCCGAGTTTGTTATGGATTTTATATCCCTTTTACCCGGTATGACAAAAGCGCAAGTGCGTTCAAGGGTGATAATGGCTCCCGAACATGCGAAACGTCTGCTTGCAGCATTGCAGGATAATATAAAAAGGTATGAGGCTTTCTTTGGTGAAATTGAGAACGAACAGAGCGCGCCGGTTCTTCCAAATGCAGGAAAAACAATTACTCATGGCGACGCATAAGGGTTAGTCTGGTTAGAAAAATGATGGCAACTAAATTTATTTTTTTGGGGTTGCCATCATTTTTTTTGTTTATATACAGTCTTTGACTCTGATGCAAAAACGACAAAAAACTTTTTTGAAAAAAATAAAATCAAATATTTTTTATTCCAAATAAAATCAGTAACTTTGCAGACCGAAAAAGGTGTATTGTGTCGTTTTGACACGATTTTGGAACGTAAAATATTAAAAAACAATATAATAATTAAAAACTAAACAAAATGCCTACAATTCAGCAATTAGTAAGAAAAGGCAGAGAGGTATTGGTTGAGAAGAGTAAATCTCCCGCACTCGACAACTGTCCCCAGCGTCGTGGCGTGTGCGTTCGTGTTTACACAACCACTCCCAAAAAGCCTAACTCTGCAATGAGAAAAGTAGCTCGCGTTCGTTTGACTAACCAGAAAGAGGTTAACTCTTACATCCCCGGTGAAGGTCACAACTTGCAGGAGCACTCAATCGTGTTGGTACGTGGCGGTCGTGTAAAAGACCTCCCCGGTGTACGTTATCACATCATCCGCGGTACATTGGATACAGCCGGTGTTGCTAACCGTACACAGCGTCGTTCAAAATACGGTGCTAAACGTCCCAAGGCTAAGAAGTAATTTTTTAGTGAGAAGTAGAGCGAAGTGATACCTGCTTCAAGGAATCTCAGGGATATGACTTCAAAAAAATATTTACTAACAAGTTTTGGTTTGTTGGAATAAGTTATAAAGGTTGAGTAAATGACTCAGAGGAGTCGTTGAAGCAGACAATAACGCAGCCCCAAACAAAACACAATTTTCGATTAAAGAAAATGAGAAAAGCAAAACCAAAAAAACGCGTGATCCTTCCCGATCCCGTTTATGGAGATCAGATGGTTTCAAAATTCGTTAACCACCTGATGTATGATGGAAAGAAAAACATCTCTTACACAATTTTCTACAATGCTCTTGACTTGCTCGCAGCCAAGATGAAGAACGAGGAGAAGACTCCTCTGGAAATCTGGAAACAGGCTCTCGAGAATGTAACTCCCAAAGTAGAGGTTAAATCACGCCGTATCGGTGGTGCAACATTCCAGGTGCCCACAGAGATTCGTCCCGACCGCAAAGAGTCAATCTCTATGAAGAATATGATTGCATTTGCTCGTAAACGTGGCGGCAAAACAATGTCAGACAAACTCTGCGCCGAAATAATGGACGCATACAACAACCAGGGTGGTGCTTTCAAACGTAAAGAGGATATGCACCGCATGGCAGAGGCTAACCGTGCATTTGCACATTTCCGTTTCTAATCTTTAAGACATAATCAAGATGGCTGAAATAGATTTGAATTTGACCCGTAATATCGGTATCATGGCGCACATCGATGCCGGTAAGACAACAACATCCGAGCGTATCCTGTTCTATACAGGTCTTACACACAAAATCGGTGAGGTGCACGATGGTGCTGCTACTATGGACTGGATGGAGCAGGAGCAGGAGCGTGGTATCACAATTACCTCTGCTGCTACAACAGCATTCTGGAAATGGCAGGACAAAACATATAAGTTCAACTTGATCGATACTCAGGGACACGTTGACTTCACCGCTGAGGTTGAGCGTTCACTCCGTGTACTCGACGGTGCCATCGCGGCTTACTGTGCTGTAGGTGGTGTAGAGCCTCAGTCGGAGACTGTATGGCGTCAGGCTGACAAATACAATGTGCCCCGTATTGCTTATGTAAACAAAATGGACCGTTCAGGTGCTGACTTCTACTCTGTAGTTCGTCAGATGAAAGAGGTTCTCGGTGCTAATCCCTGCCCCATCGCAATTCCTATTGGTGCTGAGGAGCAATTCAAAGGTATCGTAGACCTTGTAACCATGAAAGCCTACGTTTATAACGACGATGCAGCAAAAGGTACAGAGTATACAATTCAGGATATTCCCGCCGAGGTAGCTGATGATGCTGCTCAGTGGCGTGAGAACCTTCTTGAGAAGGCTGCCGATTTTGACGAGGATTTGATGATGAAGGTTCTTGAGGATCCCGATTCAATCACTCCCGAGGAATTGAGAGCTGCTATCCGCAAGGGTACACTTTCATTGGAACTCACTCCTATGACTTGTGGCTCTTCATTCAAGAATAAAGGTGTTCAGCCTCTGCTTGACTATGTATGTGCTTACCTTCCTTCACCTCTTGATATCGAGGCTGTTACTGGTGTGAACCCCAAAACAGACGAGGAAGAGAGACGTCAGCCTATTGAGTCTGATAAGACATCTGCATTGGTGTTCAAAATTGCAACCAACCCCTTCGTTGGTCGCTTGATATATATCCGTGTTTACTCTGGTAAAATTGAGTCAGGTTCGTACATCTACGATAGCCGTTCAGGTCGTAAAGAGCGTATCTCTCGTATGTTCCAGATGCACTCTAACAAACAGAATCCTGTAGAGGTGCTTGGTGCAGGTGATATCGGTGCCATCATTGGTATGAAAGATGTTCGTACAGGTGATACATTGTGTGACGAGGATGCACCCATCGTACTTGAGTCTATGGACTTCCCCGATCCCGTTATCAGTATCGCGGTAGAGCCTAAAACTCAGAAAGACCTCGACAAACTTGCTACTGGTCTTGGAAAACTCGCTGAGGAGGATCCTACCTTTACAGTTAAAACAGACGAGCAGTCAGGTCAGACTATCATCTCTGGTATGGGTGAGCTTCACCTCGATATTATCATCGACCGTCTGAAACGTGAGTTCGGTGTTGAGTGTAACCAGGGTAAACCTCAGGTTAGCTATAAAGAGGCTATCACCAACACAGTTGAGGTACACGAGACATATAAGAAACAGACTGGTGGTAAAGGTAAGTTTGCTGATATCGTTGTTTCTGTTGGTCCTGCAGATCCCGACTTCAAAGAGGGTGGCTTGCAGTTTATTAACGAGGTTAAGGGTGGTAACGTACCCAAGGAGTTTATCCCTGCTGTACAGAAGGGCTTCCAGTCGGCACTCAAATCAGGTGTTCTTGCAGGTTATCCTGTAGATTCATTGAAGGTTACACTTCTCGATGGTAGCTACCACACTGTCGACTCTGACCAGTTGTCGTTCGAGGTTTGTGCTATCCAGGCTTACAAGTCGGCTTGCCTCAAAGCAAATCCTGTGCTTCTCGAGCCTATCATGAAGCTCGAAGTTGTAACTCCTGAGGAGAGCATGGGTGATGTAATCGCCGACCTTAACAAACGCCGCGGTCAGGTAGAAGGCTTCGAAACAAGCCGTACAGGTGCTCGTATCGTAAAAGCTATGGTTCCCCTTGCAGAAATGTTCGGTTATGTAACATCATTGCGTACCATCACTTCAGGTCGTGCAACATCTTCTATGATCTACGATCACCATGAGCAGGTAAGTGCTTCACTCACCAAAACAATTCTTGAGGAGATTAACAAGAAATAAATTGAATTACCTACCGGTTAGCGAATGACTCTTAACCGGTAGGTGTTTCACGAATACAATATTAATAATTAATTAACATGAGTCAGAAAATCAGAATTAAACTCAAATCTTACGATCATAACTTGGTTGACAAATCGGCTGAGAAGATTGTAAAGACAGTTAAGGCAACAGGTGCAATCGTTAGCGGTCCCATACCCTTGCCTACACACAAACGTATCTTCACAGTGAACCGTTCGACTTTCGTTAACAAGAAGTCTCGTGAACAGTTCCAGCTCTCTTCATTCAAGAGACTTATCGATATCTACAGTTCAACAGCTAAGACAGTTGATGCTCTCATGAAGCTCGAGTTGCCTAGCGGTGTAGAGGTAGAAATCAAAGTGTAGTACAAAATCAACATTATTATAATAACTTAAATCAAAAACTGAAATGCCAGGATTATTAGGAAAAAAAATCGGAATGATTTCCGTTTTCAGTGCCGAGGGTAAGAATATTCCATGCACTGTTATCGAAGCAGGTCCTTGTGCAGTTACTCAGGTGAAAACAATCGAAAAGGACGGCTATGAGGCTGTTCAGGTTGGTTTCCAGGATCAGAAAGAGAGCCGCGTTAGCCAGCCTCTTCTCGGTCACTTCAAGAAAGCCGGAGTAGCTCCCAAGAAACACTTGGCCGAGTTCAAGAATTTTGAAACAGCTCTCAATGTGGGCGATGTTGTTACAGTAGACCTTTTCGCTGATTCAGCTTATGTAACTGTTATTGGTACATCTAAGGGTCGCGGTTTCCAGGGTGTAGTTAAAAGACATGGCTTCGGCGGTGTTGGTCAGGCTACACACGGTCAGCACAACAGAGCTCGTAAACCGGGTTCAATCGGTGCTTGTTCATACCCTGCAAAAGTATTTAAAGGATTGCGCATGGGTGGTCAGATGGGTAATGCCCGTGTAACTACTCACAATCTTCAAGTGTTAAAAGTAATACCTGAGCACAACCTTCTCGTTATCAAAGGTTCTGTTCCCGGTTATAATGGTTCAATCGTAATAGTAGAGAAATAATGGAAGTCAGCGTATTAAATATAAAATGTGAAGACACCGGAAGAAAGGTTACGTTAGACGAATCAATCTTCGGCATTGAGCCCAATGAGCATGTAGTTTACCTCGATGTAAGACAGTATCTTGCTAACCAGCGTCAGGGAACACATAAGTCTAAAGAAAGAAGTGAAATCTCAGGTTCTACACGTAAGCTCGGCCGTCAGAAAGGTGGTGGTGGCGCTCGTCGTGGTGACATCAACTCTCCTCTGTTGGTAGGTGGTGCACGTGTATTCGGTCCTAAACCCCGTGATTATCACTTCAAACTCAATAAGAAAGTAAAACAGCTCGCTCGTAAGTCTGCTCTCTCTCAGAAAGCTATTGAGAATGCTATAATCGTAGTCGAGGACTTCACATTCGAGGCTCCGAGCACAAAGGTTTTTGTGGATGTGTTAAATAAACTTAATGTTTGCGAAAAGAAACAACTTTTTGTTTTGCCATCTAGCAATAAAAACGTATATTTGTCTGCTCGTAATTTGAAGAGAACCAATGTTGTAATGGCTTCTAACTTAAACACTTACGGAATCTTGAATTCTGATGTTTTGGTCGTTTCTGAGGGTTCTTTGGAAATTATTAGTAATACCTTAACCAAAAAGGAGGCGTAAACAATGGCTATGATCATTAAACCGTTGGTAACAGAGAAGATGACCGGAATCACTGATAAGCTCAATCGTTTCGGTTTTATCGTACGTCCTGAAGCTAACAAATTGGAGATAAAGAAAGAAGTAGAAGCGATGTATAATGTAACCGTAGTTGATGTTAACACAATGAACTACGCAGGCAAATCAAAGAGCCGTTACACAAAAGCAGGCTTTGTGAAAGGCCGCAATATCGCTGTTAAGAAAGCAATCGTCACACTTAAAGATGGCGATACTATTGATTTTTATAGTAACATCTAAATAAAATGGCAGTACGTAAATTTAAGCCTACAACACCGGGCCAGAGACATAAGATTATTGGTGCCTTCGAAGAAATCACTGCTGCGGTACCAGAGAAATCGCTTGTAAGCGGAAAGCGTTCAACCGGCGGTCGTAACAACACCGGTAAGATGACCATGCGCTACAGAGGTGGTGGTCACAAACGCAAATTCAGAATGATTGACTTCAAGCGTAACAAAGATGGTGTTCCCGCTACAGTAAAAAGTATTGAGTACGATCCGAACCGTTCGGCTCGCATTGCTCTTCTTTACTATGCTGATGGCGAGAAGTGTTATATAATTGCTCCTAACGGTTTACAAGTAGGTGCAGTTCTCATGTCAGGTGAGAATGCAGCTCCCGAGCTTGGAAATACACTTCCCTTGAAGTCAATTCCTATCGGTACCGTTGTTCACAACATTGAGTTGCGTCCCGGTCAGGGTGCAGCCCTTGTGCGTTCAGCAGGTAACTTTGCACAAATCGTATCACGTGAGGAGAACTATTGCGTAATCAAGTTGCCTTCAGGCGAGGTACGTCGTATCCTTGGTACATGTCGCGCTACAGTTGGAACAGTTGGTAACTCAGATCACGCACTTGAAAGTTCTGGTAAGGCAGGTCGTACACGTTGGTTTGGCCGTCGTCCTCACAACCGTGGTGTTGTTATGAACCCTGTTGATCACCCCATGGGTGGTGGTGAAGGTCGTGCATCAGGTGGTCACCCCAGATCACGCAAGGGACTCTATTCTAAGGGTCTGAAGACACGCGCACCGAAGAAACAGTCTTCAAAATATATTATTGAGAGAAGAAAGAAGTAATAACAGGATTAATTTTTTGAAATAATATGAGTCGTTCATTAAAGAAAGGTCCGTATATCAATGTGAAATTGGAGAGCAAAGTGCTTGCCATGAACGAGAGCGGTAAGAAATCGGTCATCAAGACTTGGGCTCGTGCTTCTATGATTTCTCCCGATTTTGTGGGACACACAATAGCTGTTCATAACGGAAATAAATTTATCCCTGTTTACGTAACCGAGAACATGGTAGGTCACAAGTTGGGCGAGTTTGCTCCTACACGTACATTCCGTGGTCACTCAGGTAACCGTAAAAAGTAAGCAGGTTATTAAAAATTGAATTAAATAATAATATATAATGGGAGCAAGAAAAAAAATAGCTGCTGACAAGAAAAAAGAGGCTCGCAAAAGTCTGTATTTTGCCAGTGCGAGAAACATTCCCTCGTCACCCCGCAAAATGCGCCTTGTTGCTGACATGGTCCGCGGAATGGAAGTCGGACGTGCATTGGGTGTCTTGAAGTTCTCTACAAAAGCTGCTTCTGCCAACGTTGAGAAACTGTTGCGCTCTGCTATCGCAAACTGGGAGCAGAAAAACGATCGTAAAGCTGAGAACGGAGAACTCTACATCTCACAGATATTTGTAGACGAGGCACGCACACTTTATCGTATGCGTCCCGCACCCCAGGGTCGCGGATACAGAATCCGTAAGCGTTCTAACCACGTGACAATCTACGTGGATACAAAAGTAAGTAATGACAATCAAAAGGTAGAAGAGTAATGGGACAGAAGGTTAATCCGATTAGCAATCGCTTAGGTATCATCAGAGGATGGGATTCCAACTGGTACGGTGGTAAAAACTACGGTGACGCATTGGTTGAGGATTCAAAAATCAGAAAGTATCTTGACGTTCGTCTCGCTAAAGCAAGCGTATCGAAAATTGTCATTGAGCGCACTTTGAAGTTGGTGACTATCACCATCTGCACTGCAAAACCCGGTTTTATCATCGGTAAAGGCGGTCAAGAGGTAGATAAGTTGAAAGAGGAATTGAAAAAAATCACTGATAAAGAGATTCAAATCAATATCTTCGAGGTTAAGAAACCCGACTTGGATGCAAACATTGTTGGTAACAACATTGCACGTCAGGTTGAGGGTAAAATCGCATATCGTCGCGCTATCAAGTCGGCTATTGCAAATGCAATGCGTAATGGCGCTGAAGGTATTAAGGTTTTGATTTCAGGACGTTTGAATGGTGCTGAGATGGCACGTTCAGAGATGTACAAAGAGGGTCGTACACCCTTGCATACATTCCGTGCCGACATAGACTACTGTCAGACAGAAGCTTTGACAAAAGTAGGTCTGCTTGGTATTAAGGTTTGGATTTGCCGTGGCGAGGTATACGGTAAGAAAGATTTGGCTCCTAACTTCACACAAGGCAAGGAGGGCAACTTCAACAACCAGGCTGGTGGAAGAAACTTCAAACGTAAGAAAAACAATAATCGCTAACGAATTTGAATTTCAAGAATTATGTTACAGCCAAAGAAAACAAAATATAGAAGAATGCAGCATGGCCGTCAGAAAGGGTTTGCTCAGAGAGGAACTCAGTTGGCATTCGGCTCTTTCGGCATCAAATGCTTGCAGTATAAATGGATAAACGGACGCCAGATAGAGGCAGCCCGTATTGCCGTAACACGTTATATGCAGCGTCAGGGTCAGATATGGATTCGCATATTCCCCGATAAACCTATTACAAGAAAACCCGCCGATGTACGTATGGGTAAAGGTAAGGGAGATCCCGAAGGCTTTGTATATCCCGTAAATCCGGGTCGTGTTTTGATAGAGGTGGAGGGCGTTCCTTTTGAGGTTGCAAAGGAGGCTTTGCGTCTCGCAGCTCAGAAACTGCCTGTTACAACTAAATTTATTGTTAGACGCGATTACGACGCTCAAAATTAAGCATAATTATGAAAATAGCAGAAATTAGAGAGCTCTCAACACAGGAGCTCAATGAGAGAGTTGAGGCTGATGTTACTCGTTATGCACAAATGAAGCTGAATCACGCAATTTCACCTCTGGAGAATCCTTCACAGATTAAAGATCTGCGTCGCTCCATCGCACGTATGAAAAGTGAGTTGCGTTCTCGCGAATTAAATCAAAAATAAAGAGGACTATGGAAGCAAGAAATTTAAGAAAAGAGCGTACCGGTATCGTTGTAAGCAATAAAATGGAGAAAACGATAACCGTTGCTGCAAAATTCAAAGAAATGCACCCCATCTATGGTAAATTCGTGAGCAGAACGAAGAAATATCATGTACACGATGAGAAAAACGAGTGTTCAATCGGCGATACAGTACGTATCATGGAGACTCGTCCGTTGAGTAAGACAAAAAGATGGAGATTAGTAGAAATCATCGAAAAAGTTAAGTAATTATGATACAGGTTGAATCAAGACTTACAGTATGTGATAATAGCGGTGCTAAAGAGGCTCTTTGCATCCGTGTACTCGGAGGTACACGTCGTCGCTATGCCTCTGTAGGGGATATCATTGTAGTCTCTGTAAAGAGCGTTATCCCTTCAAGCGATATGAAGAAAGGAGCTGTTTCAAAAGCTCTTATCGTACGCACTAAGAAAGAGGTTCGTCGTCAGGACGGATCATATATCCGCTTCGACGACAACGCTTGCATTCTCTTGAATAATGCCGGCGAAATGCGTGGAAGCCGTATTTTCGGCCCGGTTGCCCGCGAACTTCGTGCTACCGATTTTACAAAGGTAGTTTCATTGGCTCCGGAGGTACTTTAACAAAATAAAAAACTGAAGTAATGAAAAAATTACATATCAAGAAAGGTGATACGGTATACGTAAACTCTGGCGAGGACAAGGGTAAGACTGGCAAAGTCTTGAAAGTTCTCGTAGAGAAGAACCGTGCCATCGTTGAGGGCGTAAATATGGTTTCAAAAAGTACGAAACCCAGCGCAAAAAATCCCCATGGAGGTATTGTAAAACAAGAGGCTTCAATCCACGTTTCAAACCTCAATCTCATCGACCCCAAGTCTGGCAAGCCCACACGTGTTGGTCGTAAGATTAACGAGAATGGTGAGAAGGTTCGTTATGCTAAAAAATCAGGAGAGGAGATTTAATAATGAGTAATACAGCTAGCCTTAAAAAAGAATATGCCGAGCGTATTGCTCCGGCTTTGATGAAGCAGTTCAATTATTCTTCACCTATGCAGGTGCCTGTACTCAAGAAAATCGTAATTAACGAGGGTCTTGGTGCTGCTGTTGCTGACAAGAA
>JAFTTA010000153.1 GCA_017467015.1 Bacteroidaceae bacterium
AAAGAGTACGACAACAAAGGTTATGTGTGGTCGCGTCCCGTGCCCGTGGAGATAAGCGTCGAAAACGATGCGGTAGACCTTGAAATACGTATTACAGAAGGTCCTCAGGCAACCATCAACAAAGTGACAATTGCCGGTAACGACCGTCTTTACGAAGAGGTTGTGCGCCGCGAATTGCGCACCCTGCCCGGTGCCCTCTTCTCTATGCGCGACCTCGAACGTTCTTTCCGCGAGATAGGACAGATGGGACACTTCGACCCCGAAAAAATAAATCCAAATGTAGTAGACGACCCCCAAAGCGCAACCGTAGACATCAACTGGGAACTTGTGTCGAAGAGCAATGACCAGGTTGAACTATCTGCCGGTTGGGGACAGACAGGTGTGATAGGTAAAGTGTCGCTGAAGTTCACCAACTTCTCTATGCGTAACCTCTTCAACAAAGATGCCAATCGACGTGGTATCATCCCTCAAGGCGATGGACAGACTGTGACCCTCAGTGCACAGAGTAACGGACGTTACTATCAGGCATACAGCCTATCGTTCTACGACCCATGGTTCGGACGCAAACGCCCCAATTCACTCTCTGTGTCGGCATTCATGTCGGTGCAGACAGATGTCGCCGATAGTTACTATAACTCGTCATACTACAATAACTACTATAACTATATGTATGGTTATGGCAGTTATAACAACTATGGCTACAACAATATATCATCGTATTACGACCCCGACAAGTACATCAAGATGTACGGTTTCTCCATTGGATGGGGGCGTCGTCTGACATGGCCCGATGACTATTTCCAGTTCTCTGCCGAACTGAGCTATCAGCTCTATTCGCTGAAAGATTGGCAGTACTTCATCATCAGCAATGGTAACTGTAACAATATAAGTCTTACCCTCTCGCTGTCGCGTAACTCGGTCTTCAATCCCATTTTCCCGAGAAGCGGTTCAGAATTCACCTTATCCGGCTCGTTCACACCGCCATACTCGCTCTTCGATGGAAAAGATTACGAGAGACTTGCTTCGGACAGCAAGAGCCCCACTTACCAAAAAGAACTTAGCGACAAGTATAAATGGATAGAGTACTACAAGTTTAAGTTCAGAAGCAAGACATACACATCGCTGACAAATGGTAACTATAACCTTGTGCTCATGACACGTGCCGATTTCGGTATATTGGGCAGCTACTCGGCAAATAAGAAATCGCCTTTTGAGACATTCTACGTGGGTGGTGACGGAATGAGCGGATACTCATACAACTACGCAACAGATATTATTGCTTTGCGCGGCTACGACAATGGAAGTCTCACACCCTATGGCTACGAAGGCTATGCCTACACACGTTTGGGTCTCGAGTTGCGCTACCCGCTGATGTTGCAGACCAGCACCAATATCTATGCACTTGCCTTTGTCGAAGGTGGTAACTCGTGGACAGATGCCAAGAAGTTCAACCTATTCGACCTCAAACGAAGCGCCGGTTTGGGTATACGTCTCTATCTGCAAATGATAGGTCTCATCGGTCTCGATTGGGCATACGGTTTCGACAAAGTATTCGGCTCAAGCTCATACGGTGGCAGTCAGTTCCACTTCATATTGGGACAAGAATTTTAAAAAATGAGTTATAATAAATAATGTATAACCGCTAAAAAACAGGTATATGAAAAAGATACTATTTTTCGCACTCTTTGCCGTAATGTCGGTAGTGAGCGCAAACGCTCAGAAATTTGCGTTGATAGACATGGAGTACATTCTTAAGAATATTCCCGCATATGAACGTGCCAATGAACAGCTTACACAGCAATCAAAACGTTGGCAGGGCGAGATTGACGACCTCACCTTAGAGGCGCAGAACCTCTACAAAAAATATCAGAGTGAGTCTATTTTTCTTTCCGATGAACAGCGTACCAAACGTGAACAAGAGATTCTTGATAAAGAGAAACAGGCAAGCGAACTTAAGCGCAAATATTTCGGTCCCGATGGCGAATTGTATAAAAAACGTGAGAGTCTGATGGCGCCCATACAGGATGAAATATACAATGCAGTGAAGGAAATATGCGACTCAAAAGGTTACTCGGCAGTGGTCGATCGTGCCTCGGCAGGCAGCATCATATATGCCTCGCCCAAAATAGACATAAGTAATGAGGTACTTGCAAAACTTGGTTATTCAAATTAAATAGTTACCTTTGCAGCCGAAACAAGCTATTATAAAGCAAATAATAAAGTAAATACATAAAGAAAAAGTCATGAAAAAAATTCTTCTATTATTATTGATGGTGGCTCCTATGAGCCTTTTTGCGCAAAAATTCGGATACATCAATTCGGTTGAAATAGTACAAGTAATGCCCGAGTATATTAAGGCGCAGAATGACTACCAGACATTGCAGAAGCAGTATGCCGACGAGTATGAGCGTTTGCGTAAGGAACTCGAGAAGAAGAGCATGGATTATGAGCAGGCAAAGGATTCTCTTCCTGCAGCTATCCTTCAGCGTCGCGAGAAAGATCTTCAGGAACTCTATACACGCTTGCAGCAGTACGAGCAGGAGAGTTTCCAGAATCTTCAGCAGGCACAACAGACAAAACTTGGCGAGGTTAACCAAGTCCTCAACAAAGCTATTCAGGCAGTAGGCGACGCAGGTGGTTATATGTGCGTGTTCGACCTTGCAAGCGGTATACCCTACATCAGTAAGACACTTTGCGAGGACCTTACAGAGGCTGTAAAAGCAAAGCTCGGCATCAAAAAAGGCGCTAAACCTGCCGCACCCGCAGCTGCACCTGCAAAGAAATAATACAAACCCAAAAATATAGGCAGGGGATGGTATAACTGCCTTCCCCTCCTTGCTTTTATACACCTAAACCTATAAGACGTTAAAGCTATGCGTAAAATAATATTCCTCTTGCTGATGTTGCCCATGGCACTCACAGCACAAACACTTACTTTCGGATACTTTCGCTACAATAAGGTAATGGAGCAGTTGCCCGAATACAAAACCGTTTGCGACGACTATGAACAGTTGAAAAAGCGCTGCGATGCAGAGATTGTTCGCAACGAAGAGGAACTTACCCGCTCGTATGTAGCCTATCTTGACGGGCAGAACGACTTTCCCGAGCCCATCTTGCGCAAACGTCAGAAAGAGTTGCAGGAACTTGTAGACAAAAGCATTCTTTTCCGTCAGGAATTGCAGACATGGCTCGCACAGGCACACGACTCGCTTTTTGCCCCTATGCGTGCAAAGGTGGATGATGCTGTTCAGCGTGTGTGCATGCACAACAACCTTGCCTACATCATCGACCTCGATAAGGCAGGATATCAGTTCATAAATCCTACTTGTGGCTTCGATATAACAAATGCTCTCCTTGGAACACTTGGCATCGCCCCCGCGCAACAGCCGTCAACCGAAGAGCAAAAGCAGTAATCCATCAGAAAAAACAGGAAAAGATGGATGCGAAATATCATTTGCCACAAGGCCCGGGTCCTATAGGTATATTCGATTCAGGCTACGGAGGCTTGACAATATATCAGGAGATACATCGTCTGATGCCTCAGTACGACTATCTCTATCTCGGTGATAATGCCCGCACACCTTACGGTTCGCGCTCATTCGACGTGGTATATGAATTTACTCGTCAGTCGGTGCGCTACCTCTTTCAGTCGGGTTGTCAGTTGGTTATTCTAGGTTGTAACACAGCATCGGCAAAGGCGTTGCGAAGTATTCAGCAGATAGATTTGCCACAAATGGACCCTCGACGCAGAGTGTTGGGTATCATCCGTCCCACAGTTGAGAACATAGGAAACATTACAAAAACACGGCATGTGGGAGTGCTTGCCACAGATGGAACGATAAAGTCCCTCTCCTATCCATTGGAGATACGCAAACTCTATCCAAATATCCATGTCACAGGCGAAGCATGTCCCCTGTGGGTTCCGTTGGTGGAGACCAATGAATACATCACCCCCGGTGCCGACTACTTTATAAAAAAACATGTCGACAATCTGCTCGCACGCGACCCTATGATTGACACCATCATTCTTGGTTGCACACACTATCCGCTGCTGCTCGAAAAGATAAAGAAATTTGTTCCCGATGGCATACAGATAGTGACACAAGGAGCAGCTGTCGCTCAATCGTTGCAAGATTACTTGCAGCGTCATCCCGAAATGGAAAGCTTGTGCACACGCGGCAACAACAGTTGCTTCTGCACCACCGAGTCAGAGGATAAATTTCGCGAACATGCCTCTGTGTTTCTGCACCAGCCGGTGAGAGCACAGACAGTAATCATTTGATGCGGTTCTCACTGTTGCATAGCAAGCTACAAAGTGGAACAGCACATATATATAGAAAAAATGGACAGTACAAGACAAAACAAAATTTCTCGATTAATACAGAAAGAATTAGGAGATATCTTCCTGAAAATGACCAAAGAGACACGCGGCGTGATGGTCTCTGTGAGCACTGTGCGTGTGAGCCCCGACCTTGGCATCGCCAAAGCATATCTGAGTATTTTCCCCTCGGAAAAAGGTGTCGACGTGGTAGATGCACTCAACAAGAACAGCAAAAGCATACGCTTCGAATTGGGCAACAGAGTGCGCCATCAATTGCGTATTATCCCCGAACTGCGCTTCTACGTCGACGACTCGCTCGACTACATAGAACACATCGACAATCTGCTGAAGTAGCAGTATGAACGTCTCTTTCTACATAGCCCGACGTTATCTCTTCTCTAAGAAGAGCCACCAAGCAATAAACATCATTTCCGGCGTAGCCATTGCTGGCATAACACTTGCAACAATGGCAATGGTGTGCACTCTCTCGGTGTTCAACGGTTTCAAGATGCTTGTAGCCGACCAGTTCACGGCTTTCGACCCGGAAATAAAAATAACTGCTGAACGTGGCAAGACATTTTTTACCTCCGATTCAGTTGTGCAGAAAATAAAAACATCTCCGGAAGTGGTTGTAGCTACTGAATGTGTAGAGGATAAAGTGATGATACAATATGGTGGCAGGCAGGTGATGGCAACTATCAAAGGTGTAGAGGATAATTTTGCACAGCTCACAACCATTGAGAATGTGCTAATAGGCAATGGCACATTCAAATTGCATGATAATACTGTGGATTATGCCACGCCCGGTATAGAACTTGTAGGACAACTTAATTGCGGCTTATATCACACTATGCCGTTGGAAGTTTTTGCCCCTAAAAGAGGCAGAAAGGTGAGCATGGCAAATCCTGCTTCCAATTTCCGCAAAGGACATCTCTATGCATCGGGCAAGACATTTATAGTCAATCAGCCAAAATACGACGGCAACTACATTCTCACCTCCATCGACTTTGCACGTGACATCTTCGGGCGCGATAGTTGTGAGGTAAATTCACTCGAACTCAAAGTGGTTGACGGCGTCGATGTTGATGCATTTAAAGCAAAGATAGCCACCATGTTGGGTGCTGATTATAAAGTGCAAGACCGTTACCAACAACAAGCAGAGATTTTCAAGATAATGAAGATAGAAAAGTTAATCTCGTATATTTTTCTCTCTTTCATCATGCTCATAGCCTGCTTCAATGTCATAGGTTCGTTGTCGATGCTCATACTCGACAAACGTCGCGACATGGAGACACTTAGAAGTCTTGGCGCAAACGATAAACTTATTTCGGATATTTTCACCATCGAGGGTTCAATGATCTCTATCATAGGAGCATTCGTGGGTATATTGCTCGGCGTGGTCTTGTGTCTGTTACAAGAGTATTATGGTATAATATCTTTTGGCGATGCCTCGGGTGGCTTCATCATCGACCACTATCCGGTGGATATTGTCGCCGGTGATGTTGCAGTAGTCTTTATCACTGTTGTAGTGGTAGGACTTGTGGCAATGGGACTTCCTGTGAGGTATCTCACAAAACGTCTGCTTGCTACGGAGGCAGAAAAATAATTCATCAAAAAAAGGGCAAATATTTTGATATCTCAATTAGAAGATATATTTTTGCCCATCCAAAAATAGGAAACAATGAAAAAAATGATGGTAAATACTTTTTGGTGGCGCACTTACAACTCAAGTAGTCGTAAGTGATGTAGGCCGCGTGTATTTGCTGCAAAAAGAGATAAATCATAGGCTGTCGTACTTACGACAGCCTATTTTAATTTGTAGAATAATTAAACAATAAAAATATATGAAAACTTATCAAGTGAACAGTGAGGGGTATTATGGCGAGTTTGGTGGAGCATATGTCCCTGAGGCTCTAAGCCGATGTGTAGAAGAACTTCGTCAATCTTATCTCCAAGTTTTGGAGGACGAGGGTTTTAAAAAAGAGTTTCATCGTCTGCTACGCGACTATGTGGGTCGTCCTTCACCTCTCTATCCGGCAAAACGCCTTAGCGAAAAGTATGGTTGTAAAATATATCTGAAGCGCGAGGATCTTAACCATACAGGTGCCCATAAGATAAACAATGCCATAGGTCAGGTGCTTCTTGCCAAACGCATGGGTAAGAGCCGCATTATTGCCGAGACTGGCGCTGGACAGCATGGTGTTGCCACAGCCACGGTGTGTGCTCTCATGAATATGGAGTGTACGGTGTATATGGGTAAGACCGACGTGGAACGCCAGCGTGTAAATGTGGAGAGAATGAAGATGTTGGGCGCAACAGTGGTGCCTGTAACCACCGGTAGTATGACGCTGAAAGAGGCTGTAGACGAGGCTATACTCGACTGGTGCTCACATCCTACAGATACCTATTACGTGATAGGTTCTACGGTGGGCCCCCATCCCTATCCCGACATGGTTGCTCGTCTGCAATCAGTCATCAGCGAAGAGATAAGAAAGCAGTTAAATGAGCAGGAAGGTCGCGACTATCCCGATTATCTCATTGCTTGTGTGGGTGGTGGAAGCAATGCTGCCGGCACCATATATCACTATATAGATGACGAACGTGTGGGAATAGTACTTGCTGAGGCTGGCGGTAAAGGTGTGGAGAGCGGGCTCTCGGCAGCTACCATGAATCTTGGCAGTGTGGGTGTTATCCATGGCTCAAAGACATTAGTTATGCAGAACGAAGATGGAGAGATTGAAGAACCATATAGCCTTTCTGCGGGGCTCGACTATCCCGGAGTGGGTCCTATGCATGCCAATCTTGCATATCAGCGTCGTGCACAGGTCTTTGCTATCAACGATGACGAGGCTGTAGCAGCTGCTTTTGAACTTACCCGTCTCGAGGGTATCATTCCGGCTCTCGAGAGTGCTCATGCTTTGGGCGTATTGCCAAAAATGGAGTTTAAATCGACTGACGTAGTAGTGCTTACAGTCTCCGGACGTGGCGATAAGGATATCGAAACTTTTTTGAGCTATAAATAGTTGGAGTAAGAGAATCCGGGGCAGGATAAAAGTTTATTTTGTATTGCTCTCGCTTAATCGTATCTTTGGATAAGCTAGGATGCGGCTCGGAAGAAAAAATCAAGTAAACATGTTTTTTCTTCACTCGCCTTTCACTATCTTTAAATAAGATACTTTTACTCGGCAGCAAAAATAATCAAGTTTATTTTGTGTTGCTCTCGCTTAATCGTATCTTTGCCGAGGTAAAACAATAGGTATGGGTATATTATATGTTGTGCCTACTCCGGTAGGAAACCTTGAGGATATTACTATGCGTGCTTTGCGACTGCTGCGTGAAGCTGATTTTATTTTGGCAGAGGATACGCGCACAACAGGTAATCTGTTGAAGCATTACGAGATTCATGCACCTATGTTCTCGCATCACAAATTTAACGAGCATCGTACCGTGGCACACACTGTTGAGCAGATTATTGCTTGTGGCTCACACGCGGCATTGGTCTCCGATGCAGGTACTCCGTCGATTTCCGACCCGGGCTTCTTGTTGGTGCGCGAGGCGGTGCGTGCCGGTGTGCAGGTGGTGTGTCTGCCGGGTGCAACAGCATTTGTGCCGGCACTTGTTAGTTCGTCGCTCCCTTCGGAACGCTTTGTCTTTGAGGGCTTCTTGCCACAGAAGAAAGGTCGCCAGACACGATTGAACCAATTGAAAGAAGAGGTGAGGACAATGATCTTTTACGAGTCTCCTTATCGTGTAGTGAAGACATTGACGCAGTTTGCCGACACATTTGGTAAAGAGCGTCCGGCAGCTGCGGCGAGAGAAATTTCCAAATTGCACGAGGAGTGTGTGCGCGGTACTCTTGATGAGTTGATTGCGCATTTTACCAAGAACGAGCCTCGTGGTGAGTTTGTTCTATTGGTGGGTGGCGTTGATTGCCAACCATTTGTTGAAAATAGTAAAATTTAATTCGAAAAGTCATGAAAAATTACATTTATTCAATCATTGCACTTGTGCTTTTTGTATCAAGTTGCACCGATGGACCTAAACGCTCTGAACTTATTTCCCAGAACGATTCTCTGAAAAGTGTGTTGGCTGCACGCGATGCGGCTCTCGATGAGATGATTTCCACAATAAATGTTGTGGAGGAGGGTTTCAAGTCGATAAGTGAGGCACAGGGACGCATCAATCTTAATACCGGTGGCGAGCAGAGCAAGATGGAGACGCTTAAAAATGATATCCGTTTTATCAGCGAGACACTCGAAAAAAATCGTCAGCAGATTGCCGAACTCGAGGAGAAGATGAAAAAGAATAATGCTTACTCCAAACAGTTGAAGACAATGGTCGAGAAACTGAAGAAGGAACTTGCCGAAAAAAATGCGCAGATTGCACAGTTGCAGAAAGAACTGACCGAGAAGAATATACACATTGGTGAACTTGACAAGGCTGTGCAGGAACTCAACATAAATGTGAGCGAGCTTAGTGCTGTAAAAGAGAAAAACGAGAAGACCATCAGTGAACAGGACGCAAAATTAAACAGTGTTTGGTATGCCATCGGCACAAAAAGCGAACTGAAAGAGATGAAAATTCTCGATGGCAAAAAGGTGCTTCAAGGCGAGGGTGCGAATATGTCGTACTTTACAAAAGCAGATTTGCGCAGCCTTATGACCATAGAGACACATGAGAAGAGTGCAAAACTGCTGACTGTACATCCTGCGGGAAGCTACAAGCTTGAGCGCGACAGCAACAAAAAATATGTGCTTAAGATAACAGACCCTGCAAAGTTCTGGAGTGTAACGAAATACCTTGTCATTCAGGTTAGATAAGATAAATGGGGCGCATGAGTTCTTTTGTGCGCCCCATTCTTTGTTAACGGCTTCGCTGCAATGAAGCCTTTTTTTGTTGAAATAAATACCTATTAGTTGCAATGCGAAAATACCGCACCCTCTTCATTGACCTCGATAACACCCTTTTCGACTTCAAAAGAGCCTCGCGCATGGCTTTTTGCGAGACATATGAATTGCTCGGCTATGGGCGGTTTTTCGAGTCGTTTGAGCAGTATATGGAAATATATGAGCCACGAAACAAAGAATTGTGGGCACTTTACGACAAGGGCGATATAGACAAGAGCGAACTGAATAGGTTGCGATACATTCATCCCCTTGCGGCCGTGGGGCACCCCGATGAAGCACTTGCTGCGCAGTTTTGTGTCGAGGCTCTTGCACGTATCCCCTACAAAAATGTGTTGCTGCCGGGTGCCTTGGATTTGCTCGGTTATCTTTATCCCCGATACGAAATGTTTATCCTCTCAAACGGGTTTACCGAGCTGCAGGCGCAGAAGATGCGCACTACCGGCATCGACAAATATTTCAAGAAAATTATTCTCTCCGAAGATATAGGAGTAAATAAACCCAATCCTAAGATCTTTGAATATGCTATAAAAGCGGCAAATGCCGAAAAGAGTAGCAGTATTATGATTGGCGATGCTTTTGAGACAGATATTCTCGGTGCTGCAAACATAGGGCTCGACCAGATATTTCTTAATAGAGAGGCCCTTACTGAACTGCCTTTTGCTCCAACTTATAATGTGGCTAACCTGTTGGAAATAAAGAGTATCCTTTGATAAATGTCTACCGTAGGCGATGTCTCTCAAAGTGTGGTGTCACATAGAAAATGAACAGCACCATCGCCGTAATTACCAGAACTACTCCAAAGATAAAACTTACCGAGAAACCGAACTCCGACAAAGCTCCTCCGAGAAGCATTCCCGAGCCTATACCTACATCCCAACCTGTTAGGTATGTGGCATTGGCTGTGGCACGACGCGAGTTTGGCGCAAGGTTAACAA
Source organism: Bacteroidaceae bacterium (assembly GCA_017467015.1). Classification (GTDB taxonomy): domain Bacteria; phylum Bacteroidota; class Bacteroidia; order Bacteroidales; family Bacteroidaceae; genus HGM04593. Next base: position 10,164 of record JAFTTA010000153.1, read on the forward strand.
ATAGAGTGTTGAACGCAGGAAACATTGTGCCGAAACCGTATCCGAAGCATAGTGCCGAGAGAAAATAGAGCACATTGGTGGCGCTTACATTGATACTTGCCACAGTGGCAAGTAGCGCCTCGCCAACGACACCACACACAACCAGATAGAATCCGCGACGTATGGTTTGTGTTATATATCCCTTGTCCACTCTTTTGCCCGAATTGAGCCGAGAGATAATTAATCCCATTGCCATAACTGTGAAGAATAGTCCCGAATGTGCAGTGATGCCGCAATCTGCTGCATATAGTGCCATGTAGCTCGATGTTATCCCGTAAGGAACTGCAAGCAGAAACAACACTATGGATGCCGGTAATCCTGCTACAAGGAAGAAACGGTCGATGGATATTACTTTGGTTGGGTTAGGCGATGGTGCACGATAGGCCGAACGCACCATAGATGCAAAAACGAGTCCCACAACAGCAGCTGTCAGTGACACCGCAAAGAGCGCGTCGAATCCATAACTGTTCATCACAAACAATCCTGTCATAGGGCCAAATGCCATAGCCAAATTGTTCATCACTCCATAGTATCCCAACCCTTCGCCACGTCGCGACGAGGGCATAATGTCTATGACCAGTGTGTTGGCTGTGGTCGACAACGAGCCGAAGGCAAAACCATGAAACACCCTTAGTATAATGAATAGCGGTAATGTTCGAGCAAAGCCCAAGTAGCCGCAGAATGCAGTTGCAAATAATATGTACGAGATTATATATACTTTCTTGCGTGGATAGCTGTCTGCCACACATCCGGCAAAGGGTCGCACGCAAAGTACTGCAATCACGTAGCACGACAACACCGCTCCCACAGCAGCAGGAGAGATGTCGAATGTTTCAGAAAGGTAAAATGGCAACGTCGGCACAAGCAGGAAGAAGGAGAACGATGTGAGGAACCCTGCTATACATACAAAAATATAACTCCTTGTCCAAAGTCTATCTTCAAACATAAGAAAATGTAAAAGAGAGACGCAAGATTTATCAGTCTTGCGTCATCTTTTTATTGTAAATCAAATATTTGCTATGCGCATAATATCGGCAAACACACCTGCTGCGGTTACTCCGGCTCCGGCTCCGTAGCCTTGTATCAGCATTGGATATTCTTTGTATCGCTCAGTGGTGAGCAGAATGATGTTGTTGCTGCCCTCCAAGTGGTAGAACGGATGGTGACGATCGACCTCGCACAGCGATACAGAGCCCTTGCCGTTCTCGAATTTTGCAACGAAGCGCCAATGCTTCTCCTCGTTGCTCAGACGGCGACGGTTGCTCTCAAACTCGGCGTCAAGCGAGGGCAGTGCAGCCCAAAACTCCTCTTGTGAGCCGTCGAAAAGTTCTTGAGGGATGAAAAGGTTTGCTTCAACATCTTCTTGTTCTATTGTGTATCCTGCCTCTCTCGCCAAAATAACAAGTTTGCGTATCACATCCTTGCCGCTGAGATCGATACGCGGGTCGGGCTCGCTGTAGCCATGCTCTTTGGCAAGTTTCACAGTGCGGCTGAAAGGTACATCCTCACCCAGTGCGTTGAAAATGAAGTTCAATGTGCCGCTGAGCACAGCCTCAATCTTCAGAATCTTGTCGCCACTGTTGATAAGGTCGTTTATCGTGCAGATGATAGGCAAGCCTGCTCCCACGTTTGTCTCAAAGAGGTACTTCACGTTGCGTACACGCGAAATGTGTTTCAGGCGGCTATATGTTGCATAGTCCGACGAAGCGGCAATCTTGTTGGCTGCCACCACCGACACGTTGTGCGACAACAAATCTTCGTAGAGCGAAGCCACGTCGCCGCTTGCCGTACAATCGACAAACACGGAGTTGAAAATGTTCATGCCTATGATACCGTCGCGCAGTTTGTCTATATTGCTCTCTTCGCTCTTTTCAAGCTCCTCGCGATAAGTTGACAGTTCAATACCGTCGCGGTTGAAGATGGCACGTCGGCTGCTTGCTATGCCCACTACGTTGAGCATCAAGCTATGCTCCTGCATCAGTTTTTCGCGTTGCGCATCAATCTGTTCTATGAGGCTACCTCCCACAGTGCCGGTACCGCAGATGAAGAGGTTAAGCACCTTGTATTCCGACAGGAAGAAAGAGTCGTGGATGACGTTCAAGGTCTTGCGTAGCAAGTCTGCTTTCACCACAAACGAGATATTTGTCTCCTGACCACCTTGTGCGCATGCCACCACGTTGATACCATTGCGACCAAGTGTCTGGAACAATTTTCCTACAATGCCGGGACGCTGACGCATATTCTCGCCAACGACGGCAACAGTGGAAAGACCGCTCACCGCCTGCACGGGCTCCATCAGTCCCATTGAAATCTCCTTTGCAAACTCCTCGTTAAGCACTTCGCAGGCAGGTTCTGCATCTACGTGGCGCAGACCTATCGAGGTGCTGTTCTCCGACGATGCTTGTGCCACAAGGAACACACTGATGCCGGCATTTGCCAATGTGCGGAATATGCGTTGGTTGACACCTACCACGCCCACCCTGCCCAATCCTTGCACAGTCAACAGGTCGGTGTCGTTTATGCTGGAGATACCTTTTATCAGTCGTCCGCCACTGCGATGTTCGTTGTTTATTATAGTGCCCTCGGCTGTGTAGTTGAAGGTGTTTTTTATGCGAATAGGGATGTTTGCTTTACAAACGGGGTAGATGGTGGGTGGATAAACAACCTTTGCGCCGAAGTTGCAAAGCTCGGTAGCCTCGCGGTAGCTCAGATGCTGAATAGTATATGCCTTTCCTATGACATGAGGGTCGGCAGTCATGAAGCCATCCACGTCGGTCCATATCTCAAGCGTGTCGGCATTTAGCGATGCAGCTATCAGCGATGCTGTGTAGTCCGAACCGCCGCGACCAAGGTTGGTAATGTCGCCTGTCTCCTTGTCGGTTGCAATGAAACCGGGAGCAACAGCCACCTTAATCTCTTTTTCTTTGCAGAAAGTATCTTTTATAAGCTTGTCCGTGAGGTCATTGTCAAGGATATATTTCCCACGTTTAGTCTCGGTCTTTATGAAAGTGAGAGAGTCGAAATGTTGCGCATCCTTGATAAGAGTGGTGACAATAAGGCTTGATATACGTTCGCCATAGCTGACAATGGCTGCCTCCGACTTCTGCGACAAATCTTTTATCAGATATATGCCACGATAGATGTTTCCAAGGTCGTGAAGCAGAGTGTCAACCTTTGCAAGGAGTTCTCGCTTGTCGCTGTCCTCGGGGATGACCGCGCTTATCAGTTCGTAGTGACGCGTTACAATCCCCTGGAACTCATTGTCATACGCGGCGTCGCCATTTGCGGCCATTTTCGATGTTTTTATGAGTCTGTCAGTTATGCCACCGAGAGCCGAAACAACCACAATCACAGGTTGCTGTTCAGCCTCCACTATTCTTTTCAGATTCAAGATGCTTGTTGCGGAACCAACAGATGTTCCGCCGAATTTCATTACTTTCATCCCTTTTTCTCTTTTGCTTGCAAAGATAGTGCAAGCTGAGAGGAGAACAAAACAAATTTATTTGTTTTTTCTCCCGAGGCGCCGCCTATCTTATTTAAAGATAGTG
>JAFTTA010000154.1 GCA_017467015.1 Bacteroidaceae bacterium
ATTACTACAACAATGACAGAATTAAACTGAGACTAAAAGGAAAGAGTCCGGTGCAATACCGAACTCTTTACCAATAAATTTATCTATTAATCCGTCCAACTTTTTGGGGTCAGATCATTAATCATATCTGTTACATACATTTGGTATATTATGAAATCATTCTAATTCGTGGCATCTTTATCGATCCTTACAAGTAATTTATCAATGCGTGCACCGTCCATATCTGTAATTTCAAAAATAAATATGTGCCATTTAAAACTTTCGCCCACACTTGGTATATGTTCTAGTTCTGCCAAACATAGTCCGGCTTCCCATTTCAGCCAACCATTCTGAAAACATGGTTGCAATTTTACTGCCCGAATAGATACCGGTTAATATTCCTATCAATGTTATTCCTATCTGCACTGTTGAAAGAAAACGATCGGGTTCGACAGCCAGTTTCAATGCCATCCGTGCCGAACGGCTGCCACGTTTGGCATCAGATGTCAGACTTTATTTTCTGGCAGAAATCAATGCTATTTCAGCCATAGAAAAAAGCCCGTTAAGCAACACCAACAGCAATATAATGACTTTTTCATTCGTATTCTCCGTTACTTTCTTACAATAATTCTTGCAAGTTCACCAATCCACAGCACCGGCGATGTAATAGCAATAATAACCAACCAGCTATGCAATGACAACGGAGTTACGTTGAACATTTCGCCACCAAAGGTAACTATCAGGTACTGCCCAATGAGAATAACAAAGGCAACAAACACAAAACTGCCACAATCCTTAATTCCACTGAATGCCGATCGTCCCGTCATGAAAGCTTTGGCATTAAACATATTCCAGAACTGAAGCATCACAAAGAATGTGAAGAACCACGACTGCTCATAGGGTGTGAGCACACCATCGATATTGAAATGGTAAAGCACCAGCATCTGCACTGCAACAAAAAGAGCCGCCACTGCAAAAATAGTTCTGCTCATAGGTTTGGTGATGATAAAATCGCCATTCTCACCACTCTTACGCGGACGTTCTTTCATAACATCCCAGCTGGGAGGCAACGAAGCAAGAGCACCGGCAGCAAAAGTGTCCATAATAAGGTTCACCCACAACATTTGAGTGATAGTCAATGGCGATGAGCTGCCTATGAGCGAGCCAAGCATAACAATGAAACAAGCCGCAACATTTATCGTAAGCTGGAACAGAAGGAAACGCTGTATATTGCGATACAGCGAACGCCCCCACATGACAGCACGGGTGATGCTGCCAAAAGAATTATCAATAATGGTTATATCGCTTGCTTCCTTAGCCACAGATGTACCGTCACCCATCGAAAGCCCCACCTGCGCGGCCTTCAGTGCCGGAGCATCGTTGGTGCCATCGCCTGTGACTGCCACCACGGCATTATTCTCTTGCAACAGACGCACCAAGCGTTGCTTGTCCATAGGACGCGCACGGCACATAATCTTCAATCCCATGACGCGTTTGAAAGCCTCTTCATCGCTAAGAGCCTCGAAGTCGGGACCGGTTATAAGAGATTCGGCAGGAGTATCAGCCGACCATATGCCAATCTGACGACCAATCTCGCGAGCCGTTCCTGGAGTGTCGCCAGTAACAATTTTCACATCTACACCGGCCGAGAGACATGTCTGCACTGCGTCGGGAACATCGGCACGCACAGGGTCGGAGATTGCGGCAACACCTAAGAATGAAAGCCCATCGACTTTAAGACGGCCATCGACAAACGGTGCATCGTTGTCACCCTTTTCAAGTATCTTATATGCAAAACCAAGGGTACGCATCGCCATGTTCTGATAGCCCAACAGTTGCTGTTCGATAGAAGAACGACGCTCTGCACCATCCACAAAGCCCTCTTCGGTACGTACCGTTTCGCATATGGAAAGGATAATCTCGGGAGCACCTTTGACATAAAGTATTTTTTTGCCAAGCAAAGGCGAGTCGACCACAGTAGCCATATATTTACGCTCGGTGGAGAATGTCAACTGACTTACAACGACAGCTTCGCTGCGCAATGCTGCATAGTCCTCGCCCTGAGCATCGAGCCATAAAAGGAGCGCCGCCTCGGTGGGATTACCTATTGTTTTCACCTCACCACCCTCTTTATTAAGATTGGCAGTAGAGTTTACGGCTATTCCCTCTTTAATCAGCACACCCTGTTCGCTGCCATCGAGCATACCCGATGCAAGAGAATAGAAAGATACCTCATGCACCTGCATGCGATTCTGTGTCAGAGTACCTGTCTTGTCTGTACATATAACCGTAGCTGCACCCATTGTCTCACAAGCATGCATCTTACGAACAAGATTATTGGTCTTAAGCATACGGTTCATACTTAGCGCAAGACTAAGAGTAACACTCATGGGTAATCCTTCCGGCACAGAGACAACAATCAGCGTAACAGCTATCATGAAGTTATTGAGCAGTTCTGAGATAATGTTCATGGCATTCATCTCACCCATTGCTAGGAAGCCTTTCACAGTCAACAATGCGAATGTAAGAAAAGCCACAGCATATCCTGCCTTGCTTATAAGCCCTGCAAGTTTCTTAAGTTGTATCTGCAATGGCGTGTCGAGATTGTTATCTATGAGCGAACCACGATGTACCTTGCCATACTCCGTGGCATCGCCTACAAGTTCCACAACCATTGTACCATACCCATCGACTACAGTGGTACTACGCATAGCCTTATTTGAGGGATAAGTTGCTTCGGAGTCGAAATCAGCCTCAACGGTAGTTTTGTCGACCACAGGCTCGCCGGTGAGTGTCGACTCGTTTATCTGCAACGAAGTTGTCTCGAGCAACAGACCATCGGCAGGCACTTCGTCGCCTGTATTCAACAGCACAATATCGCCAACGACAACATCTTTGCGAGATACCTGCTGCACTTTACCATCGCGTTTCACTGTTACTTGCACATCGTCGTTGACAGTATTCAACACATCGAAAGCGCGTGCTGCCTTGACTTCGAAAACAAAACCAATGGTACTTGCCAGAACTATTGCAAAAAATATTCCCAATGGCTCGAGGAAAGCCGAGAAGCCGGCATGTTCGGGTCCCCAGCAATGTACCGCCGAAATTATCATAGATAGCAACCACGCCAATAATAGAATTCTTATTATTGGGTCCTCAAATTTTTCGAGAAACTGTTTCCACAACGAAACTTTTTCGGGTGGTGTAAGTATGTTGGCTCCGTTGACTCGGCGACTCTCTTCCACCTCTTTACTTGTCAATCCATTGACTAAATCAGTCTTCATATTTCAGTCTATACTTGTATTAGAAGTTTTATAAATTTCTAAATATATTTTCCTTTTGAATACGAATGTTTGTTTCGCCGTGGCTATAAAATTCAAACAGTTTTTTACATTTATCAGCAACAACCACAATCGCATCCCGACGGGTGTTTATGCGAATCTTCGGAGAAGAGGTCGAGACGGTTCTTGCGGGCCTCGTCAAGCGATTTCAGCGTCACCGACTCGCGCGAAGCGGCCTCATTTCTCAAACGTTGCTGCTCCTTACGAAGTTTGTCGACAAAACATGCCTTACGTTCTTCGCCTCCCATAAGTTCGGCAGCCACCATCACATTCTGTGAAACATCTTTCACATGAATTACAGGAGCATCATAGGCAGGAGCTATCTTCAGAGCAGTGTGCAATGCACTCGTAGTGGCACCTGCAATCATCACCGGAATATCCATGCCGGTTTTCTGCAGTTCCTTGACAACATTTATCATCTCTTCGAGTGACGGAGTAATCAATCCACTCAACGCTATCATGTCGACATTATTTTTACGTGCCTCTTCCACAACATCCTCAGCAGGAACCATCACACCTAAATCTATTACATCGTAACCATTGCAACCCATAACAACAGCAGCTATATTTTTACCTATATCATGCACGTCGCCCTTCACAGTGGCAATAAGCACTTTGCCTGCCGGTTTCAAAGAAGAAGTGCGCTGTTGCTCTATGAGCGGTTGCAGAATAGTCACAGCCTGCTTCATTATACGCGCAGTCTTGACCACCTGAGGCAAGAAGAGTTTGCCTTCGCCAAACAGTTTACCCACATATCCCATACCATCCATCAGAGGGCCGCCAATGACATTTACCGCAGTATGATACTTCTCGACAGCCTCGGCTATATCTTCGTCGAGATAATCGCCCAATCCTTTGAGAAGTGCAGTTTTCAAACGCTCCTCAACGGAAGCAGTGCGCCAAGCATCGTCAGTAGCATGCGAAGTACCCATACTCTTCTCTTTCAAGGTAGCGGCAAGCTCAATAAGACGCTCCGTAGCATCGGCATTGCGGTTAAGAATGACATCTTCCATCGCCGTGCGAATATCTTCAGGGATATCCTCATACTGAACAGAAGTCTGAGGATTGACTATGCCCATATCCATGCCCGCAGCTATTGCATGATAAAGGAACACCGCATGAAGCGCCTCGCGCACATAGTTGTTGCCTCGGAACGAGAACGACAAGTTGCTTACACCACCACTTATATGAGTGCCGGGCAAATTTTTCTTTATCCATTCGCAAGCACGGATGAAATCCAGTCCGTATGTCGCATGTTCCTCTATACCCGTTGCTATTGCAAGGATGTTTGGGTCGAAAATAATCTCGTTTGAAAGAAAGCCCACCTTTTCAGTCAGCAATTTATAGGCACGGGCACATACCTCTACTTTTCTCTCATAAGTTGTAGCCTGTCCGTTCTCGTCGAAAGCCATCACAACCACTGCTGCGCCAAGTCGTTTGGCTTCGGCAGCACGAGCAAGAAAGAGTTGCTCACCCTCTTTCAGCGATATTGAATTTACGATAGCCCTACCCTGCAAACACTTCAGTCCGGCACTGATAACCTCCCAATCCGAGGAGTCGACCATCACTGGTACACGGGCAATTTCGGGTTCACTGCCAAGCAGATTAAGAAAATTAATAATCTCGGCTTTTGTGTCGAGCAAACCATCATCAATGTTTACATCGAGCACCTGAGCACCATCCTCAACCTGACGGCGTGCCACGCTCAATGCTTCGTTGTAATTCTTCTCGTTTATGAGTCTTAAAAATTTGCGAGAGCCTGCAACATTACACCTCTCACCTATATTTATAAAATTCATCTTTGGGCTTACCACCAATCTCTCAAGACCGGCAAGCCACAAATCAGTCGATGCTGATACAGGCTTGTGAGGTTCTTTGCCATTGACCAAAGCAGGGAAACAAGCAATATATTCATCCGTTGTTCCGCAACATCCGCCAATGATGTTAACCAACCCCTCATCTATATACTCTTTCACCTGCATTGCCATCTCTTCGGGATTTTGATCGTACTGTCCAAATTCATTGGGCAACCCTGCATTGGGATAAGCACTTATATAACAAGGAGCTGTTTCGGCAAGACGCTTTATAAATGGTTTCATCTGAGAAGCGCCGAATGAGCAGTTGAGACCCACTGACAACACCCCTTCGCGAACTACCGATGTCACAAAAGCCTCAATTGTCTGTCCAGAGAGAGTGCGACCGCCTGCATCAGCCACGGTCATCGACAACATGATAGGCACTTTCTTGTCCAAACGAGCCATAGTTGTTTCGGCTGAATAGATGGCTGCCTTAGCATTGAGAGTATCGAAGATTGTCTCGATGAGCAGTGCATCCACACCTTCTGTTATCATTACCTCCATCTGCTCGCTATATGCATCGGCAAGTTCGTCGAATGTCATATTTCGACTAGCAGGATTTTCCACATCGGGACTTATAGAGCATGTGCGGCTGGTAGGGCCCACTGAACCTACCACAACACGCGGTTTTTCGGGTGTGGAATATTTATCGGCAAGGCGTCGAGCCAAGCGCACAGCAGCGCTGTTCATCTCGCGACAAAGGTTTTCTGTCTTATACTCCGACTGCGAAATCCTTGTGGAATTGAATGTATTTGTTTCTATAATGTCGGCACCTGCTACCAGATATTTTTCATGAATAGCCTCAATGACATCGGGGCGTGTGAGCACCAAAATGTCGTTGTTGCCTTTCAATTGTACTGGATGCGAAGCGAAACGTTCACCGCGAAAATCATCTTCCTGCAACCCGTAACGCTGAATCATTGTGCCCATTGCACCATCGAGAATCAATATCCTCTCTTTTAAAACCTCTTGAAGTGTCATAATATGCAAAATAGTCGGAGTGTAAATCCGACTATATTCTTATTTGTTATTAATAATGTCTTTTTATTCTGTCCATTTCGCGTTTATCGTCACGCTCCTTGATGCTCTCGCGCTTGTCATACTCATGCTTTCCTCGTGCCAGCGCTATGACCAGTTTGGCAAGCCCTCGCTCATTTATAAACAGGCGCGTGGGCACAATGGTGAAACCAGGATTTTTTACCGACTGCTTCAATTTACGAAGCTCCTTGCGTTCGAGCAACAGCTTACGGTCGCGACGCGCTGTGTGATTATTGTAAGAGCCATAGAAATATTCGGCAACATACATATTTTTCACCCAAAGTTCATCGCCTGTAAACACACAATAAGTATCTACAAGACTAGCCTTACCCAAACGGATGGATTTAATTTCAGTGCCCGTCAGCACAATGCCCGCCGTATATGTATCAGTTATTACATAGTCAAACGTGGCACGTTTGTTCTTTATGTTTATAGAAACCTTTCTTTTATCCATTCTTATCTTAACACAATCGAAAGCATACCCACAATTTTACCAATAACAGCAGGCATAATAATTATAAAAACGGAGACCACCATGGTGTATCCCAGTCGACGCTCTTCGTCAATCTTCAGCAACACGGCAGCGCCATCCCAAACAATCTTCAAGGTGTAAAACTGTGCGATAAAAGCAAGGATACGCATCTCCGGAAAAAGTCCGAGACATATATCCAACCCTAAAATAACAACCATCGAATAACCTGTAAAAACATCAATCAAATCGCGCGGATATTCATTGGATGTATATTTTGCTGTAAAGAACGAAAGCACATATGTCAATATATAATATGTAAATAGCAGCGACAGCGAGCGCAAGGCTGCATTGATTATTCCTGAATATATGCTTTCCCACCCTATTCCATTGCTGAATATGCGTCCTACAAAAAACGCTGTTCCACACAACATTATAAGAGGATAGAGAAATTCACCGAGCATAACCCCCTTGCTACCCCTGTGAAACACATGCAGCCATGTTCTTGCCGGATGCCCCAGCAGCTGCATCACATTATTGAACAACCTCTTATAATTATTCATCTGTTACGTATCTAATGAAATCAAAACTGTTTCTTATACTTTCCGCCACCAATGCTCAGGTTAAGTACCTTGTCCGACGCAACCATATCCACCTTAGTGGTAATCTTGGTGCAGATGGAGTCGAGCGACAACAATTTAGCAGCGTCTGTTGACGACAACATCGAAACAGCATTGGAAATGTCAAACGAAAGCAGTTGTGCAGTAGGCACGTCGCCTGCAACAAATTTGGAATTGAGCACAAAACAGAGCGTATCACCCGACATCTTCACAGGTGAAAGTTTGAAATCGCCCTCATTGCCATTGCCATAGTAGCCTACATAAACAGACTGAAATTTTTTCCACATCCAATGCGAACCATACATGGGGAAATCACCAACACCCGCAATGCCTGATGAATAAAGAACGGTATCAACACTCTGCAAGGGAGTAAGCGGCATAGTATTGATCATTTTGTCAACCGACTTAATATACCACTTTGCAAAGCCCGCACCCATCAGATTATCAATTTCGTATCCTAATGTAATAATCGCCCTATCGCCATGCTCAAGATCGAAATCTTTCATATTGGAAACCGCATAGAAAGTATCTGTCTGCTCTGGCATCAAGCCATTGCCATAAACTGTATAAATCCCCTGAATGGAACCATCCGAAGTAGAATGTGCCTTGTCGCACGACATTGTAGCGAACATCAAAACCACAAGAACAACAGATAGAAAAAGAAAACCTCTTTTCATTGAAAATATAAATTTAAAATCCTAAAACACAAAGTAAGCCTTTCAGCCTTATCAAGCGCAAAGATAAGAAGAAAAAACCATATGATAAACCCAACAAGTGAATACAATTATTTATAAAGCATAATTTATCATAAAAAATAAAGATTATCAAAAATTCCCTTTCACCAACGACAACTTTATTATATATTTGCAGCATATTATGTAGATTAGCATAATTATAAATTATAGACAACAAACAAAAAAGAATACAAACAATAAAAAAAGATAGCGTATGAAACACTTTCTACACAAAATCACACTTTTCACAGCTGCTGCAATGCTCACCCTCTCCACATTTGCCAATGGCTTCGAGTACAACGGCATCCACTACATCCTCGACGAGAGCAGCAAAACTGCATCTGTGACATACACCGGTGACACTCCCGAGAACAACACCTATTCGGGAGAAATTGAGTTGCCCACAAAGTTCAAATACAACAATGAGTACTACCGCGTGACATCTATTGGTGACAAAGCATTCTATGGATGCAAAGGCATCAGCTACATCAACATTTCGGGACTCATAACAAAGATTGGCTCCGAGGCATTCGGCAGCAACAACATGACATCGCTTATCATCCCCGACAATGTCACAACCATTGCCGACGATGCATTTAAGGGCAGTAACATCGGCATATTCATGCTGGGAGCAATGGAGAGCTACTCATTCCTCGGCAACGTGAGCACCACCACTCCTGTCTTTGCACCCGAAGCATCGCTGCAAAAGATAATGGAGATATGGAAAGGAACAGCCAAAAGCATAGAGCAGGACTACTATCTTATAGACGTATCCACAATAACAACCACAGCGTTCCGTCTCGAAAAGACAGAGTACTACTCATTGCCCAACGCCCCCATGTTCGAGTTCTCAAGCGTCATCACTCACGGTGTGGAGATATTTGCCGACGAAGAGACAGGCGCATTCTCATGGGACGGCATGAACCCCGGCGAGACATGTGAATATGTAATCAACTACAACATCGACGGCGAGGACCTTGCAGAAATCATCAAGCTCAAAGCAAGAAACCCGCAGGTAACATGTGAAGAGAGCGTAATCACAGCCACATCATTCACAGCTAAAATCACAGGCGAAGAAGAGGGCTTATATATCCCCACCGAAACAGGCATTGTCATTGACGGCACAAAGTACACAGCCGACGACAACGGCAAGGTAGAGGTCACAAGCCTCACAGAGAACAAAGAGTACACAGCCAAGCCCTACGCCGTGTACAAAGGCAAGACATACTATGGTGACGAATTCAAATTCACAGCCAAAAACTCAACAAACATTGCCGGAGTAACAGAGAGCGAAACAAAAGTAAGCCTTAACAATAATTCGAGCAACGGATATATCGAAGTGATGATAAGCGGCAGCAACGATGCCAACTACAGCATCATCAACATCACCGGGCAGAAAGAGACAGAAGGCACACTCATGGGTGAGAACAAAGTAAACACCATTCAGACAAGCGAGTTCACTCCCGGGATATACCTTCTGAACGTAACAGGCAACAAACTTAATAAAACCGTAAAATTCATCATCAGATAAAACCCACTCACGGTTAACAATAATATCAGCGAACCGCGGAACAAGTTGTCTGTTCCGCGGTTCGCTGATATAAAAGCATAGGCAAAAGGAATATTATTTGGGCACACACACAAATTAATTCATAAACATTAAGCGATATTCCAATAAAAACATTAAATTTGCAACTGGAAAAACACCCAACTAAATATTAATCATTATGGTTTATTCACACGAAGTAGAAAACATGTGTGTTGTTAAGAAGGGTCCTAACCACGGTCCCGCACCCATCCCCGAAGAGGGTAAATGGGTGAAAGCCAAAGAGATTGTAGACATCTCAGGTTTCACACACGGTATTGGCTGGTGCGCTCCTCAGCAGGGTGCATGCAAGCTCTCATTGAACATCAAGAACGGTATCATCCAAGAGGCTCTCGTTGA
>JAFTTA010000155.1 GCA_017467015.1 Bacteroidaceae bacterium
AAATTTATTATAATTATTGAGGACAATAGGTTGTTAAATCTTTACTGTCATTGACGCCGTCTGCCTAAAAGCTTAATGCGCACCAATGAAGCAATGAACCTGACAATGAATAGCATTTGTTTACAATGGTGATATTATACTAACTGGCACGTTTTTAGTTCTTTTGCCCGGCAAAAGAACATAATAGAAACAAGGAGTTTACGGATTGCAATAAAATTATAAGGGTAAAAACTAAGATAAATACAATTAGACTATAATATAAACATTATTAAGGAAAAAGTTCTCCTCAATAATTATAATTGGAACATATTATATTTCCACCTTGTCGAGAATACCCGTCAATGCAGCAATGGCAATACCATAATTAGTAATTGCAATATTTTGCGCCTTTGCTTGTCTGATGCGTGTAAGCACATGACGTCGGGTGAACATACAAGCTCCGCAATGAATAATAACATCATACGACGTAAGGTCGTCGGGAAAATCATTGCCCGAGACAATATCTATCTTAATGTCCTCGCCGAATTTCTTGCGTAGCAGTCGTGGCAGTTTCACACGTCCTATATCCTCGTTTTGCGGAATATGGCTGCATGCTTCTGCTATGAGAATGTGCCCATCGGAGGGTAATGAGAGCAGTTTTGCGGCACCGGCACGAAATGTTTCTATGTCGCCTTTGTGTCGCGCCATGAGTATTGAAAATGATGTCAGAAGGCTCTCTTTTGGAGTGAGTTTCTCCACCTGTGCAAATACTTGTGAATCGGTGATTATGAGCTTGGGAGGTGCGGTGAGTGAGGCGAGCATGTCAGGCAGATGTTCGGGCGTGCAGCACATAGCAAGGCATTGTTTGTCGAGCAGATTGCGAAGTGTCTGCACCTGTGGCTGTATAAGTCTGCCTTGTGGGGCTTGGGCATCTTGTGGCATCACCAGTACTACGATGTCTCCCTCTTTCACGAGTGAGTGGGTAATGTCGTTGATGTTATCACCGCTTTTGTATATTGCAGCCATGGCTTCCAGCAGTTCTTTCACGCCTTCTCTTGTCTTTGCCGAGATGGGCTGAATGTTGCATCCGAGTGTCTCTTTCCATGCTCTTTGCTGTTCCGTGGCGTTGCTGTTGTCGCTTTTACCCATGAGGCAGACGACCGGGATGTTTAGCGACGCAAAATGCTGCAACCACTCCTTTTCGTATGTTGCCTCGTCGGGCATGTCGGTGAGTAGCATCAGGGCAAGGTCTATGCGCGATGCCGACTGCCGTGTGCGCTCCACGCGTTTCTCTCCGAGTGCTCCATTGTCGTCATAGCCGGCTGTGTCGGCAAGCACGGCTGCTCCTATGCCGGGCAGTTCAATGTTCTTCCACACTGTGTCGGTGGTGGTGCCTGCGATGTCTGAGACTATGGAGACCTCTTGCCCTGTGAGGGCGTTTACAAGTGACGATTTTCCGGCGTTGCGACGACCGAAAATACCTATGTGGTAGCGGTTTGAGCGTGCTGTCTGGTTCATGTCGTTAAAATCTGAAATCTCTCTTTCCCGAGTCTATGGCGTCGAGGTATTTCGCTGCTGTGGCACGTGCCTTTTCGTTGGGGATGTCCGCCAGCAGGCGTTTTATCATTGCTTCGCCTTTTACTGCCGTTTCGGGCGACGCATAGTCTTTGAGGTATTCTTTGAGGGTGAGCAGTGCGTTGGGCAGACAGCAGTTGGCTATCTGTCCGCTCTTCAGCAGCGACATGAAGCGGTCGCCGGTGCGTCCTTCGCGGTAGCAGGCTGTGCAGAAACTTGGTATGTGGTCGAGGTCGAGCAACCAGCCGACTATTTCGTCAAGGGTTCGACGGTCTGATAGATCGAACTGTGCGGAGTTTTCCTCTTCGCTCTCTTCGGTAACGTAGCCTCCCACGCTGGTGCGTGAGCCGCCGCTTATCTGCGATATACCCAGCTCCAATACCTTTTCGCGGCTCTTGGCGCTCTCGCGTGTGGATATTATCATTCCGGTGTAGGGTACGGCTATTCTGATGATTGCCACTATGCGGTAGAATATTTCATCGGGTACACAGTTCTTGAAGTCGGCAGTGTCGATGTCGTCTGCCATGCACAGACGGGGCACGCTGATTGTATGGGGCCCTACGCCGTATGTTGCTTCGAGGTGCTCGGCGTGCATCAGCAGGCCGATAAAGTCGTAGCGATAGGTCTCGAGGCCGAAGAGGACTCCGATTCCCACGTCGTCGATGCCTCCCTGCATGGCTCTGTCCATTGCCTCTGTGTGGTAGGCATAGTCCTTCTTGGGGCCTGTGGGGTGCAGTGCTTCGTAGTTGGTCTTGTTGTATGTTTCTTGGAAAAGTATATATGTTCCGATGCCTGCATCCTTCAATTTGCGGTAATTCTCGACGGTAGTGGCTGCGATGTTTACATTTACGCGGCGTATGGCTCCATTCTTGTGCTTAATGCTGTAAATGGTCTTTATGCTTTCGAGAATATACTCAATGGGATTGTACAGCGGATGCTCGCCTGCTTCGAGGGCGAGTCGTTTGTGTCCCATGTCCTGCAGGGCGATAACCTCCTGCCGTATCTCCTCCTGTGAGAGCTTCTTGCGACGGATATTCTTGTTTTTTGCGTGGTAGGTGCAGTATACGCATCCGTTTACGCAGTAGTTCGACAGATAGAGTGGCGCAAACATTACTATGCGGTTGCCATAGAAACGTTTTTTTATGTCGCGTGCAAGGCTGTACATCTCCTCGATAAGGTCGGGCTGGTCGCACTCTAAAAGAACGGCTGCCTCGCGGTGTGTTACTCCTTTGCCTTCTGCTGCTTTTGTCAGAATGTTTTTTATGAGTTCACGATTGTCCTTGTTGGCTTGAGCGTATGCCATTGTCTCGCATATCTCGCCATTGTGTATGAACTCTTCTGCTATGGTCGATTTTACGTTGTACATCTTTGTCTTGTTATTTGTAGTCGCCTCGGCTGTAATCTATATGATAACCGATGCTGTTAAGTTCTTGTTCCAATTTTTCAAGTGCTTCTGCCGCTTCGTTTCCTGTTGTTGCCTTGTTGTTGTAGATGGAGTATTTCTTTCTCACATCTATGGGAGAGAGGTTGGGCATCACCACATTTGCTCCGGCAAGGATGGCTCTCTTGCGACCGTCGTTGCTAAGGGTGGCAAGGGCTGTTGTTGCCGGGATGAGTGCGCGCGGATGTCTCAGACGCAGCAGGGCAATCATCAGCAGGGTGGTGTCGATGCTCCCTTGTGGCTCTTGGGCAAATGGCGTGCCCGATGCAGGAATGAATGGTCCTATGCCTATCATCTCAGGTTGCAACTCTTCGAGGTAGATAAGGTCATCAATCAGGTGCTCGACAGTTTGTCCGGGCGAGCCTATCATCATGCCGGCTCCCGTCTGGAAACCTTCCGCTTTCAGCGTGCGCAGACATTCGCGACGTTTGGCAGGGTTCATGTTTGCAGGGTGCAATGTGGCATAGTGTTCGTCGTTGCGTGTCTCGTGTCGCAGCAGATACCTGTCGGCACCTGCTTTGCGAAAAAGTCTGTAGCCTTCCGCGCTTCTTTCGCCAACGGAAAGTGTAACGGCTTTTTCGGGGTAGTGCGTGCGTATCTCTCTCACCACTTCGGCAATCCACTCATCGCTCTGTTTTGCATCCTCACCACCTTGCAACACAAATGTATTGAACCCTAATCGTGCTCCATGGTGGCAACACTCGAGTATCTCCTCCTTTGAAAGACGATAACGCTCTGCTGTGGCATTGCTGCAACGCAGTCCGCAGTAGTAGCAGTTGTTGCGGCAATATGAACTAATCTCTATGAGCCCGCGAACGAATATGCCTTTACCGAAATTTTGCGTGGCCGTTTCTGCCGATAGTTGTAAAAGCGCTTTTCTCTCATCCTCATCAAGATTAGTCAGCAATTCACGCCACTCTGTGCGTTCAACAAACTTTTTGTTTGCAAAATCGTTAATCAGGAGAGTTTTTTCGCATTTGTCCATAGAAGATGATTAATTCTTTATGCAAAATTACAAAATTTAGCTCTTTTTTATTACTTTTACGGCAAAATTTAAAATTATGGCATACAATAATAATATGATGTTTGTGCGCTATCGTCTATTGGCGCAGTTGGTGAAGATGTGGAAAGAGAATAAAATGGTCGAGGATATTGACCGTTTACCCATTGAAATGCACCCACGCAAACAGAAACCTCTGGGACGCTGTTGTATTCACAAAGAGCGTGCCGTCACCAAATATAAGACAATGGCGATGTTGGGCTTTGACATGACAGACGAGGTTGACGAAACTGCATCATTGTCGAGCTATGCGCAGCGTATGTTCGAACGCGAGAATATCGACCCTGATAAAAGCATTTTGAGTGTGATGGACGAGGCTTGCTCTTCGTGCGTGAAAATAAATTATGAGGTTTCCAACCTCTGTCGCGGTTGTGCTGCACGTCCATGCTACAATAATTGTCCCAAAGATGCTATCTCGTACGATCGTGATGGTAAGGCATTCATCGACCACGACAAATGTATCAGTTGTGGAAAATGTCATCAGGTGTGTCCCTATCATGCTATTGTTTACATCCCAGTTCCTTGCGAGGAGGCTTGCCCTGTCAAGGCTATTTCAAAGGATGAATATGGCGTGGAGCACATCGACCCTGCAAAATGTATCTATTGCGGAAAATGTTTGAATGCATGTCCCTTTGGTGCTATCTTTGATAATTGCGCCGTGTTTGATGTTCTGAACCGCATACGCGATGGTAAAAAACTTATTGCTATGGTTGCTCCTGCTGTGCTTGCGCAGTTTGGCAAACCCATTGAACAGGTGTTCGGAGCATTGAAGGCTGTGGGTTTCGACGATGTCATAGAGGTTGCTTATGGCGCAGAGGAGACTACTCGTCGCGAGTCTGCCGAGCTTGTGGAGAAAATAGAGGAGGGAGCTCCTTTTATGACAACAAGTTGTTGCCCTGCATATGTTAATCTTGCTCGTAAACATATACCCGACCTTATGAAGTATATTTCGAGCACAGGCTCACCCATGCACTACACCGCTGAGTATGCCAAACAAAAGCATCCCGATGGAATAACCGTCTTTATTGCTCCTTGTGCTTCAAAGAAAGCCGAAGGTCGCGAAGATGCTAATGTCGATTTCGTGTGGACATTCCGCGAACTCGATGCTGTGATTAAAGGCATGGATATTGATATAGATTCTTCTCAGCCTTATTCTCCTACTGAGGTTGCAAGTAAAGATTCATATGGATATGCCAAGACAATGGGTGTGTTCACTGCCGTTAAGAACAAGATAGGCGACCCCACATTACAGGGTACTGTCATTGCCGACCTTAACAAAAAGAATATCGCACTTCTGCGAGGTTATGCAAAAACCGGTAAATGCCCCACACGCATGATAGAGGTGATGTCTTGTCCCGGAGGATGTATTTCAGGTCCGTGTGCTTGCACCGAGGGCGGTGAGGCCATGAGACAGTTTGACGCTGAGTTCAAGAAAAAACAATGATAAACAAAAGAGATTTCCGCGGAAATCTCTTTTGTTTATCAATAAAACATACTTTTTTATGCTTTTAACATTAGTTAGTTGCTAATCTCTGTTAAAAAACAATATGTTCTGTGTAATTTTGCTAACTTTGCAAAGTTTTACAAAATGTAAATAATTTTACCATGAGAAAATATATTTTATTACTTGTAACATTGTTGTTTGCTGTGCAACCGCTGACAATATGCGCACAGAAAAAGAAAAAAGAGGATGTTATTGTAATGGCACAATTCAAAGGTGGTCAAGAGGCACTTATTGACTATCTTCTGCAAAACACAAGATATCCTCGCGAGGCCATGGAAATGGAGCAGACCGGCGAAGTTATCGTTGAATTCATGGTGGAGCGTAACGGTATGATTACAAATGCACGTGTAATAAAATCTGTAGCTCCATCACTCGATGTTGAGGCACTTCGCGTTGTCATGAATATGCCTAAGTGGGAACCCGGAACGAAAAATGGTTTGCGTATGCGTTCACAGCTTACAATTCCCATCAATTTCAAGGTAATTCGTGAGCATGGAAAGTTTGTTGATGCAGAAAATATGGATGACGGAATTAAGAAAAAATCCAAACGTAAAAGAAAACTGAAACGCAAAGGTATGATTTAACCTAAGTAATATGATAAACCTTAATGGGCTGCGCCAAATACAGTTTTGGCGCAGCCCATTAAGGTTTAATTAAGGAATCTTGTATTGCTTTTTCTCCTCTTTTTTGTGATAATGAGATATTTTTCATAACTTGCAACATCTTTGATTTTTGGATTAAATAAACGTGCAGAATATTATGAATAACCTTATTGTAGACAGAATTTCAGCATTGCGCGAGTATATGCGTGCAAATTCTCTTTCGGCTTATATAGTTCCCAGTAGTGACCCTCACAGCAGTGAATATGTTGCCGATTGCTGGAAAACCCGTGAGTGGATAACCGGTTTTGACGGCTCGGCTGGAACGGCTGTTGTTACACTTGAAGATGCTGCGCTGTGGACCGACTCAAGATATTGGCTTGCAGCCGAAGAGGCGTTGCATGGTACGGGCATTGCTTTGATGAAAGATGGTGCCGAGGGCACTCCTACAATCATTGCGTGGCTCATGGATAAATTGAATGGTGGCGATGTGGTGGCTGTGGATGGTAAAGTGTGCTCGGTGCTCGACATAGAGGCGTGGCAGGGCTCATTTACCGCAAAGGGCATAAAAATAGATGCAACGCATGATGCTTTTGAGGTGTTGTGGAAAGATCGTCCTGCAGTGCCTTTGAGCAAGGCTGAAGTTATGCCTCTGGAAAGTGTGGGCATTGCTGCGCGTGACAAAATAGCTGCTCTTCGGAAAGAACTTGTTGCTGTTGGAGCAGATGCCATGGCTGTTACTATGCTCGACGAGATTGCCTGGCTCACCAATCTGCGTGGCGAGGATGTTGAGTATAATCCGGTGCTCGTATCATATATGTTGGTGACAAAAGAGGATGCTACTCTGTTTGTCAATCCCGAGAAAATATCAGATGAGGTGAAGGGGTATCTGGCAACTGAAGGCATCTCTCTTGATGTATATGCAGGTTTCTTCCCTGCTCTGGCTGTGTATGACGGTCGTCTGTTGCTCAATCCTGCAAAATGTTGCTATGCCGTTGTCGAGGCTGCAAAGAATTGCGAGATATTGCGCCAGCCATCTCCTGTAGCAGCAATGAAAGCTGTTAAGAATGAAACAGAGATTGCAGGCTTTGAATGTGCCATGCTCGAAGAGGGCAAGGCGATGGTGAAGTTGCTCTATTGGTTGCAAAGTTCCGTAAAAACTGAGGCTCTTACGGAACTTAGTGTGGACAGAAAATTGACTGAGTTGCGCAGCGAGTCGGAACATTTCCGTGGGCTTAGTTTTGCTACAATCTCAGCCTATGGCGACCATGCAGCCATTGTGCATTATGAACCTACTCCTGAGAGCGACAAAAATCTGGAGACGCGTGGCTTCCTTTTGCTCGATTGTGGTGGTCAGTACAATTGTGGAACAACCGATATAACCCGTACCATTCCTTTGGGCGAACTTACCCGAGAAGAGAAAGAGGATTACACCCGTGTGCTTCGCGGACATATATCACTTGCCATGGCAAAATTCCCCAAAGGAACATGTGGTACGCAGCTTGATGTGCTTGCCCGTCAGTG
>JAFTTA010000013.1 GCA_017467015.1 Bacteroidaceae bacterium
AAATTTTTATAGCTCTTTTTTAGGATGTTTTTTCATTTTTCAAAGGCGCATAGCGGGCTATGTAACTGCGGAAAAGGGGAAAACAGACAAAAAAGAGCATAAAAAGGCAAGCACAACTCGCGGTCAATGTAATCATTTTTTTCGAAAGAAATTTAAACAGCTTCTCAACAAGAAATATATTTTTTAGAAACTTCTTAGAATAGTTCAACATAAAACATTATCTTTGCAGTTATAGCTACAGCACACAAGAAAATTGCAAAGAAACAATGAAACTAAGCATCATAGTACCGGTATATAAAGTGCGCCGACACATACAAAGTTGCATCGAAAGTATTTTGATGCAAACCTATACCGACTTTGAGCTTATACTCGTCGACGACGGGTCGCCCGATAGTTGTGGAGCCATTTGCGACCGCTACGCACAAGAGTGCGACAAGGTGAAGGTCATACACAAGAAAAACGGCGGACTATCCTCGGCGCGCAATGCCGGATTGGCAGTGGCACAGGGCGAATACATAACATTTGTCGACGGAGACGACACCGTGGCATCGGGCACCTACTACTATAACATGCGTATACTGCAGGCTAACCCCGACATTGACATTCTGGAGTTCCCCGTAAACGTACACTACGAATCACCACGCAGCCACATACTCACCTTCAACGCCGAAAAGGTCTCCGGCAACAAGAATATTTTTGTCGACTACATCAAGCGTAAAGCCTACGAACATTGCTATGCATGGAACAAGATATATCGTGCCGACATGTTCTTTTTCACAAGATACCCCGAGGGAGAAGTCTTTGAGGATGTGCTCGTTACCCCCACACTCTACGAAAACTGCGACAATGTATATTACTCCGACGGCGGAATATACTACTATTACGCCCACGATGACGGCATAACACGCAGCTACTCATTCAAGTCGCAATACTGCCTCTACAAAAACCTTGTTATACTCTACAAAAAGGTTAAAAATGACTACAAGATGACTGAAGAGGCAAACGAAATACTACTGAAAGCCATAGACAACCTCACCGACCTGCTAAGATGCTCCGATGGCAAAAAAGAGGAGAGGAACAAGGCTTTCGAACTGCTGCGAGGCGAGGGCATAGGCCTGAAGACCCTCTTCAAAATGGGAATACCCCTACTACGTAAATTGAAATTCACAACATTTGCACTGATGGGAGCAAAAACCCACTGCACACTCACCGCCCTGCTACACAAGAAACTGTGTTAAAAAGCAACCACCATGTTTGTATCATTCATAATCCCACATTACAACCTACCCACAAAAGAGTTGCATCGGTGCCTTGACAGCATCGTTGCGCAAGGGATAACCCCGGCTGATTATGAAATTATACTCGTCGATGATGGTTCTAAAGAACCACCCATTTGGTCGGAAAAAACGGCAGAATTGCCAAACAAGAAATTGATAATTGCCACACACGCAGGACCCGGGGCGGCACGCAACATAGGACTGAACGAAGCGAAGGGGGAATATATCCAATTCATAGACGCCGACGACGCTCTTGCGCCCGACAGCCTACCCGGCTGTCTCGAAGCTATCAGAAGCCACAAAGCCGACATACTGCAACACAACTACATGATATGTCCTCCGGGGTTCACACCGCAGAATAGAGCTGCCAAACGCTCAAAAACAAAAATATATAAAAGTGGCGCAGAATTCATGCTGCGCAACAACCTCAACGGCAGCCCATGTGCCTATCTGTTCAAACGCGAAATAGCCGAAAAACACGACATACGCTTCACAGAAAAGGTACTGCACGAAGACGAGGACTTCAATACAAAGATACACTACCACGGAGGCAAACTTATACAGACCGACCGCATTGTCTACCGTTACCACATACGTCCCGGGTCGATAACATCAAGCACCGACCCTCTGCACGAATTAAGGAGAATAAGCGATCTTTTCGCACTGCTCGAAAGGGTTGTGAAATTTCGTTTCGACGAGCAGGAACGATGCACCCCTCTGCAAAGGAAAGCACTGAACAGAAAAATCACGATGCTGACAGTGGACACCCTGCTGAACCTCTACTACAACAATTACAGTGCCGAAGAGATTGAAGAGTTATGCGAGACAAGGCTTACATCGCTCGGATTATACCCCTTACCATGGGCTACATACTCGACTAAATACATTATTTTCCGTTTATTGGCAAACAGCACGACAGGCATAAAAATTCTGCGAGCCATGCTACCATCACAAAAACCGCAAAAAAGATGAAAATTCTGCTCATAGGAGAATACAGCAACCTCCACTGGGGACTATCCGAGGGGTTGCGCGAGGCAGGGCACAAAGTGTGCGTGCTCAGCAACGGCGATTTTTGGAAGAACTACAAGCGCGACATTTCACTTGTGCGCCACGACGGGCAGCCATTTGCCGGAATAAGATACATGCTTGACACTATAAGCCTGCTGCCAAAGATGCGCGGCTATGACATAGTACAACTTATAAACCCCATGTTCCTCGAACTGAAAGCAGAACGCATCGCACCATTCTACAGATATCTGCGTCGACACAACGGTAAAATTTTCTTAGGAGCTTTCGGCATGGACGCTTTGTGGGTTAGGGCCGGCACCGACAGAAAATCATTCCGATACTCCGACTTCAACATTGGAAGCAAGCCGGTAGACAATGAAAGCACACGCGAACTGATAGCAGATTGGAGCGGAGGAACAGCGAAAGAAAAGCTCAATTACATGATTGCCGATGATTGCGACGGCATCATAGCCGGCATGTATGAATATCACACAGCATACAAAGAGAGGTACGACAAAAAACTCACATACATCCCCATGCCTATAAATGTCGGCAATATTGCTGTTCCTCAAAATGAAGCACACAACAAACTGAGATTTTTCATCGGTATACAAAAGAGCCGCAACCAATATAAAGGCACAGACATAATGCTAAATGCGCTTTTGCGCATAAATAAAACGTATCCCGACAAATGCGAAATATTAAAAGCAGAAAATGTACCATTCGAAGAATACTCGCAGATGATAAACAGTTGCGATGTACTTCTCGACCAACTTTATGGCTACTCACCGGGAATGAACGCACTGCTTGCACTCGCCAAGGGGAAAATAGTGGTCGGTGGCGCCGAAGAGGAGTGCTACGACATTTTAGGCGAACACCATCTGCGCCCTATGGTAAATGTCATCCCCGACGAGGAAGATGTTTACAACAAATTGGAAAAGCTTGTGCTTTCACCTGCCGAAGATATAAAACGGATGAAAAAGGAGAGCCTTCTGTATGTAAAAAAGCATCACGACCATCGTCGCGTAGCAGAGCAATATATCAAATTTTGGAACAGCAAGAGGTAATCATAAAAGCACCTCATATACATCGTAAACAACACCGCGACCACCAAAGCCCTCTTTCTGAAAGAGCAACCCCTCGTTGAGTAACGAGCCGCCATTCTCGGTAGAGATACCAAAATCTATATAATCAATTTTGCTATACACACAGGTAAACAGATGGTCGAAGAGTGCATCGAGCGCACCCACAGCCTTGCCCTCAGGTGAAGCTGCAATATACTGAATGTGAGCTACATGCTTTGTTTCATACACCACACATCCGGCAAGCATGACACCAGCTCTTGAAGCCGCATAGAGTTTAATATTCTCGGGGAAACGGGCGGCAAGCATAGCTATCTCTTCAAGCGAGTGAACAGGACGACAGCCATGAGCCGAGCCGAGTACATCTGTGAGAATAGCCCAATATGAGGAAAAATCGCCTGACGCAGCACAATCGATACCCTCTTTAAGCGCCTTTGTCACTTTGCGACGGCGCAATTGGGAAAAATTAATACGAGCAGCATTGTTCACAGCCGAAGAGAGCGAACGAGCCACAAGGTGCGCCCCCATTTTGAAAAGCGCATACAAATCCTCTTGTGATGGAACAGCGCTATAAATATAAGGCAATGGTTTATAAATGAAAGCAGTAGCCGCAAGTTCACGCTTCATCCACTGCATCGCAGTCTCAAAAATCCGAATCACCTCAACACCACGCACATCAGCCGACAAAACGAAGCCACCATAGGTGAGTCCGGCATGAGACGCCACCACCCCGTCACTACCCAAATTAGCAGGCAAAAGCGCACGCAGCCGTCCTTCATCGTAGAACATGAGAGAAGCGTCGGTGAACCTATCGGAATGATAGTCCATGTAATCGCGCATAAAAAGGAATGTAGAATTCTTTGCAGCAAGCACAAAAGCATCCCACTCGGTTTTTCGCTCATAACAATATCTTACAACCTCCATATGCGTATATTAACAAGGAACACAATGCGAAGATAAGTCAAATAACGTGGAGATACAAATTTTAGTAAAAATAATCGCACAGAGGCTTGCATAAGAAGAAAAATAGTACTACCTTTGCATCGCAAAACAGGTACGATGCCAAACTAATGGAAGTTTGGGTGAGTGGATGAAACCAGCAGTTTGCTAAACTGCCGTACGGGTTACCGTACCGGGGGTTCGAATCCCCCAGCTTCCGCTATCTGTTTCCAAAGAGGGTGACTTAAGTCACCCTCTTTGTTTATTTATATAATTCAGGATTCCTATACAGATACAAAAAGAAACAAAAAGAGCGCTGCGATGGCAGTGCTCTTTCGCTCTTCCTCTTGGACTTGAACCAAGGACCCTCTGATTAACAGTCAGATGCTCTAACCGACTGAGCTAAGGAAGAATTTACGTCAAAAAAGCGACATTCGCTGTCACCTTTCTCGTTTAACGCTGCAAAAGTACTGCTTTATTTTTATCTACACAACTTTTTGACAGTTTTTTTTCG
>JAFTTA010000156.1 GCA_017467015.1 Bacteroidaceae bacterium
TCGATAATAATAAAAAATCTAAATAAAATATATCCTAATGGTAATCACGCTTTAAAGGATATTAATTTAGAGATTCCATCAGGTATGTTTGGTTTGTTGGGGCCTAATGGTGCCGGCAAATCAACACTTATGCGCATATTGGTGGCGCTCATGGAACCGACCTCGGGCGAAATTGAAATGTATGGTTGCAATCTTTTGAAGGAGCGTCGCGAGGTTAGGCGCATTCTAGGTTATCTTCCTCAGGACTTTCGTTTTTTTGCCAAGTATAAGGTGATTGAGTTCCTCGATTATGCAGCACGACTCTCGGGAATGAATGATAATAAGAAACGCAAGCAGGCAGTTGCCGACATGCTTGAGCAAGTGGGCTTATATGAAGTACGTGAACGATATGCGGCCAAGCTATCCGGAGGTATGAAGCGACGTTTAGGTATTGCACAGGCACTTATTCATGAACCTAAAGTTATTATCGTTGATGAACCAACAACCGGTCTCGACCCTGAGGAACGTATACGTTTCCGTAATCTGCTCACACAAGTCAGTAGCAACGACACAACAATTATTCTTTCGACTCACATTGTAGGAGATATTTCGAGTTCGTGCAACGACATGGCTCTGCTCAATAAGGGTGAAATATCTTTCAGAGGTTCTCCCGAGGAGATGCTCAAACGTGCCGATGGTAAAGTGTGGCGTCTCACCGTCAACGACGAGGAATACAATGCCATAAATAAGAAATACCCAATTATAGCCACAATACCCATGGGTGATATGTGGGACATTCAGGTCGTTGCTGAAAAACTGGACGGATACTATGCCGAGAATATATCGCCCAATCTTGAACATGCTTATGTCTATTTTATGGAAAAAAGCCTTGATTTATGGTTGAATGATTGATTGGATTTTTATTTTAATAAATGTGTAAACCCCCTAAAAGAATATAAAATAAAAATTTAAAGTATGCTCTTCTTAAAAAACATACGGTCAGTATCAAAATATGAGTCAAAACTTCTTTATCGGAGTTGGTTCTTCAAGGTATTCTCCACTCTCACTATTTTGGCGACCATCTTTACGGCATTCGGCACTCTCGAAGAGTCGCGATATGTTGAGAGCATACCTACGTTGCTTGGCTACTCTTTGATGCTCACTTTCAATGTGGGGCAGGCAATTGTTTCCATTTTCCTTGCTTCGGAATATCTGAAACGCGATAAGCAACTCGATACGTCCGAGATTTTTTATGTGCGTCCGCTCAGCAATGCCGAATATCTGCTTGGGAAAATGTTGGGCACCATAAACGTCTTTCTTTTGCTCAACTTCCTTGTTATTGCTGTGGGAGTGGTGTGTGGCTACACGAAATTGGGTGCGGAAATTAATATCAGTAGTTTCTTCAGCTATTTTCTGTTGGTCAATCTGCCTACACTCATATACATCATAGGTCTGTCTACAATCTTGATGTTGCTGATAAAAAATCAGGCATTGACGTTCGTCATTCTGTTGGCATACATAGGACTCACCATATATTATATCGGCGATAAATATTACTATCTGTTCGATTACATGTGTTATAATGTGCCGTTGATGGAGTCGACAATTACCGGCTTTGCCGATCTGCCTTCGCTCATAATACACAGGATGATGTATCTGCTGTTGGGTTTCAGTTTTATACTTTTCAGTATACTGATGTTCCGACGTCTGCCTAATTCGCGTCATGCGCTCCTACCTTGGGGCATATTGGCTATGGTCGTGTTTCTTGCAGCGCTGTTTATGGGCTTTCTGCACATAAACAATTATTCAATAAAAGATTCATATAGAAACGAACTTATTACACTGAATAATAAGAATGTTACAAATCCCAAAATAGTAACAGACAGTTGTAGCATAGATGTTGTTCAGCAAGGCGAAAAACTATTTTTCGAGACGAAAATTGTTGGCCGTCCGACAAAAAAATCGTCGCAATTCACCTTTACGCTCAATCCCG
This sequence comes from Bacteroidaceae bacterium, assembly GCA_017467015.1. Lineage (GTDB taxonomy): Bacteria > Bacteroidota > Bacteroidia > Bacteroidales > Bacteroidaceae > HGM04593. The sequence goes on from JAFTTA010000156.1 coordinate 1,973, forward strand.
GCTTCAGTGTTAGCGAGGCTTTGTATAATGGATCGCAGTTGCAAGTGGAACGCGACCTTCATCTGGTGAAAATTACATTTCCTGAGGAACAAACAATCGAAGATACTATTGCATTTACTCTGAAATACAATGGCATAATTGACGAGCGCATATGTTACCTTGATATCCCCGAAGAATTGCTTGTAGAGAGTGCAGGGTTGAGTAAATACAAGATGGGTAAACGCTATGCATTTCAGGAACCCCACTTCACAATGCTCACTCCAGAAAGTTATTGGTATCCGCGTCCCGGTGTATGTTACAGCGACGAGAGTCCCGATTGGCAGCAAAACTATTTCACCCATTTCAGCATGAAGGTGACACCAAATGCGGGGATGACACCGCTGTCGCAAGGAAAAATAACACTCAGCGAAGATTCGTTGACCACAAAGTTCGACCTTGAATACCCTTTACAGTCATTGACATTGCTCATTGGCGACTATAAGAATTATTCCGTTGAGTCGGATAGCACGCTCTACTCGGTGTGGTACATTGACGGACACGACTATTTTACACAAGAATTTGACTCATTGCAGGATACCTTACCAAAACTTATAAATGAGATGCGTCGCGACATTGAGCGAGAGTTTGAACTTCCTTATCCTTTCAAGCGCTTCTCGTTTGTCGAGGTTCCCGTGCATTTTGCAAGCTACTCGCGTACATGGACACGCTCGCAAGAGAGGCAACAACCCGAGATGCTCTTCCTGCCCGAGCGTGGCTTCGGACTATGGCAATTCGATTTCAATTGGCACATAAAATGGCGTTTGGACAGGCGCGAACACAATAAAAATCATGGTGGCAGAATACTCACCAGAGCACAGATGGAGGCAGAGGTCTTCAATATGCTCAAATGGCTGCTGCTCGACCAGAATGGTAGCGTGCGATTCGATGAGGGACGCATGGGACGAAGGTCGGTGACCATTGAAGAGAGCCCCTACTACCTCTTCCCCCAGATGTATAACTTCAAGTATAACATATATTCTGCGGAGTGGTCGGTGGCAAACAGGCTTGTTGAGATACGATTGAGTAAGACACCTTTCTGGAATACATTCTTACAAAGAAATGTAAATGGTCTCAGTAACGAGGAAAAATGTATTTTGCTCTTGCAGGAACGTTCGTTCAAGGAACTGCTGAAAGATGTTGAACTGCGCAACCTGATGAATAATATCATAGAAGTGGAGGGTAAGAACCTTTTCCTCGACGCAGAAAAAGCGTTGGGTGTAGAAGCATTCCGCGATTCACTTTTCAACTATGTTAAAGCAAATGCCTTCAAAAATATCTCTTTCGAGTCGATGCTCGACTCCATGGGACGTCTTGCAGACTGCAATCTTCGCGCAGGGCTGAAGGAGTGGGAAAAACCGATAGAGGTAGCCGAGTTCCTTTTCGGTACTCCCGTTGTCACAAAAGTGACAACAGAAAAAAAGGAGATATTCCAAGGTGATATGGTGAGTTCAACCATCTCCGACAAGCCGGGAAATGTAAACATCAAACTAATTTTCTGGACACGCAACGGCGATAAGCAGACTTTTGATGGCGAAAAGAAACCCAATGAATGGGTTGTGAGTCTCGGACCAAAAGAGACAAAACGCATAATAACACATTGGGAAGAAGTACCCAACCTCTTCTCATGCAAGGCGCTCTTCTCCAAAAACTTGCCAATGCTTGTGAGCGCCCACAGCGGAAAGGTGGAAAATTCAAATTCACTTATCCCTGAAGGCGAATATCCGCTATCCTCGGATTACCTGTTAGAGAAAGATGAGATAATCGTTGATAACGAAGATGAAAATCTCTTTGAGCTATCAGTGCCACCTCCCTCGGGTCTTCTTAACGAGTGGATAAAGAAAAAAAGCATTGACGAAGATTTCAAATATTCGGGCATAACAGACTGGAATCCACCCATGCGTTGGACATTGACAACGGATGCCGGATATTATGGAAAATCCATCCGCTCCGCAGCAGTAATCCGCTCTGGAGATGGTGAGGAATATGCAACATGGAAAATCCCCGTTCCACAGCCCGGACGTTACGAGTTATATTATTATGTGCGTAAACCAAGA
>JAFTTA010000157.1 GCA_017467015.1 Bacteroidaceae bacterium
GAACCATAATTTGGACAATCGTTCTGCACTTACACCATAATTGGTGTGAATGTAATTGATGGAATATCCATCTTCAAGCATATGCATATATTTTAGCAATGCTGAATGATCGTGTTTCTTACGCATAAAATAAACCCCAAAGTTTTTTGTCCAAACTTTGGGGTTCACTTCATAGCGCTACTTATTTTCTTTGACAATAATCAAATACATACCATTCCCGAAGACATTATACCAACTATAAAGAATTATATAATAAATCGTTATAAATCAATAGACAACAAAGAACTCCTTTATCAAGAACATGCTGCTTTTTATCGAGGATTGAAGTCATATGAATGTAATTCCGAAAACCCTATCGGAGCAGGCGTTTCAAATTTTGTTATTGAGACATTTGATAAAAGAAATAGTGAACTAAAAAATAAAATGGAGGAGATTTTATTAACTCTTAATGATAGTAATATTGAAAAGTTAATTGAATTAAGTGACGAAAGTTCACCAGATGGAATGTGTAAATACAAACAGACTTCAATTTTCAAAAAGATTGATGCTGGAGTGTTTGCGAATAATATATTACATTTAAGCAATAAAAGTTTATATCCCTTATGTATGTTCATCTCACATCATTATGAATTTTGTAGCAATATCTATAGCGCTCATTACAATTATAACGATGACCTCATTACGCTACAACAAGTTAATGATATTATAGAAAATGAAATACAAAATAGAACTTGTGTTGATAGATATATGTTAAGATACTTTTTGAAATATCTTAGCGGAGCTATAAAACGTGCTAATGGTGAAAATAATCAAATAAAAATAGATTAAAACATTCCCCCAAACCACTTATATTACATGGTGGTTCGGGGGTAATTGTATGTAGTAGTTTAGAAACTCAAGCAATCATACGTTTCAAGAATCTCCTCTTGTCGCAAGCCGGCAAATGAATACATTACGCTTGCGCGCACATACCTTGCCAAAGTTTTTTATTGGCTTATTACCCCGGCAAAGCCACCATTACGGGCCATTTTAATGTGGAGTTTGGTATCACTGTTTACGATGCTCTGCTCTCTCAGATAATCCATGGCCATGCAATCGGCATTACCTTTAAGGAAAAGTCCCGGATAACTATAAAGGTCGAACTCACTCAACAGAATATTTTGGTTCTTTCCCATAATAAGAACAGGAAGTTCCGTCATTCTGTCGTCCTTTTTCCATTTGTTGCTCTTCACCAAAGAGTAATTCTCCTCGCAACCGGTCTTGAAACCGCCCGGCTGTTGCAGCACAAGGTCGCAGCTGTCTGCCAACTTAAACACCGCATTCTCTTGCATCACCTCAATCTCACCGGGGAGCGATGTTCTCATACGGAAAGCCACGCCCTCGTCATAAAGACGAAAATCCACAGCATAGCCACCCTTCATCTCCAGCGTTAGCAGCGTATAGTTATTCTCGACGCTACTATACTTTAACGGAAACAATGGTTTCACTATCTCATTGACACTGCGAACACGCTTCCTCTTAAGAGCAGGATTAACGCCCAATGTCCTGTCGCGCAGCTGCATGCCTATCACACTTTTTTTTCAACAATGTCTCGCCTTTGCTGACAACATCGTAATAGATGCGGTCGGACAGTGTGATACAAACGCTTGTCTGTCCGTCGGGACTCTTAGCAGTGACAACCTTGCGCGCATAACCACATAGACTGAAACTTTTTCCGACATTTTCTTCACTTATTCAAAAAATAAAAGTAGTTTTGCAAAAACAGCATAATGACACGACATGACTGTCAGATATTAAAATCGGCACTAATATGAGAAACAAATGGTATCTATTTCTTCTGATGTTGCTGTGTAGCATAGCGCTGCACGCTGGTGTTTTTTCACTTGTTCCCCAACCGTCGAGTGTGCAATCGGGTGACGGAGAATTTATTTTCGGGAAAAAGTTGGGCGTATCTGTCCCCACCTACGAGGGTGACAGCCTTGAGGCTGTCATCGACAGATTTTCCAAAGGTTTTGAGCAATCGACCGGCATCAAGTTGAAAAAGGGTAAAAAGGCTCAGATGAACATCGTTCTCAACAGTAAACTGCCCACAGAAGGATACAAGCTGGAAATTGATAAGAAAGAGATAAACATTGAAGTAGCTGCCCCTGCTGGACTTTTCTATGCACTTCAGACATTGAAACAATTGATGCCACGCAATGTGATGGCAGAAGTGTCAGACGCCACCACCCGACGATGGAGCCTACCGGCTGTTGCCATCAGCGACTCACCCCGTTTCGGTTGGCGCGGCTTCATGCTCGACGAGGGACGACACTTTTATGGCAAGGAAGAGATAAAAAAGATTATAGACCTTATGGCGTCGTACAAGATGAACCGTTTCCATTGGCATCTTACCGAGGACCAAGGGTGGCGCATAGAAATAAAGAAATATCCACGACTGACAGAGGTTGGTGCATGGCGCAACAGCAAGGTACTCGGATGGGGCGACACCAAGCCCGACGGCATCAGATATGGCGGTTACTACACTCGCGAAGATGTACACGAGATAGTGGCATACGCCCGCGAACGCTTCATAGAGATAGTCCCCGAAGTAGACATACCCGGTCACTCACAAGCAGCCGTGGCATCCTATCCCGGAATATTGGCATGCGACATAGACAAATGGCACGAAGTGTGGCTGTGGCAAGGAGTATCTGCCGATGTGATAAATGTTGCCGAGCCCAACGCTGTACGCTTTGCAAAGGATGTCATAGACGAGCTCACAGAGATGTTTCCCTTTGGATATATCCATCTTGGTGGCGACGAATGCCCCACAATAAAATGGGAGCGCAACAGCCGATGCCGCGAACTGCTGGCAGAGATAGGCTCAAAAAACTATCGCGACCTACAGATTAATTTCTACAAGCAACTAAAAGAACACATTGCAGCTAAGCCAAAGAAGAAACAACGTAAGCTGATTTTCTGGAACGAGGTGCTTCACGGCAACACCGAGCCTTTAGGGACCGACATAGCCATCATGGCATGGATTGGAGCCGACCGCGCAGCAGAGGCAGCTGCCTCGCGTGGCATGACGACAATACTTTCGCCACAGATACCCTACTACATCAACCGCCGTCAATCGAACCTGCCCACCGAGCCACGCTCACAAGGCCATGGAACAGAGACAGTGGAAGCAGTCTACAACTATATCCCTATGAAGGGTGTGGCAGAGAAGTTGCAAAAGCAGTACCTTGGTGTTCAAGCCAATTTCTGGACAGAATGGGTGGAGGATGCATCAACGGTGCAGTACCTTATGTTGCCACGTCTGGCAGCAGTAGCCGAGGCGGGATGGACCACACAAGAGCAACGCGACTACAATGCCTTTGTAGAGCGCATTCAGGCAGACACGCTTTACTATCGTTTGAAAGGCCTCAACTATGGCAAGCACATTTTCAAGTAACAAATGTGCTTGCCCATTCAGTGGCACTTTTTGTTAAGCATTTTTTTCGTTCCTTTATTGCATTGCAGACAAAAAAAACAGCAGTGCGACAAAACTGTCGCACCGCTGATTATGCATTTTTTTCGTTTGCAAAATCTTAATATTCATCCTCGTTGAAGAAGAAATCTTCATTACTGCTGGGATAGTCGGGCCATATATCTTCTATACTATCATATGTTTCTCCCTCATCTTCCATCTCTTGAAGATTTTCAATAACCTCCATAGGCGCACCTGAACGAATGGCATAATCAATAAGCTCGTCTTTTGTTGCAGGCCAGGGTGCATCTTCCAATTTTGATGCCAATTCCAAAGTCCAATACATATCTTAAAATCTTTTTATATTAAAAATGTCTGCAAAAATATAGCAATTTTATTTATTTACAAGGTTTTCCCCATTTTTTTTCATTACCCTCATTCAGAAGACGCGAGAGTAGAAAAAAATAGTCCGACAGGCGGTTGATGAATGCCGCTACAGTCGTGGGAAGGGGTGTTTGGTGCGAAAGGGTGACCATGCGCCGCTCGGCACGTCGGCACACTGTGCGGCAAACATTTGCCATGGCTGCCGTTCTTCCTGTAGGGGGCAACAAAAAGCCATGCATAGTGGGTAATGCTGCCTCCATGCAGTCTAAAAGCTGTTCCAACGCGGCTACATCTTCTGTGTTTATTGGTGAAGATGCGGCGGGACAGGTGTCGGACAGAAAAGCTGACAGCGCAAAAAGGTTGTTTTGCAGTGTGGCAAGAAACCGCATGTGCTTGTCGCACAATTCTCCTTCTGACTGCAAGAGTGCAACGCAGGCACTGAGTTCGTCGATGGTGCCATATGCCTCCACGCGAACATCATCCTTGGCAACACGTTCGCCACGAAGCAGTTGTGTGGTGCCATCGTCGCCTTTAGCTGTGTATATTATAGCCTTTTTCATTGTTGTCACATTTTAAGAGTGTAATGCTGTTTTTTATACTTGCTATCGAAGAACATAATACCCATGCTGTACAAGTCAAAAGTAACAACCACAGCGGGGTTTTGTTTAATCTGCTGCCACCACATCTCTTTCTCTCGTGTAGAGTGTATCTTCTCCACAACAACTACACTGCGATCATTAATCTGCTTTATCGCTCTGTCGACAGCCGCAGCATAATCACCTGTGTCCCCCACATAGAGCATCCATGATGCATCGTTCGGCAATGTATAAACGTCGTCGTCGCCGACAACCACGCAACCCTGCTTGCGCAACAGATTGAGTGCTTTACTGCACTGCTCTGTGCCGTCAATAATGGTTTGCGCCCTGCATCGTGCGGCTGACATAGCATATGCAGCCGTGCTATCGGGAGCAATCATCATAATGCTATCGGGCCTGGCATAGTTGGCTATGCGGAACAGTCGCCGACAGTGGGATGCGTTGCCTCCACACTTTCGTGCGATGTCCCTTATGGCAGAATAGGCATAATAGGGGTGTTTCTCTTTAAGAACAGATGTTACGATATGAAAGGCATAGGGGGATTGTACTCCAAACCCCCTGTTGTGCCTATATCGGTTTATCAGTTCTTTTATGCCTAACATTGCGACGCGTCTAAAGAAACTGTTTTAAAGTGCAAACGCCGCCTTTACAGCATCAACATAGTCGAGTTTCTCCCATGTAAACAATTCTACCTCCATGGTCTTTGAGGGCAGATAAGGCGAAGTAAATGTCTTTGTCACCATGCGCGGTGCACGTCCCATGTGTCCGTAAGCAGCAGTCTCGCTGTATATGGGATTGCGCAGTTTCAAACGCTCCTCGATGGCTTTGGGACGGAGATCGAAAAGCTGGGCTACCTTCTTGGCAATCTCGCCGTCGCTGAGGGCAACCTTAGCTGTGCCGTAGGTGTTTACAAAGACGCTCACAGGCTGTGCTACGCCAATGGCATAAGAGAGCTGGATGAGCACTTCGTCGGCAACGCCTGCTGCCACAAGGTTTTTTGCAATGTGGCGTGCTGCGTAGGCAGCGCTGCGGTCAACCTTAGAGGGGTCTTTGCCACTGAAAGCGCCACCACCGTGTGCGCCTTTGCCACCGTATGTATCGACAATGATTTTGCGTCCTGTGAGACCTGTGTCGCCGTGAGGACCGCCGATAACGAATTTACCTGTGGGGTTGACGTGATATTTGATGTCGTCGTTGAAGAGTGCAAGCACCGCAGGGGTGTTGATTTTTGCCTTCACACGGGGCATGAGAATGTTTATTACATCCTCGCGAATTTGTGCAAGCTGTGCTGCGTCTGCTGCCTCCTGAGTTTTTTCGGCTGTGTCGGCAGGCTGAACAAAGTCGTCGTGCTGTGTTGAAACGACAATGGTGTCTATGCGCACAGGACGGTTGTTGTCGTCGTACTCTATTGTCACCTGGCTTTTTGAGTCGGGGCGAAGATATGTCATCACTTTGCCCTCGCGACGAATGTCGGCAAGTTCGGTGAGGATAAGGTGTGAAAGGTCGAGCGATACAGGCATGTAGTTGTCTGTCTCGTTGATGGCATAGCCGAACATCATACCTTGGTCGCCTGCACCCTGCTCCATGGGGTCGGCACGCTCGACACCGCGAGAAATGTCGGCACTCTGCTCATGGATGGCAGAGAATATGCCACATGAATTACCATCGAACATATATTCGCTCTTGGTATAACCAATACGGTTGATAACACGGCGTGCAATATCCTGAAGATCGACGTAAGCCGATGACTTTACCTCACCGGCAAGCACCACCTGACCGGTTGTAACCAATGTCTCGCAAGCTACTTTTGACTGTGCATCGAACGCAATAAGTTCGTCAAGAACTGCATCTGAAATCTGATCGGCTACTTTATCGGGGTGTCCCTCGGAAACCGATTCTGATGTAAACAAGTATCCCATTTTATGAATAACGTTTTTGCCGCTTATGGGCGACGGTTAATATTTCATTATCTTATTGGGGAAACGAGAAGGGATGATGCAGGGGATACAAACGTGCCGAATGACCTTGACAGACAAGGTTTTTAGCATTTTTTATCGTGGTTGCAAGCAGCCCAAATCTTTCCACATGAAAACAGGCAACATGGTTGCTCTTGGTTTTTCGCTGCAAAGGTAATGCCTTTTTGCGAAATATGTATATGTTTTAATGTTTTTTTGAATTAGAAAAGTAAGAAGTTGTAAAAATCCCTAAGTTCTCAAATTTAAGCAGACATCATTTGTTATTGAAACAAACCGTGAAGTGATGCATGCCATCGGCAAAGCTATACTCCAACGGCATATTGTAATAGCGACAGATGGAGCTGACAAGCGCAAGTCCCAGACCGGTGCTCTCGGCACTGCCCTTGTGGTAGAAGCGTTCGAAGATGCGCGACGCATCGAGTGGTTCTGTGCCACTGTTGGCAACGGTCAACGTGCCGTCGACGAGGATGACGTTCACGTGCCCTCCTTCGACATTATGCACAAAGGCATTTTTCAGCAGGTTGCCCACAAGAGTGGTCGCCAATACATCGTTTACATGCACTATGTATTGTGATGGGATATCTACTTTGCTTTCTATACTACGCTCGGAATAGATATCTTCGTAAATCTCCATATTGTCTCTTACGATGGCAGATATGTCCACATCTGTTGCATCGGGAAATTGTCCGTTTTCTATCTTTGAAAGAAGCAGCAGGGTTTTATTCAATCTCACAAGTCGCGACAACGAACTGCGCATCTTCATCATCTCCGTGAGCTGCTGCTCGGTGAGTTCCGTGTTGTCGACAAGCCATTCGAGACGTGTGCCCAGCACGGCAAGGGGTGTTTGCAATTCATGCGAAGCATTGCCAATGAAGAGTTTCTGTTGCTCGAAATAGTGCTCGGCGCGGTCGACGGCACTTCGTGCTGCCTCGTTCAGTTTGCGAAATTCTAACACCGACGACTCCGACGGCACTGTGCTGTTCTTTTCTCCTGGACGATAACCATCGAACCATTCGAGCAGACGATAGAGGGGGCGCATATTGAAGTAGTAGACCAGCGATATAACCAGAAACATTGTCAACATAATGACCACATAAAGAGCTAAAATGTGGTAAGCGACATTACGCAGAAGATCGATGCGTTCAAAAGTGGGGGTGGCAACCTGTAGTTCGAAATAGTCGCCTTGCGCATTGCAGAAGATGGTTTTTAGCACTCGGGCGGGCTCGGTCTCCTCCTTTTCGGGGATATATGTCATCTCGTCGTAGAATATGATGGATGGGTTGTTATTCACATACTCCTCGTCGACAGGCACAATGGAGTAGCTGTTGTTGGAGCCGCTGTTGGGTGCCGGCAGAGGCTTGCCTGCAAGGGCACGACGCATGATAAGCTCGGCATAGTCGCCAAGTACATCATCTGCCTCGTCGTTTATTTCGTTGACCATGCTGTAGTAGAACAGCACCGACCATAGTGCCATCACCGGAAGCAGTCCCAACGCAAGCATCAATATAACGCGATGAAAAAGTTTCATAGTCCCTTCTTTTATTTGTCAACCTCGGCAAGCTTGTAACCAAAACCATAGACAGCCTTGATGGTGACGCTTGCCCCTGCTGCGTCGAGCCTTTTGCGCAGGTTTTTTACCTGTGCATACACAAAATCGAAATTGTCGACTGCATCAATGTGGTCGCCCCACACCGATTCGGCAAGCATTGCCTTGTCGACAATGTGTCCGGGACGCTGCATAAAATAAAGCAATATGTCGAACTCCTTTTTTAGTAGCGCAACCTCCTTGCCGTCGACCTCCACGCGGCGGCTGCCGAGGTCGAGTGCCACATTGCCTTTTACAATTTTATTGTCGACGCTGCCGGCGCTGCGTCGGAGCACACTTTTTATGCGCGCCGAAAGTTCTGCCATGTAAAAGGGTTTTGCCAAATAGTCGTCGGCACCGAGATCGAGCCCTGTCACTTTGTCGTCTAACGAGTCGCGGGCAGAAATTATTATCACATGGTCGCTCTTCTTAAGCGACTTTATATGCTCGAGCAGACGCAAGCCGTTGCCGTCGGGGAGCATTATATCGAGCAGTATACAGTCGTAGCTGTACCCTGCAATCTTGTCATCGGCTGCAGCAAAGTTTGCGGCACTTTCCACCACATAGCCTTCGCTGCGCAGTCCGCGTTCAATTATCTCGCGCAGCGACGCATCATCTTCTACAATCAGTATTTTCATAGTTTTTCTATATGTTTACGGAGGTTACTCCACAATTTCAAAATCAAGCTGCTTGCGTTCGAGGTTGGCACGGACTATGCGTATGCGCAGAGGGTCGCCGATGGTGTACTTGCGATGGTGGCGACGTCCCACAAGACAGTAATTTGCATCGTCATATTCGTAGTAATCGTCCTCGAGGGTGCGCAAAGGTATCATGCCTTCGCATTTATTCTCGTTAATCTCGGCATAGATGCCCCACTCGGTAACTCCGCTGATTACAGCATCGAATTCTTCATCGATGTGCTCGGTCATGAACTCAACCTGTTTGTACTTGATGCTGGCTCGCTCGGCATTTGCCGCCACCTGTTCTTGAGCCGAGCAGTGTTCGCAAAGGCTCTCGTACTTAGCCGCATTCACCGAGCGCGAGCCTTGGTTTAGGTAACGGTCGAGCAGACGGTGCACCATTAAGTCGGGGTAACGGCGTATGGGCGAGGTGAAGTGTGTGTAATAACGGAAGGCGAGTCCGAAGTGTCCGATGTTCTGTGTGGAGTATTTCGCCTTCTGCATGGTGCGCAACGAGATTGTCTCAATGACATTCTGCTCCTTCTTTCCTTTTATATCTTTCAACAGCGAGTTGAGCGACGATGCGGTGTTGCCACGACCGGTGCCACGCATCTTGTAGCCCAGTTTGGAGACGAAGCGCGAGAGAGTGGCAAGTTTGTCGAGATCGGGTTGGTCGTGTATGCGGTAGACGAATGTCTTGGGAGTATTGCGTGCTGTCTTTTTGCCTATTGTCTCTGCCACTGTGCGGTTGGCAAGCAGCATGAATTCCTCGATAAGCTGATGCGACTCGTTACTCTCGGTGAAATATACCGACAGTGGCTTGCCATCTTCGTCGAGACGGAAACGCACCTCGGCTTGTTGGAAATCTATAGCACCCGAAGCGAAACGCTTTTCGCGCATGGTCTGTGCCAGACGATTCAGCACTGTGAGAGCTTCTATGTGTTCGCCCTTGCCCGAGGTGAGTATCTCCTGCACCTCTTCATATGAGAAACGACGCTTGCTGCGTATAATGGAGCGTACTATGCGCGATTTTTTAACCTCGGCTTTATCGTTAATGGTGAAAATTACCGAGTAGGTGAGTTTTTCTTCGTCGGGACGAAGTGAGCATAGGAAATTACAGAGTCTTTCGGGCAGCATGGGCACTGTGCGGTCGACAAGATAAATTGATGTTGCGCGTTTGAAAGCCTCTTTGTCGATGATGCTGCCTTCGGTGACATAGTGCGATACGTCGGCAATGTGAACACCTACCTCCCACAATCCCTCGGAAATGGGGCGCAACGACAAGGCATCGTCAAAATCCTTGGCATCTTCGGGGTCGATGGTAAAGGTTAGCACATCGCGAAAATCTTCGCGGCGGGCAATCTCCTCTTTTGTTATGTCGGTGAGCAATTTGTTTGCGGCCGCCTCAACAGCTTGTGGATATATATAAGGAAGGTCGTACTCGGCTAGAATAGCATTCATTTCGGCATCGTTGTCGCCGGCGCGTCCCAGCACATCAACCACGCAACCTATGGGGTTACGGCTCTCTGCCGGCCACTCCATAAGCTTTACAACAGCCTTGTCGCCCGATTTTCCACCTTTCAGTTTGTCGCGGGGAATGAAAATGTCGGCAGGCATCACACGGCTCTCGGTGACAAGAAACGCATAATGCTTCTGCACACGCAGAATTCCCACAAAGGTATCGTGAGCACGCTTGATAATTTCTATTATCTCTCCTTCGCGACCACGACCACGACGATGGGCATAGAGTGTCACACGTACATAGTCGTCGGTGAGGGCATGTGCCGATTTTCTTTCTGGAATGACAATGGGTTCGCCCTCGTCCTCGGGATAAACAAGATTGTAGCCATCGCTGTTGCGCTTGAATGTGCCGCATATGACGGAACTTTTGGCGGCAAGACGATATTTATGCGCTGTGGTTTCCACCAAATATCCGTCGAACACCAGGTCGTCGAGCAACTGCATGCACAACCCTTTGACAGCTGTTGACTTCAACCCCAATCTGTCGAAAACATTACGGGTATCAAGTTGTTCTTCGGGATAACGATTGAACAGATCTATCAACAGCTCAAGAAGCTGTTTTTTTGTAATACGGTTGGTAACCTTCGTTCCTTTCTTTGCCATAGTCACACTATTTTATCACAAACTACTTTTGTTTGCAAAAACAGGCAATCAAGATAAAAAGGATGAGTGTCGTCTGCATTTGCAAACATTCTTTTGCAAAGAAAACAATATTTTCGGATTTTCTGTAAATATCATCAAACAGTTTTGTTTTTTTAATATTTGAAGAGAGATGACAAGAAGCATAATGAGACATATAAATATATTCTTTCAAAAAAAAAGAGAAGTTTTTTTGTTTTTTCAGATTCTTTTCAGAATTGGGCTGAATATTTGCATCAGAAATAATTGTTATAGTGATTGTATAAACCGATTAAATTTTAAAGTTATGAAAAAGTTCATCGTTCTTACATTGGCAGTTCTCACATTCGGAATAGTTGCGGCAAACGCAGACAACAACCGCATAATAGCCAAAAACAACCTTCCACAAAAATCGCAGCAGTTTATCGACCAATACTTCGGTGACATGAAAATAAGTTATGTAAAAGAGGAGCGCGACTTCATTGAAAAATCATACGAAGTGATGTTCGCCGATGGTACAAAGGTGGAATTCACAAGGAGCGGCGAATGGAAAGAGATTGATTGCCGTCAATCGTCGGTGCCCACTCCGGTGATACCTGCAAAAATAACAAAATACATCAAAGATAACTACCCCGATGTAAAGGTTATGCAAATTGAAAGAAACAGAAGAGATTACGAGGTGAAGCTTTCCAATCGTCTGGAACTCACATTCGACTCAAAATTCAACATAATCGACATTGACGACTAAAGACATAAGGTATTAACCATCAAAAAAAAGAAAATGTTATGAAAAAGATTTTATCTATACTGATGATGCTGAGCATTGTGGCATTGGGCGCCTGCAGCGATGACGACAACGACAATAACCCCGTAATCAGCGAAAACGTAAAAGAGTTCATATTGAGCAAATATCCGGGAGCTGTAATAAGAGACACGGACTATGACCGAGGCTACATAGAGGTGGAGATATACCACGATGCCCGCATCAAGGATGTCTACTTCACAACCGGCGACACATGGATAGCCACCAAATGGGATATTTCAACAGCCGACCTACCGGCAGCCGTGACAACAACGCTGACTGAAAATTACCCCGACTATCGCATTGAGGATGCCGACTTTGTGGTGACTCCAGAACGCGAAGTATATTACATAGAACTTGAGCGCGGCAACTTTGAAAAAAGCGTAAACATCACCGCCGACGGAGAGATCGTAACATAGTAAAAGTACATAAATGTGTGACCTTCGAAGGTCACACATTTTTTCACTTCTCTTTCATGGATAGAATAATTTTTCAATAAATAAGGAAACTGCTTCCTATTTCCAAAAACTGTTGTATCTTTGTATTATGAGATTTTTTTATTGCAAAAATAGTCTCATCACAACACGTTTAAATATAAATACATACACAAAATGAACTATTTGTATAAAAAAATAATGCCTATCCGCGAGAATTATGTGGACACACTCGGCAAACTCTATGAATATGCCACCACATTTTTCCCCAAAAACCGTCTCTCGAAAATGATTGACGCCGAAGGAGGCTACACATACGAAGAATTCAAAAAGAAATGTGACAGCATTTCAAAAAGATTGACACAGTTTGGTATAGGAGCCGGTGACAAGGTCGCCATACTTTCACAGAACACGCCCAACTGGACCGTGGCATTCTTCAGTACAGTTCCATTTGGCAGAATATCAATCCCCATTCTGCCAGATTGCTCCGAGAATGAGGTAACCAATATCCTCAACCACTCCGAGAGTAAAGTGTTGTTTGTTTCCAAGCGTCTGCTGCCCAATGTGAGCAAGGAGTGCATGAACAAAATGACATTGGTGATTGACATAGAAACCTTTGAAGAGATAAAGAAGGACGACAACAAATTCACCTGTGATGGCAAAGTGTCGCAGCCAATGCCCGACGACATTGCAACCATAAACTACACCTCGGGCACTACAGGAAATGCAAAAGGCGTGGTACTGAGCCACAGAAACCTTATATCTTGCGTACACTCGTGCTACTATGCCACCAAACGCGGACAGAAAGACAGATGGCTTTCAATACTGCCCATGCCCCACACATTCGAAATGACGATAGGCATGCTCTACCCCATGTATGTGGGCGCAAGCGTATATTACATGTCAAAGCCCCCCGTACCTTCGCTACTGCTTAAAGCAATGAAAGAGGTGCGCCCCACAACCATACTTGCAGTGCCTCTTATCATTGAGAAAATATACAAGAACAGCATACTTCCCACCATCAAAAAGAGCCCCTTGCTCACTTGGATGAACAAGAATATGCATGGGCTGATGTGCAAAATAATAGGCATGAAGCTGAAAAAGACTTTCGGAGGAAAGGTTTCCTTCTTCGGCATCGGCGGCGCGAAGCTCGACCCGGACATTGAAGCCTTCCTGCTAAAAGCAGGTTTCCCTTACGCCATAGGCTACGGACTGACAGAGACCTCGCCATTGCTCAGTTTTTCTGTCAAGAAAGCACGCACGCCCGGCTCTATAGGCATACCCGTGAGAAACGTAGAGTTGAAGCTGAACAACGTAAACCCCGAAACGGGCGAAGGTGAAATTGTAGCCAAAGGCCCCAATGTGATGCTCGGCTACTACAAAGACCCTGAAAGAACACGTAATGCCTTTACAGAAGACGGATGGTTCCGCACGAACGACCTCGCCTGCATTGACGCAAAAGGCAAATATTACATCAAAGGTCGTCTGAACAACATGATACTCGGCGCTTCGGGCGAGAACATCTACCCCGAGGAGATTGAGAAGGTGATAAACGACATAGAAGAGGTAAACGAGTCTATCGTGATGCAGCGTGGCGGCAAACTAATTGCCCTTGTAACATTCAACGAGAATGTAATAGACTGGAACCAGCAGGGCGAAGAGGAATTCCTCAAAAAACTCGAAAGCTATAAACAGAGTATCCTTAAGGTTGTAAACAAGAATGTGAACAAGAACTCAAAGGTTAGTTCCGTGGAAGTGATGAAAGAGCCTTTTGAAAAGACAGCCACCAAAAAGATACGTCGTTTCATTTACAAGGACACAGAGGGTATCTAAAAAAGAGACAAAAAAAATAGTTACTATAGTGGGTCAACATCGTAGAAAAGGTTGACCGCAGCATAGCGCTTGTTAGCGGCAAACTCATCTTTGAGCGCAACAAGCGCTTCATTTATCTTATATTGCGAAAAAGAAGCCTCCACCTTCAACACAATCTTTCGTATATAAAGTTGTTGAACACGTGCCACAGGCGGAAGGTCGGGACCGAGGACCCTATCACCAAAAATTTCCCTCATGCGCATGCCATAACAGGCCGCCATTTCATCGAGTAGTCCGATGTCGCGATGACGCAAATACACATAGACAAGACGATAGAAAGGAGGATAATGGAAAAGCATGCGCTCGCCAAGTTGCGAATCGTAAAATTGCAGATAGTCGTTCTGCACAATGTGTGATACAACAGCGGCTTCAGGAGTCTTTGTCTGCAAATAGACTGTTCCACGACCATTCTTGCGTCCGGCACGCCCCGCTACCTGAGCCATCAACTGGAAAGAGCGTTCATTTGCACGAAAATCGGGATAGTTGAGCAGGATATCGGCATTTAGAATACCTACGACCGAAACATTGTCAAAGTCGAGACCTTTGGAAACCATCTGCGTGCCGATGAGCACATCAGTACGTCCACGCTGAAAATCGTCGATTATTTTCTCATAAGCAGTACGTGTGCGGGTAGTATCGAGATCCATGCGGGCAATGCGTGCCTCGGGAAACATATTGCTCAGTTCCTCCTCTATCTTCTCTGTACCATAGCCAAGATTTATAAAATTTGATTCCTCGCAGTTGGGACATATTTTGGGTGCAGGGATAGTGTAACCGCAATAGTGACAAGTGAGTTTTCCGGCTGTCTTATGCAGCGTGAGACTCACATCGCAATGTTTGCAACGTGGAACCCAGCCACAGGTACGACATTCGAGAAGCGGAGCATATCCGCGTCGGTTCTGGAAAAGTATTATCTGTTTCTTATCCTTCAATGCCGCACTCATCGCCTCAACAAGCGGGTCGGAGAATTGCCCCTCCATCTGCTTTTTGCGACCAAGTTCCTTTATATCCACCACCTCTATAAGTGGCATCTGTATCGAGCGATAGCGCTGCGTGAGCGACACCAATCCATACTTTCCCGTTGTAGCATTGTAGTAGCTCTCTACCGCCGGTGTAGCAGTCCCCAACAGCGTCTTTGCTCCGAAGAGCGAAGCAAGCACTATTGCAGCATTTTTGGCATTGTAGCGCGGGGCAGGTTCTTGCTGTTTGTAACTGTTCTCATGTTCTTCATCGACTATGATAAGGCCTAAGCGTGTAAAGGGCAGAAAGAGCGAAGAACGCACTCCGAGGATTATATCATATGGTGCATCGCTAAGTTGTTTTTTCCATATTTCGACACGCTCGGCATCGGAAAATTTTGAATGATACAAGCCAATACGATTACCAAACACACGTCGCAGACGCTCGATAATCTGCTTTGTAAGAGCTATTTCGGGCAAAAGATAAAGTACTTGTTCGCCACGCCCCAACGCTTCATTTATAAGGTGTATGTATATTTCCGTTTTTCCTGCCGAGGTAACACCATGCAGCAACACCACGTTTTTACGTGAGAATTGTTCGTTTATCTGCTCAAAAGCTTTTTGCTGAATAGGATTCAACGCATTAAGCGAGGCTACATCCTCGACATTCTCTTTCAGACGTCCCACCTCCACCTCATATTCCTCAAAAATGCCTTTATCGACAAGTTCCTTACATATAGTTGCAGAAACGCCGGCAAGTTCAATTAAGGTGTGCTTAGAAACCTCCCTTGCGACTGTCTCTGCATCGCCACCCACATATTGCAGATAGGTATTAAGCAGTTTCTTCTGACGTGGGGCGCGCGACAACGATGCCTGCGCAAGCTCAATACCACGTTTGTGGCGAAAAGACGCTGCAACCCTTATACGTTGCTCCATACGCGGCTTAAACTCGCCCTTCAGCCCCTGAGGAACTGCCGCTTTGTATATCTCGCCGCGAGTGCAGAGATAATATCGCGCTATCCAATCCCAGAGTTTCAACTGCGTGGGAAACAGAATAGGGGCGTCGTCCAAAAGTTCAACAAATGGGCGCACTTCGTAGCCATCGGGCTTCACATCGTGAACAGCCATCACCAACGCTGTATACTTTTTGCTCTTACCCAATGGCACAACAACCCTAACACCAACCACCACCCTACCGAGAAATTCTTCGGGCACAGCGTAGGTGTATGTTGTTGGCAAAGGAAGCGGCAAAAGCACATCAACGTATCGCGACATAGACATCTTATATAAAAAAGGCTGTGTCAAAAAATAAATTTTGTCGCAGCCTTTTTGTTATTGATTATTTCCGCGCAACATTCTCTTTTCTGCGCAGATTAAATTCACATTAGAAGAGGTAAGCAGCAGAAATCTGCCATGTGTTTGTTTTTGAGTCAAGAGCATCGCCAATGCTGCCGATAGGTGACAATTCACTTGTCTCGCCAAGAGCGATGTTATAGTTTACATGCACCTGCAACTTGCTGAGCAGGATGGCACCAAGACCAAGGTTAAGACTGAGGTTGCTCTTTTTGTACTCAAACTCACCTACGTTTGCAATAGTCTCATCGAGCGAACCGATGGCAAAGCCAAACTGAGGACCTACAGCAACAAAAGGAACTGCCACTTTGCTTATAAGGGGAAGAGCAAAGTCGTAGCGAAGATAAACGGGAATCTCAATGCTGTTTTTGTTAATTGTCTCACCTGCAACCTCGGCACCTGTACGAGAATAGAGAACATCTGCCTCAAGACCAAGGCCCAATACAGGGATTGTGAATTTCGCCATGGGACCTACAAAGAAGCCTGTTGTACCTTCGGCACTGAGACCTGAAAGGTCGCTGGGTTTTTCAGCAAGGTTGGCACCGGCTTTAACACCAAACTTAAACTGCGCCTGTGCAGGAATTGCTACAAAGAGGCTTATCACAAAAAACAAACCTAATAATCTTTTCATATTTTTTTATATTTTGGTTAATATTTCACAAATGTATTATTTTTCTTTAAAAGCAACAACTTTTACAAAAAAAAGTTCTCTTTCGTGCAGTCGGTACACCACTAAACTATTAGAAATTACATTCAATGCCGAGAAGCACAGCTACACCACGACTTATGTATCCGGCATAGTCGAAGTAATCCCTGTTCAGCAGATTATCTGCCTGAACGTAAGCACGTAGTTGCTTGTGAAACTTGTAACTTACATCGGCACTAAGGTTATTCATGTCAGTTATACGTTCGCCACCATCTTTCGTATATCGCGCATAGTTATATCCGGCACCCACATAAAGGTCATCTATGATGCGTGCTCTGGCTTTCAGATTAGCTTGCAACATGGGAGCAAACAGCAGAGAACCAGCCGCAGCATCGCTGCTCCATTTATTGTATCGCACGTCGGCTTTGGCATCGAGCCAACCGCCACAGTCGCCACTGACCTCGCCACCTATATAAAATTTACGTGTGTCGTCCTGCAAGAAATCGGTATATACAAGACCCGTTGGATCAGCTATTGACACGATAGGTAGCAAGTTGTATTTTTCATAATCGTATCCTATATACAGATTTACCGCTATAGGATTGAAGGTCACGCGCATACCGCTGTTAACATCGAACACTTTGTATGTGGGTGTTAGCTGCTCATCGCCTGTGCGATAACCCCAATAGGGCGACAACTCACCAAGTTTTTCAAAACCGTTGAGTGTATTACCACCGGTGATAGCTGTGTAGAATGTCAGATTGTCTGTCAAAGCACCTTCGAGTTTTACATCGGGAGCAAACGCCACCTTCTTGCCATTAGCTGTAAGAACATCGGCATGGATTCCTACGCGCAATTTCCAATCGTCGAAACGGAAATTCATAAAGGGATTGGTGCGAACAGATATATAATTGTCATATTCGTAGTATTGGGGTTTCATCGCATCGTTGTAAATGAAAGCGTCAAAATCGACTGCAACGCCCAAATTGCGCAACTGCTCGTTGTCTATCTCACAAGCAAACTCGCCACCTGCTATAAAGTGATTTTCGCTTGTACGCTCCTCTTGAGCTGTAGAATATTTACGTGTGCCCAATTTGTAACCAAGATTGGCTTTATATGAGATTGACGACATGCTCTTCGACTCGATATTTGCCAACAGATTATAGCTCGAAGCATTCTGCTTATCGACGCCGGCTGCTATCAACCCCGATGGCTGATAGTTGAAGAGGTTGTTGTTGATGCTACCCGTGACATTCAGTGTCATTGTGCTGAATGTGTGAGTATAGTCAGCCATCAACCATGTGTTATAAAAACGCGATTTCCATTCGGGACCGGCCAACCCATCAACGTCGCTGTTGAAGCCTGTGAGCGATGCAAAAATATCAATTTTGTCGTTGGGAGCCACATTCAGACGATAGCCCACCTTTGCATCGAGCCATCCTTTGAGTCCATAACCGAGACGGGCATACCCGTCATAGGGTTGTTCCTGTGTGGGCAACAATTTCTTTATATCTCGACTGCTCACGAAGCGTTCGAATGGAGTTGCAGAACGCGAAAAGACAAGGTCGAGTGGCGCATTTCCCGAGGTATTTTCCACCTGAGGTGTGAAACTCGGTTTAATTGCTTTTACTATAATGGGGTTGTATTCATTTTCAACCTTCACGACAGCGTTCAGAGAATCCTTCTGCGCAAACAAAGTAGTTGCAAAAAGTGCCGACAAGGCGAATATTGTTATTTTTTTCATCTTTATTTGAACTATATTATTGGGGTTGTGTAACTGTGGTATTCTCCTCGGTAGTAAGTTTGTCGAGACGCTCTTTTATGAGTCCGGCAATATCGTCATCACCTTTGTAGTTGTTCTGCAAAGAGAGTAGATATTGCTTTGCCTCCATCTTGCGATCGAGAATAGTGTAGAGGTCGGCCAACAACACAAAGCTACGTGCCAACCAGTAAGAGTGAGGTGTGCTGACCTCTATGTAGTTGAGTACCTCTTTTTCGCAATCGTCATATTTCTTGTTGTCGAAATATATCTGTGCAAGCAGATATTTTGCCTCGGCACCCTGTTTGGTACGAGTGTCGGCAGCAAGCTTTTTAAGGTCGGGGAGAGCCTCATTTGCGCGATTTGCAAGAATAAGGGTCTTTGCACGGTCGTAGTAAACCTCACGTGTCCACTCGGGCGACAAATTGCCTGTGGCAAGCAGATCGCCTGCAACAGCAATCACCTCGTCGTTTTCTCTAAGATTATATGCACAGCGCAACAGATTCATGCGACAAGCCTGACGACGTTCATTGTCGCTGGTCTTAGCTATCAACTGTTTATAGAGAGCCATGGCTTCGCTATAGCTGCCTGCCTTGTAGTAGAGTTCCGAAGAGAGCGCCATAGCATCCTCGCTATATTTGTTGTCGGGGAAGGCAATAACCTTGCCAAAGTGTATTTGCGCATCGGCGGGCGCCTGCTGATTGTAGAAAATGATGCCAAGATAATAGTGTGCATCGAGCACAAACGAGCCTTCGGGGAAGTTCTGCAAATATTTCTGGAACGCACTCTTCGACTGGGCTATGTCGCCGCGACTGTAAATTTTCTCGGCAGCCACATATGTGAGAGTGTCACGCTCGCTACTCTGCACGGCACGCATACCGGGAGTGTTCGCCGCAAAATCGGCAAATTCATCTACTCGGCCCATATCTACATATATATTTTTGAGATCTTGCGCAGCAATCTGTGCCTCTTCGCTTTGCGGATAGAGAGAAATAATTTTTTTGTATGCGGTTATAGCCTTTTCATTATTTCCCACCTGATTGTATATCATAGCAGTCTCTGTTGCAGCTTTGCGTGCAAGCGAACTGCCCGGATATCGTTTCACAAGTTCGTCGAAAGTAGCGACCGCCTGCTCGTTCTTCTCTTGCTCCACATAGGCACGTCCCATCTCATAGTATGCTTGCTCGGCATATCCACTTTGAGGGAAATTGTTTATCAGACGTGTCAATGTCTCCACCTTTCCTGCATAATTCTTGCCCAAGCCTTGTGTGATGGCACTACGATAAAGAGCATAATCACCATTTGAATTATCGGTCTCGGCAGCTTTTCCATAGAACTGCTCGGCAGATGTGTATGAACGATTATAGAAGTGGCAATCGCCTATGCGGTTGTAAGCATCGGAACGAAGCTGTTTCTCAGTTGCCGGTGCCTGCTGTAAATAGCGACTGAAATGAGTCATCGCGCCGTTGTAATCGGCCTGTTGGAAACAGGTGTAACCAAGACCATAAAGAGCATTCACGCTGTTGCTTCCGCTGTTTGCTATTGTGGCCTTGTAGCTGCCGGCAGCTGCATTGTAATCGCCCAATGCATAATAGGCTTCGGCACGCCAGTAAAGAGCATCGTTCTGTGTCTGATTGTTATATTTCGACAATTCCAAAGAGCGATTCATGTAATTTATGGAGCCTTTAAGGTCTTTGTCGATAAATGCCTGAACACCCATGCGATAGAGTACTTTCTGCTTTGCTTCGAGGATTGCAGCCGAAGGTTTCTTGATTTTCTCTATGGAGCGCAGAGCCACATCGTAGTTGCGAGTGTTCATATACACCTCTACAAGATATCTGCCCACCTGAGGTGCATGAGGCGAATTGGGGTATTCGTTAAGGAAACGTTCGAACACAGTAACGCTCTCGGCAAAGGGAGAGTAACGTGTCTGGTGTATGCAGAGTGCATAGTTGTAGAGCGCCTCCTCTCGTATGCGGCTGTCGTAGTTCATTCCGGCTGCCTGCTCAAAAGCAAGACGTGCCTTTGTTATATCGTTGAAATGCAACTGAATGATACCCAAATGCAAATAAGCATTCTGAGTGACAGCATCGGGTGCGCCGGTGGCCTTGTCGAGAGGAGCAACAGCCTCGCGGTAACGTCCTGTCTGGAAATAGCTCAATCCCAGCTGATAATATGCTATGCGCTGAGGCGAGTCATACTCTTCAACATATTTTTTCAACGGCACCACAGCATCGTCATATCTTTTCTGTCCGAAGTAGGCAGAACCGAGAGCCTGCTGCATGGGCAAAGCCTGTGGCAGTTCGCTGTTGTATTGCAGATAGAATTTCGCAAGTTTCTCGGCGCGCACATACTCGCCCTTTTTAATGTATATTGAGGCAAGGTAATAGGGAATGTCGAGATAATATTTATCGTCCATCTCTATCGATTTAAAGCCTTCGTATGCGCTATCCAGACGGTCGTTGTGATAGTCGATGACGGCAAGATGGAAGATAGCATCGGTTTGCAGATACTTGCTCGACTGACGCAGATGACTGAGGATATTCACAGCCTGCTCTGTGCGACCGCACTCCTGCAGGGCAAGAGCTTTGTAGAGGTCGGCACGGTCGCGTTCCTCGGGATCGAGGCGCTCCACATCCGACTTGTCGAACCACTGCAACGAACGTTCAAAATCGTGAGAAAAATAATAGGATTCAGCTATCAATGCTGACAATATATCGCGTTTTGCGCTCTCGGGATAATCGTCAAGGTGCTGCATAATAAGCGCACGTCCTTCGGAGTGGTTCACTGCAAAGGTGGTTACAGCCTGCAAATATGAGACCTCTTGACGCTCTCTCTCGTCGAGATTGTTTGCATCTATTTTATTCAATAATGCGAGTGCCGCCTTATAATTTTTTCCATTGTTCAAGCGCGTACACTCTTTTATAATCTCCGTCTCTTTGTCAGCGGTAATAGTTTCTACGGACTGCGCCGTGAAACCAACAGCCGAAAACAGGAGCAGAATAAGTGTTTTTTTCATATTCAATTATTTTATTATCTCGTTTATTTTCTCTTTCAATATCGACACACCTTTGCGTATGGATTCGAGCCCAAAAGATGCAGGGTCAAGCGCAGTCAAGGGCAGCCACCGCAGTTCCTCCACATCGTCGGCAGCCACAGGCAAATGTGCTCCATTTGTCTTACACAAGAAAAAGAGGTCGAGTGTGTTCTCTTCGAACCCCGAGTAGAGATACTTATTGGGTAGCGAAAAAATATATTTCGTCTCTGTGACCTGCAAACCACTCTCCTCGAACACCTCGCGCACAACAGCCTCTTCACCCGTCTCAAAGCTATCGACAAAGCCACCGGGAAGATCCAAAGTTCCTTTTGCCGGCTCTTTTCCTCTACGAGCGACCAACAACTCGCCACGTTCATTCACGATAACAGCAACAACCGCTGCTATTGCATTGAAATATAGCACAAAGCCACATTCATTGCACCTCTTGGATTTCTCGTTGTTAACAACAAAGCCTTCGCAACCGCAACGGGGACAATGGTGAAAAATATCCAACGGATGTCTCATTGTTTTTCTCGGATGTAAGATTTCTGTCAAAAGTGATTTGCAAAGATATGTTTTTTTAAGCGAGAAGCCCCCCTTTTTAATAAATTTATCCGCCGCGTTTACATTATTTAATCAAAGTTTACACCTTTATATCCCAAAAGAGCAGAGAAAGTGATAGATTTTTTGTACCTTCGCACGGAAATAGGCTTATGTAAAAATACAAATAATTAACAACTAAATACAGAGAATTATGACAAAGAAAGCGCTTTTGGTTATTTTGGACGGTTGGGGCATTGGCAACAACGGCAAAGGTGACGTTATTTTCAACACACCCACTCCCTATTGGGACTACCTTATCAACACATACCCCCACTCACAGTTGCAGGCAAGCGGCGAGAACGTAGGTCTGCCCGCAGGACAAATGGGTAACAGCGAGGTAGGACACCTGAACATCGGTGGTGGTCGCGTTGTATATCAGGATTTGCTTAAAATCAACCGCGCCATAGCAGACGGCACCATCCGTCAGAACCCCGAACTTGTTTCAGCTGTTCGCTACGCAAAAGAGAACGGCAAGAAACTGCACTTCATGGGACTTGCATCGGACGGTGGCGTACACAGCTCACTTGAGCACCTCAACGCCATGTACAAAATGGCTGTTGACGAAGGCGTGGCAGAGACATACGTTCACTGCTTCATGGATGGTCGCGACACCGACCCCAAGAGCGGTGCAGGCTTCATCGCCGACATGGTGAAAGCAGACATGAAGGTGGCAACCATCATCGGTCGCTACTATGCTATGGACCGCGACAAACGTTGGGAGCGCGTGAAGATTGCATACGACCTGCTCGTTGACGGCGAAGGCAAGAAAGCCGACAACATGGTACAGGCAGTAGAGGAGTCATACGCCGAAGGCGTTACCGACGAGTTCATCAAACCCATTGTAAACACAGCATACGACGCACGCATCGGCGAAGGCGACGCGGTAATCTTCTTCAACTACCGTAACGACCGCGCCAAAGAGCTCACCATAGTTCTCACACAAGAGGACATGCCCGAGGCAGGTATGAAGACCATCCCCGGATTGCAGTACTACTGCATGACCCCCTACGATGCAAAATTCACAGGTGTACACATCCTCTTCGACAAAGAGAATGTGGAGAACACACTCGGCGAATTCGTTGCAAAACAGGGCTTGAAACAGTTGCACATTGCCGAGACAGAGAAATATGCACACGTAACCTTCTTCTTCAACGGAGGTCGCGAGACACCCTACGACAACGAAGACCGCATACTCGTACCCTCACCAAAAGTTGCGACATACGACCTGCAGCCCGAGATGAGCGCCTATGAGGTGAAAGACAAGCTTGTAGAAGCCATTGCAACAGAGAAATACGACTTCATCGTTGTGAACTTCGCCAACGGCGACATGGTTGGTCACACCGGTGTTTACGAGGCAATAGAGAAAGCAGTGGTTGCAGTTGACGCCTGCGTAAAAGATGTCATCGAGGCAGCAAAGGCACACGGCTACGACTCAATCATCATTGCCGACCACGGTAATGCCGACAATGCAGTCAATGCCGACGGTTCGCCCAACACAGCACACTCACTGAACCCCGTACCCTGCGTATATGTTACAGACGACAAGAACGCCACAGTGAAAGATGGTATCTTGGCAGACGTTGCACCCTCTATCCTGAAGATAATGGGTTTGCAGGCTCCCGCCGACATGACAGGTACTCCGCTCATCTAAAAACCATATTGAAGAATGGTTCAGATTGGTAATACAATCGTTTCATTTTCAATATTTACCGAATATTTCTGCTGCGACCCCTCACACTGCAAAGGAATATGCTGTGTGGAGGGCGACGCAGGAGCCCCTGTAGCCCTCGAAGAGGTTGAAAAGCTCGAAGAGGCGCTCCCCATCATCGAAAGCGAGATGCGCGGCGAGTCATTGGCCGTGGTAAAAGAGCAGGGAGTGGTATACAACGACCCCGAAGGCGACCTTGTAACATCCATCGTCAATGGCAAAGATTGCGTATTTGCCACCGAGGACAGCAAGGGATGTACCCTTTGTCTCATAGAAAAGGCATTCAACGAGGGACGTTTCCATTGGCGCAAGCCTATCTCGTGCTATCTCTACCCCGCACGACTGGGGAAAGTGGGCGACCTCATTTCGGTAAATTTCCACAAATGGGACGTATGCCGACACGCCATGATAAAGGGCAGACGCAAGGGCATTCGCGTCTACGAATTCCTGAAGCAACCTTTCATCGAGCGTTTCGGACAAGAGTGGTACGACGAACTGCTGACAGTGGCAGAAGAACTCAAAGCTCAGAAATATATATAATTTAAAGAGTCTGACCAAACTATCTTCGACAGTTTGGTCAGACTCTTTAAATTTGAATACTTCCCATAATTTTCGTATTTACGGAATAAACAACATTTCGTTTTTGTCTATAGGTACATTATATTCCATTTTTACACTTTCGGCTATTGGGTAAACAGTGTCATTGCATACAAAAAAATTCTTACATGAATTCAAAAGTCCTGTCTTGTTATCGAAACAACCTTCTGTTACCAATGTACCTCCATTGATACTTGTTTCGTGTCTTAGAATTGTTATTTCCTCTTTATTCTCTAATTTTATATCGTTATAATCAGAAAATTTCTTAAGCACATTTTCCATTTTAACAATGCCTTTCAAGCCAGTCGGACTCTCTTTTATACCATTATATAGTAGTTCTTTATCCTTCCACATATATACAGTGTCGTTTATGTATATATTGCATACTTTTATACTGTCAAAGTCAAAATCTACTCGTTGAATTATATCCCCTTCATCAAGAATGTATCTGTATTTGCATTTTGTCGGTGTTCCGCCGCTAGAACATTCTGCATAATCAGGTGTTACCGATTGTATGCGCGCATCAAATTCAAGACTTATACTTTTTAATTCTCTTACGGCCTTTATGGCGTTTGTCAGTACCTCTTTTGATGTTGCAGGCATGGAGTATGCACTATTTGGTTGC
>JAFTTA010000158.1 GCA_017467015.1 Bacteroidaceae bacterium
AAGAAAAAGAACGACACTATCAGTTCGGTATGCAAAGTAAGTCACGAGACAGAATGCGAGGAACAGATAGAAGGTGAAGGCACAACAGAAATAAAAGAAAACAATAACAACGAATAATATTCATTTTTTAAACTTTTAAGAACATGAAAAAAATAATTTTATCTTTCGCTTTGGTTCTGACAGCAAGCTTAGTTTCAGGACAACAGCTTACAAAAGAACAGATAAAAGCACAGAAAAAGGAGCGTAAAGCCCTTATGGTAAACGTAAAAGCAGCAGACAAAGCCATTACAACAGGAGACAATGCCGGAGCGCTTAACTTAGTGTTACCCGCAGTAAAAAGTCCACTTACAAACACTGACGCATATGTATGGTATGTAGCATGCAAAGCTAAAAAAGGAATCATAGATGGTGAGAACTTCAAACGTTCACAGGCACAAGCCTTCAATGCCGACTTGATGTACAACTCGGCATACGACATCTTTGACTATCTTATTCAGTGCGACAAATACGACAAAGCTCCCAATGCCAAAGGAAAAGTTGCTCCCAAATACTCTAAAGAAATTCTTCAGATGATGTATGAGAACCGTAATCAGCTTTACAATGGTGGAGCATACTATTACGGTGAAGAGAAATACGATGAGGCATTCAAGATGTTCGACATGTTCATCAACGTAGCAAGCCTCGAAGCACTCGACACAATCCCCGCTGTAAAAGATCCTGAACTGAATGCAACAGCAGCATTTAATGCCGTTCTTTGCGGAATGCAGACAGAGAACTACAAGAACGTATTGAAACACATCGACCTTGCAATTACCGATGCCAACTACAAGAAAAATGCCACAAAATACAAAGCTATGGCACAAGGCGAGATTGGCGACTCTACAGCATGGTTAGAAACATTGAAAATTGGTGTCAAGAGCTTCCCCGAAGAGCCCTATTTCTATCAGAACATGATTCTCTACTACCAAACAAAAAATCAGCCTGATGCAATGACAAAATTTGCAGACGAGATGATTGCTTCAAACCCCGAAAACCCTTTGTTCTACTATGTAAAAGGTATGGTACTCCAAGAAGGTAAAAAAATAGCCGAAGCTGTTGAATGGTACAACAAAGCATTGGAGAAAGATCCCAACTACGATGGTGCGCTCTTCAACTTGGGTATATGCTACACAGCTCTTGCACAGGAGTACAGCCAGAAAAATGCAAGCACAAACATTAAAGACAAAGCAAAAATAAAGAAAGACCAAGAAGTATTGGACGGATATTTCAAAAAAGCCCTTCCTCTTTACGAAAAACTTCGCCAGCTTCAACCAGACAAACCCGAACGTTGGGGTATGGGTCTTTCAAACTGCTACTACAACCTGAAGATGGATGCAAAACTGAAAGAGGTAGAAGCTATTCTTGAAAAACTCAACAAAGAATAAAACAATTTAATGTTCAAACAAATAAAAACTGCGACGTTCAAAAAAATGAACGTCGCAGTTTTTATTTGCTCTTCTATAAAATCAGAAGATAGCAGCCACACCACTAACCATCATCATCAAGTAAACAATTCTTTTAAGCGTTTCTCGACTGATATATTCAAAACAACGGGCACCAAGTAAAGTACCGATGAACAAGCCAAACAATCCTATGCTCCAATAGAGCAAAGTGTTATCGGAGAAGAAACCCACTCTTGCCCTAAAAAATGTATAAAAAACATTGAAGACAACAGAAAAGGCCTGCAATGTAGCTATGTACTGACGCTTCTCTTCAATGACCCCTATACTATAAAGAACAACGGGAGGGCCGGGCATGGCAAACATACCACCCATAACACCACTAATGACACCTATAAACATTTGAGCAGGCTTAGAGCAAAATATCATTTTCACTTTACCGTCATAAAACATGAAATAAAGAGAAATGATTATAAGCATAATACCC
>JAFTTA010000159.1 GCA_017467015.1 Bacteroidaceae bacterium
ATCAGTCTGAACGGAAATTTGAACAATGACAACAACAATACTATTTATTGTGTCAATTTCACCCTCGACCTTAAAGGATATACCCTATCGAGTGATGCCAGCAATGCTCTTTATATCAATTCTGGCGCGAAGGTGACTATCGACGATAGTTCTGCAGGTAAAACAGGTTTGGTGCGGAGCGAAAGCTCTGATGTTGTGAGTATTCAAACAGACGCTCAGGTAACCATCGTGAATGGCACGTTTGAGACAGCGGCAGTGGGCATTAGAATATTCTGCAGCTTTGGTGAACTGACGATTAAGGATGGCGTGTTCACAGCTGGTGTAGATGGTTTTTGTGTATTTAGCGATGGTGCGCTAACGATAGAGGGAGGTACATTCAATGCTCCAAGCGAGGGAGAATTTTTGTGCGCTATTAGTGTAGGATCCGAGTCCACCTCCACCACAGTCAAGGGTGGTCTCTTTACAACAGCGGGGCTGTATGGCACCTTCGAAAACGTAGCCGGTGGCGCAATAGATTTTTCGGAATATCCCACTGCAGCGCCGGAGGGCACAACGCCGCTTACTGCCATCAATGTATATATCCATTCTATGCCCGAGGCTGAAGACCCGGCTTTCAGCCCCATCATCCTGCCCGAAAGCTATAGTTTCCTTAATAGCTATTCGCAGCCGGTGCTGACGTTTGAAGCTGGACAATTTTACAGTTTTGCTCACCATCAGCATGCATACGACGAAACAACCGGCTATTGCACTTGCGGACTGGTGAATCCGAACGTCACATCCATCACCATCGCCGACGGTGAGCGTACTTCGTTCTTTGTGGATACAAACATCGATGGTGTAGATGTTACCTACACACGCACCCTGCCTAACATGGCGTGGAACGCGCTGTATGTGCCGTTTGAGATCCCTGTTTCTGAATTGACGGAAAACTACGACGTGGCATACATCAACGACGTTCACAGCTACGACACCGACGACAACGGCACTATCGACGACCTGAAGATGGAGATTATCAAAATTACCGGCGGCACGCTCCATGCCAACCATCCGTACCTCATCCGCGCTAAGAGCGAGGCGGGAAAGACGATGAGTTTGTCGTTCAGCGATATTACGCTGCACAGTACACATGATTCTTATTGTCATCAGATTTACTGCTCATCGGTTTACATGGCATTTGAAGTGGCAGGCACTTACATGCAAATGACGCAAGAGGATTATCCTGACTATCTGGTAATCAACACCGAAGGCGAATGGACAAAAATGGCTGAGAATACCGCCCTCAACCCATTCCGTATCTACTTAAATATGCAAGCCACAGACGGTACGCCGGTGATTGTGGAAGAAGAAGCACTCTCAAAGGTTCGCATTTGTCTGCCTGGCGAAGAGGCAACCGGCATAGACCAAGTGACCGACGAGAACGGCACTGCCGAAGGCGCCATCTACGATTTGCAGGGCCGACGCGTATCGCATCCTACTAAAGGCATCTACATCGTGAACGGCAAGAAAGTGGCGTTCTAACAAAGCATTGCGCCCAAAACCAAAAGCAATGGCGCTGGGCGATAACAATAAACTGCGCTACTTGTCACACCAGACAGTTGCGCAGTTTATTTGCTTACCAACTGATTAAATTCCGCCGGCGGATTGATAAAAAAGTACCATCCGTTAGCCATATTTCAATTACAACTGATTATATTTGCAATATAAAAACCAACGGGACAATAGAATATTCCAAGAGGGTATGAAGAAAATCAGTCAGATAATAGAGTATTTCCAGAGGTCAATGCCCGATGCAGAGTCGGAACTCCGCTACAGCAACAACTTTGAGCTGCTTGTAGCCGTGATGCTCTCCGCACAATGCACAGACAAGCGCGTCAACATGGTTACTCCTCAGCTCTTCGCGCACTATCCCGATGCCATGAGCATGGCGAAAGCCTCGCCCGAAGAGATACTTGCCCACATCAGCAGCATCAGCTATCCCAACAGCAAAGCCAGGCACCTTGCCGAAATGGCACGTATGCTAACGAAAGAGTTCGGGGGCGAAGTGCCATCGAACCACGACGACCTCGTGCGCCTCCCCGGAGTGGGCAGAAAGACAGCCAACGTGGTGATGGCAGTAGCCTTCGGCAGCGCCGCCATGCCCGTAGATACCCACGTGTTCAGAGTGAGCCACCGTATAGGACTTGCCGACGACTCCTGCACCACTCCCCTGTCTGTTGAGCGCCGCCTCACATCCCTGTTTCCCACTCACCTGCTCTCCCGTGCCCACCACTGGCTCATCCTCCACGGGCGATACGTGTGCAAAGCACGCAATCCTAAATGCGAAGAATGCGGAATATCACATCTCTGCAAGGAGTATAAGGAGAAAGGGAGTTAAGAAGTTAAGGAG
>JAFTTA010000160.1 GCA_017467015.1 Bacteroidaceae bacterium
AGACCTCCCAACTTATTTCAAATAGATATTCGGGAGATAGTTTTTTATTTTTCATCTTCAATATTAATTAACACTATAGACAGTTCACGCTCGAACCGCCTGTTTATTATAACAACAAATAGGGAGAAGGCAATTGCCTTCTCTCTATTTCGCGTGCAAAGATAGCACTTTATTTTGGAATATAAAAATTTAAGTCTATCTAATTGAAAATTCAATAGTTTGCTGTTTTGTCTATTTAATATCCTATTGTATCATATTGACACTCGATTGGCACATTTCGTAAATTTCTAATACCAATTCCGAGAATATCGGAACAAAAACACACAAAAAACGCCTCTTGAAGAATGGCGTTTTTTGTGTGTTTTAAATATTTTCGCGAGATTATCTTACACAAGGAATGTTGCTACAAGTGCAAGAATTGCATAGAATTCGGGGAAAGCTGCGTAAATCATTGTGTTTGTCTGAACGTCGTATCCTTGTGAGATGCCAACGATTCCATTAGCACAAATTTGTCCTTGACGGATGGCTGAAAAGAGACATACCAAACCTACACCAACTCCTACACCAAACCACAGGTAACCTGTGTCGGCAGATACTTTTCCAAAATGGAGCAGGAATGCCAAAAATCCATAAAGACCCTGTGTCGCGGGAAGTGCTGACAAAATCATGTATGCCGAAGACTTTGAGGAATCTTTTTTCAATGCACCTTCAGCTGCGTTTCCTGCTATAGATGTTCCATAACAGCTACCAATACCGGCAAGTCCCAACATGAGACCCATGCCTACATAACCTAATAATTCGTTCATAATTATAATTTTATTAATTGTTTATTATTTATTATTCTTAAATGGTTTATATTCCTCGCCTTTACCTTCGTATCCGGCATTTTTGAAATATTCAACAAAGGTCAGACGCAATGGGTGAACAAATGCACTCAGACAGGACATTGCTATGTTCAGTGTGTGTCCAAACAATATTATCAGTCCAAAGCCTATCCATCCGAAAACAGACCATATACCCTCTGTGCCGTCTACTACCATCATGGCAAGGCTGTTGAATGTTTGTCCCAGCATACCACCTGCCAATCCCAATGCAAATAGACGGATATATGATAGTATATCTCCCAAAAGACCTGATGCCATATTGTAGGTGTCCCATAGGCCGGCACCGATGTTTATGAATACATTGCGTCTGAGGTTGTTAAGTAGGTATATTGCTATTGCACCTATGCTGCCTACGCCAATGAACATCCATTTTGATATTTCAGCGGGTATAAGACTAAGGAATGTCAGAGTGCCTACTACCACACTGCCGACAACTACAAGCCACCATCCCCATGTGCTCAAAGACTCTTTGAATCCATAGAAGAAAGTGCTGTTTATGGCTTTCACTGTCATGGCAAGAGATATGTGTATAACACCTATTGCAAGTGCTAAAATCATTTGTTTGTCGTAGGTAGAGCCTAATATTTCCACATTTCCGGCAATGATGAAATCTTTCAGTTTCTGCGGAATGTCGGAATTTATAAGGCTAATGCCGAAGAATGTACCTAATATGGCACCAATGAATGTGGTGAAGATGCCTAATGTTATAACAAGGTTCATCATGCCTGCCATGTCTTTACCCAACTTTTTCTTAAGTATAAATCCCAAGAGAATGAGTATAAGTCCATAACCTGCATCGCCCATGCAGAATGCAAAAAAGAGCGAAAAGAATGGCGCCACTATTGGTGTGGGATCGAAATCTTTTCCTCCGGGCATTCCGTACATTCGTGTCAACACTTCGTACATTCGTGTAAAAGCGTTGTTCTTCAATTTTACAGGGGCATCCTCGCCACGTTTGGCAGCCCGTGTATCATAAAAAGCGCCACTTGCATTTATCACTTCGACTACTTGAGTGAGATTTTCCTCGGGCACCCATCCTTCGAGCAGGATAAGTTTGTCGCCGGAAACCTTCTCACCATCGAGCACCACTTTTGAGAACTCTATCTTGCCTTGCAGCTCACGCAAATATGCGCGAAGAATAGGCAAATATTCCTCGGCACAACTTTTCAATTGGTCGGCAACCGCAATGATGTTTACAGCGATATTAGATGCCTCGACCTTCAGTTCCGATAACGAGCGTTTGGCAAGACGTGCTCGCTCTGCTTCAATCTCAAAGTCCTCGCCTTTAGGTGTTACTGTCACAAAATAACATTTGGCAGCAGCTTTGTTTATGATAATAGCATTGTATAGCTCGTACCATTCGGGTGAAAAGCCGTTTTCCGAAACTTGGTAGAAACGTAGCTCATAGCCGGCATCTGCCAATTTCGAGAATATGGCTTTATCGAAATTGCCCCAGATACTCATGGTAGCAACATCTTTTTCCACATTGAGTTTATCTTGCTGCAGCTGCTCCTGATTTTTCAGAAGTTCTTCGCACTTCTCCATCATCAGTTCGGCATTTTTGCTGCTGTCTGCCACAGTCTCATTTTCAGTAGCAAATGTTTCGAGCTTTTTAATAAGTTTTTCGCATCTGCTACGTTGTGCAAAGAGAGATTGCAGTTCGGGAGTGTCAAGTGCACCGCTGTTTTTCTCGGTGATGTGCACCACGCCGGCATCACGAAGTTTCACAAGAAAATCTTCGTACTCTTTGTGATAGACCAGCATGGTCAGTTTATTCATCTTGCTAATCATAGGGCTTCCTCCTCTCTCTGTTCAAGTAGCGACTTCAAGATTTTTTGTGAAGATTTTGAGAGATTCTCTTCGTCTTCCATGAAGCGCTTGATTTTACGTATTGCATCTTGATAGCCGGGTATCTGTACCTTCTCAAAAAGGTTTACCTTCTGAGTGGTTTTTTTACGAGCTTTCTCAAGAAGCGTCAATTTTTTGTCGAGCAGTTCGCGTCTTATGGCTGTCATTGCCATGCTTTTCAGTAATTCAATTCCGTCGATGTACCATTTTGGCGAATTGAAAAGACTGAAAGGCGCTACGATGAACTCTACATTCTCTAGTACGGGTACTTTCACACCGGCAACTTTCTGTTTGCCAATGATAAAGTTTCCTGTTTTCACAAGTGCAGGGTCGAAGTCGTTCCACAAGGCAAACATTGTCTTGTAGTTCTCCATCTGTCTTGCATACTCCTCATCGTGCTCGACCATTTCGCTTTTGCATCGTTTCACCTCGACACGCAACGCACTCTCCTTATTCTTAATAATGGGGAGTGTACGTTGTCGTACTTTCAACTGCTTTTCGAGCTGCTGTAACGATGTTTTGTTATATTGAAATGATATCATTATCCCTTATGCGTTTACTTTCCAATATGTATCAACAAGTTCCTGACGGATGTTAACCTCTTCGGGCTTGAAGTATTTTGCAAACAATCCCCATGTTACATCGAGCATCTCAGTGGTGTCGAGATTGACATCGATGGCGAGCAATTTGTCTGAGTAATCTTTTGCAAACGATAGTGTACGTTTGTCGTAGTCGGTGAGGTCGAAGCCATTCTCCTGCTTTGTCTTTGCATTTGCAGCATCGGCGTAGAGACGTACTGCAGCGTTCATTACCTGAGGATGGTCTTTTCTGGTCTTTTTGCCGGAAACAAGTTGTTTCAGACGTGATAGCGAACGGAATGGGTCGACAATTACCTTACCGATGTCGCTGTCGCGACGCAAGAAGAGCTGACCCTCAGTGATGTATCCGGTATTGTCGGGTACGGCGTGTGTGATGTCACCACCGGAAAGGGTTGTCACAGCTATGATGGTGATAGAACCTCCCGAGGGGAACTGCACTGCTTTCTCGTAGATCTTTGCAAGGTCGGAATAGAGAGAACCGGGCATTGAGTCCTTTGACGGAATCTGATCCATACGGTTCGATACGATAGAGAGTGCGTCGGCATACATTGTCATGTCTGTCAACAACACAAGTACGCTCTGGTTTTTCTCAACTGCAAAATATTCGGCCGCAGTCAGCGACATGTCGGGGATGAGCAGACGCTCTACGGCAGGGTCTTCTGTCGTGTTCATGAAACATATGATGCGGTCGAGTGCGCCGGCATTGGAGAAAAGGTTCTTGAAGTAGAGGTAGTCGTCGTTAGTCATACCCATGCCTCCAAGAATAATCTTGTCGGTTTTTGCACGTAGCGCCACATTTGCCATCACTTGGTTGTATGGTTGGTCGGGGTCGGCGAAGAACGGTATTTTCTGACCTGTCACAAGTGTATTGTTAAGGTCGATGCCTGCAATACCGGTGGCTATAAGTTCAGAGGGCTGTTTGCGGCGCACGGGGTTTACTGATGGACCGCCAATTTCCACCTCATGACCTTCTACCATGGGACCGCCGTCAATGGGGTCGCCATAGGCATTGAAGAAACGTCCTGTGAGCTGGTCGCTCACTTTTAATGTTGGTGCTTTGCCCATAAACACCACCTCGGCATTTGTGGGAATACCTCCTGTTCCTTCAAAAACCTGCAGTGTGACTTCGTCGCCCATTATTTTAACAACCTGAGCAAGTTTACCGTTTACGGTGGCAAGCTCGTCATATCCTACGCCTGTTGCTTTCAGCGAACAGGTCGCTTTGGTGATGGCTGTGATTTTGGTGTATATTTTTTGAAATGCTTCTGTTGCCATAATGTTAAATCTTTATTTATTTATGCAGATTTTTTTGTCGCGATAAGTTCGTTCAACTGCTTGATGTAGTCGTTGAATTTATCCGACTTATATTCCGAGTAATTCATCTGCTTGCACAGGTTGATTACTTTTTTAAAGAAGTCTGTTACCTCGAGGAAGTTCTCGAATTTGAAGTTTGTGTGACAGATATCCATTACTAAATTAAGTATCTGCTCTTGACGCTCAAGGGGGGTTACGGCGTCAACT
Source organism: Bacteroidaceae bacterium (assembly GCA_017467015.1). GTDB lineage: Bacteria > Bacteroidota > Bacteroidia > Bacteroidales > Bacteroidaceae > HGM04593. The sequence goes on from JAFTTA010000160.1 coordinate 4,853, forward strand.
TCGTCGAAGGCATCCTGTTGCAGCACGACGAAGTCAATGAGTTCAGACTTCCAGAATGTCACGTGATATTCTACGGGCACTCCGTCGTCACCGAGAATGTTTATCTGCTCGGCAATCTCTTTACCGCGCAAAAGTCTTGTTTTTGCCTCGTTAACCTTTTCGAGCCAACTGTCGTTTATCAGTTTTGAAATATACTCGTCGAACTCGGGATACTCGATGTATTTTGAGTATGAGTCGATGGGATTCACTGCGGGATAACGTTTTTTGTCGGCGCGGTCTTGCTCCAATGCATAGAAGCAACGTGCTACTTTTTTTGTGTTTTCGGTAACCGGTTCTTTCAGGTTACCACCTGCAGGTGAGACTGTTCCTATGAAGGTGATGGAACCAACCTGTTCGTTGTTGAGAATTACATATCCTGCACGGCTGTAGAAGTTGGCTATGATTGCTGATATATCCATAGGGAACGCATCGGGACCGGGAAGCTCTTCCATACGGTTTGACATCTCACGCAGAGCCTGTGCCCAACGTGATGTAGAGTCTGCCATAAGGAGTACCCTCAGACCCATGGCACGATAGTACTCGGCTATGGTCATTGCTGTGTAAACTGATGCTTCGCGGGCTGCTACAGGCATGTTGGAGGTGTTTGCAATGATGATGGTACGTTCCATTAGTTTGCGTCCGGTGTGTGGGTCGATAAGTTCGGGGAACTCGGTGAAGATTTCCACAACCTCGTTGGCACGCTCACCGCAGGCTGCAATGATTACGATATCTGCTTCTGCTTGTTTTGAAATGGCATGCTGCAACACTGTCTTTCCTGTTCCAAAGGGACCGGGAATAAAGCCTGTACCTCCTTCAACAATTGGGTTAAGTGTGTCTATGGTGCGCACACCCGTCTCCAACAATTTGAAAGGACGGGGTTTCTCTTTATAGTTGCTCATAGCCACGCGCACAGGCCATTTCTGTATCATGTTGATTTCCTTCTCCTCGCCGGCTTCGTTGCAGATTATTGCAATAGTATCGGTGATTTTATATTCACCGCTTTTGGCTATGGCTTTAACGGACCATTTACCCTCTAAAGAGAATGGCGCCATTATTTTCAGTGGCTGGTTGTTCTCATCCACTTTGCCAAGCCATGATGCTGCTTCAACCGTGTCACCTACTTTTACAATAGGCTCAAATTGCCATTTTTTCTCTTCGTCGAGCGGGTTTGTGTAGTCTCCACGTTTAAGGAAGACACCATCCATCTTGTCGAGGTCGTTTTGCAGACCATCGTAGTTTTTAGAAAGCATTCCGGGAGCGAGTGATACCTCGAGCATGTGTCCGGTAAATTCCGCCTCTTCACCAATCTTTAGTCGGCGTGTGCTTTCAAACACTTGAACATATACTTTTGCGCCGTTAATCTTGATAACTTCAGCCATCAAGCGATCGCCACCGGTAGATATGTAACAGATTTCATTTTGTGCCACAGGGCCATCTACAGCCAGTAGCACCATGTTTGCTATTACACAGGTTACTGTTCCTTTTGTTGCCATATATTTGTTTGTTTATTTCTATTGAAAATCTTCGTCGTTTATGGTGAGTCCGCTTTTAAGCCCCTCTATGAGCTCGTTGTATCGTGTGACACCGGCTTCGGTGTCTAAGCTTGCCCAACGCTCAATTATATAAGGTTTTTGCAGGAATACATACAGGACTTCTGCCGAGACA
>JAFTTA010000161.1 GCA_017467015.1 Bacteroidaceae bacterium
CAATTAAATCAATTGCAGCAAAATAACAACTTAGGTGAAATTTCACCTAAGTTGTTATTTTGCTGCAATTGATTTAATTGAAGCGTAATTATTTTATTTTCATGCGTATTATTGCCACGCTGTGTGCCGGCAGCACTGTCTTTATCTCTTTGCGTGTGTCGGTAACTTCAAGTTGCGATTCGCTGAAGTAGGTGTAGGGGATCACTTCGTCCGATAAGTATAGCTTGGCATCTGTTACATTGCCTTTAAGCTTGAAATTGAATGTACGTTCTGTGTCGTATGCTGCGTTTATCAGCGTAATTGTCATTATGCCGTCTTTTATTGTCGCGGTTGTCGAATAGTCGTCATTCTCGGTTATTTTGCACAGTTTGCCACCTTGGTGTTCTTTCATTATAGAGAATATCTGTCCGTTTGCTGTCAGATGGCTGCTTGTCGGCTCTATGATGATGGCTCCTTCACCTACCGGCTGGAAATAGCACACTACGGGCATTCCCAGATTGTTGCTCTCGTTAAGGAAGAAATGCATCATGTTGGCCGAAAATATTCCTTCGGCTACACATGAGGGGCGATACCATGCGAACCATTGGTTCCACTCGTCGTATGAGATGTATAATTCCTTTTCTGTTGTATTGAGACATTCGCGCATTCTTTTTGCTGAGTTTACGCAACCTTTGTAAGATTGTGCGACTTTTTCGTATGAGCTTTTTATCTCTTCAGGGGTTGTATAGCGTATGTCGGTTGAATAGTAGTTTCCAAAGAGGGGGTATGTGTGCAGAGATATATATTTTGCTTTGTCGGCAAGTTTGGCTGCAGATTTTTTCGCCCAATTGTCATTTGGGTATGGACCCGACGAGAACAGATGTAGGTTGGGGGTTACTTTGAGCATTGCATCGGCATGTGTTTCTGCCATGCTTGCGTATCCTTCAGGCCCTTTGGGACCTTCCATGTGTGAATAGCCCATTTCGTTACCTAATGACCAGAAATGTACGTTGTAGGGCTCTTTGTGTCCGCGCTCGGCGCGTTTCTTTCCATATTCGGTATCCTCGGAGCCGTTGCAGTATTCTACCCATTGTGCGCTCTCTTCGGGGGTGCTCCATGCAAGGTTTATGGTTATCAAAGGTTCTGCACCCACTTCGCGGCAGAGGGCAATGAAGTCGTCGGTGTTCATTTCGTGGTAGTCGTATCCGTCGGAGTAGGGCTGTGTTTCAATTTCAGTTGCAGCCTGCAATGGCGCGCGTTCGTCTACGGGCTGCAAGCCATCTTTCCAGCGATATTCGCCTGCAAAATTTCCACCCGGCCAGCGAAGAAGCTTGGGACCTATTGCTTTGAGGTTGGCAACAACGTCGGGGCGCATACCATGGAAATTGTCGGTCGGCATCATGGAAAGGGCTCCTATATATAGGGTTGTCTGTTCGGTGAATGTGTAGCGCAGAGTGGCGTCGTTGTCGTCACTTGTGGGGGTGAGTTTGAATTCGTTTATGCTCCATCCTTTTTCTGACGGGGTGAGTGACAAGGTGTGTCGGGCATATATCTTATCACCGGCGCGGTTGGTGAGTTCTATGTTCAG
>JAFTTA010000162.1 GCA_017467015.1 Bacteroidaceae bacterium
AAAAAAGCCAGCTTTTTTTGTATTGCTCTAGGCTTGCACTATCTTTGTAGCGAACACAGTGAAAAACAGCTCGACCATGAGTAAACCTAAAACAATTGGGGTGGTAATATCCACTTATAATAATCCGGCTTGGTTGGAAAAAACTTTGTGGGGTTATCTGCATCAGACACGTATGGCTGATGAAATTGTGATTGCAGATGATGGCTCACGCAATGATACAAAAGAATTGATAGATAGTTTCAGAGACCGCTTGCCACTGAAACATGTGTGGCACGAGGATAATGGTTTTCAGAAATCTCGCATTCTTAACAGTGCGCTCCTTGCTTCTGAATCGGAATATCTTATTTTCACTGACCAGGATTGTATCCCACGTGAGGATTTCATAGAAACTCACGAACGATTTGCAGAGAAGGGTTATCTGCTCTCAGGTGGCTACTTCAAACTTCCTATGGATATAAGCAAGCAGCTTGTTTACGAGGATGTTTCGACTAAACGTGCTTTCGACCTTAAATGGCTGAAAGCGCAAGGTCTGCCCTCTTCATTTAAATGCACCAAACTGCTTAGAAGTAAGGGATTTGCTGCTTTCATGAATTTCATCACCCCTGCCAAAGCTACATGGAATGGCTGTAATGCATCGGGATGGCGCGAAGATATGATGAAAATCAACGGCTACAACGAGGAGATGCAGTATGGTGGTCAGGACAGAGAATTTGGTGAGCGACTTTTCAATCTTGGCATAAAATCGAAACAGATACGCTATTCGGCAATAGTTCTTCATCTCGACCATAAGCGTCCTTACAAAACAAAGGAATCTATTGAAAAGAACCGTGCTATACGTCGCAATACACGACGTTCGGGCATAATCGAAACACCGAATGGAATAAAACAATTACACTGATATTAAAAATGAGGGTGACCCAAAAGCCCACTTTTAGGACTAGCAACCCCAGCCAGAATACATTCTAGCTGGGGTTGCTCTCTTTGCAAAATGACTTTTGAGTCATCCTCATTTTATTTTTCCAATATCGATTTTCCTCTAAACAGCGAACGGAAGAACTTTTTTATCTTAAACACATTGCGTTCAACAAGATAGAGATATATGTTGTGCATGTCGTGCATCGATTTTGCAGGATGAATAACTACACTACTCTTTGGCGCGTCGGGGTTGAGACGGTCGAGGCACGAAGCTATGTAGTTGAACATATTATAATCTTCAAGAACAAGCTCTTTACTCTTTTCAAGAACTTCCTTGCGCTGCTCGTAGATATCTTCGGCTAGCAATTTGTCTATTGCTTTTACGCTTGCTTCAAAATTGTGAATATCAATTTTGCAATAGGCATCCTCGGGGAAATATTCATCTACATTTTTGCATCCATAATAGATGGGGAAACTGCCGGCAAGATAGCAATCGGATAGTTTCTCAGTCCAATAATATTTCGATTCGGAATTTTCTATGGCGATATGGTATTTATATGGTGCAAGAACATCCCATTTATCATCGAAAGAGTTATACCCACGTCCAAAGACATCTAATTTGTCGCCATAATATGCTTTCAGCTTTTCCACAAAGTCTATTCTGTCCTGATGTCCTTGAGTAAAAGCCTTGTTGCTTGTGACAACAGAGATAAGTTTCTCTTTCCGGGGCAGTTCCATACTCTTGAACTCGTCGTAGCTTATGCGGCTCTCTACACCGCCTTTGCCAAATACAGCACCCACGAACCAAAAAATAAGTGCCGGAGTGTAGACTACATTTTTATGCTTAAGATTTTCTTGGCACGAGCACACCATTCCAAATTGCTTGCAGTAGTCGGCAGGATAGGCAAGCACCGAATAAGGTTCGCTGGTTGAGAGTACGACATTCTCGGGAGCAACGTTAAATTCGGTCACGTCCTTAAGGGATTTTCCACGAATGACAACAAAGTCGGGGTCGGGAATCATTTCGTTGATGTAGAATTGGTATTTTCCGCATCTCGAAATACCCTTGCCACCGGGTGTTTGGCGCAAAATCCATTTCTCTTTCTCGCCCTTGCCGCTTATAAATAGAACTTTATACATAAAAATGTCTGTAGTTTGTTATGAATTACAAAATTCTGACTACAAAATTACTATCTTTCTCTCTATTTGCCAAATTATGTGGATGATTATCGCCATTGAACGGCAAAGATAAAAAAGCTTCTAAATTTGTACTTTAAAACATCTTGCACTATCTTCGCGTAATATTGGAAAAGCATAGACATGAAAAAACGGAGATTGATAGTGTCATTTTCCTGTCTGATTGCATCATTGACAACGATAGAAATAATAAGCTGTTGAATAATTTATTATCTTTTG
>JAFTTA010000163.1 GCA_017467015.1 Bacteroidaceae bacterium
GTCTATGGAGAGTGTATCGGATAAATGTGACAGAGCAATGGAGCATACCGATGATGACAAAGCAACGGACGGCTGCATGAAAAACGCCACCATCGCCATCATTATGAGCACTTTAATTACGTAATTTAATCTATTTTTCAACTCCATTTACAAAAAACGCTCCGTACATTCGACAAAAATACGAAATAAAAAGGAGTATTTAATGATTTAAACCAAAAAATGCACATATATTAACTATTTTATAGATAAAATTCGCACACATTCTTTCACTTTCAAGACTCTTGTATAAAATGCCAACCATGTATCAACCGCATGACGAAAAGCGAAGGAATGATATAAGAAGGTCAATATATAATACTCGAAAACATCTTATTTACATAGTCAAGCAGTCTCAACCGCGGTTGAGACTGCTTGACTATGCTATGGTTCTACAAATAGCAGCTATATAAACTTATGATTTAGAAATTTAAACAGTTTCTTATTATTTTACAAAAAACTTACGACCATTTTTTATAAATATGCCACGTTTAGGCTCATCGATACGTTTGCCGCCAAGGTCGTAGCACTCCTCGTTTTTTACTTCTTCCTCAAGAGGAGCTTTAATAGAAGTTAGAACACTGTCTATGCTTTTCATCCACTCGGTGAGGTCTTTCACCATTTCGTTATGATATTCATATGTAGTGATGAATCCGTAACCATGTCCGCCGGTGGGGAAATTTATTGCGTGAACAGGCACATTCTTGGCTTTGAGAGCATTTACATACTCAATGCTGTTACGAGGAGGCACAGTGGCGTCGTTGTCAGCCCAGCAAAGATATGCCATGGGGGTATCTTCTTTCACCTGTTTCTCATTACTGTATAGCTTCACAAGGCTGGGAGGAGCCGAAGAGCCTAAGAGATTGGTACGCGAACCTGAGTGGGTATATGTAGCATCCATGGTTATTACCGGGTAGAAGAGTATCTGGAAGGCAGGTTTTTCGACACCTGTGGTATGAGTCGCCACTGTGGATGCCAGGTGTCCGCCGGCGCTGAAGCCAATCACACCTATCTGACCGGTTGTCACATTATATTCTTCGGCATTCTCACGCAAATAGGTCATAGCGCTTTTTGCCTGATTGAGAGGACCGCTATGTGAGGTAGGAGGTACTGTATAAGTGAGTACAGCAGCCGTATATCCAAGATTGTTGAAGAACGGCGCCCAATCGGCACCCTCGCTGGCACCCGCTACAAAGCCATATCCTCCACCGGGGATTATCAGTATAGCACGACCATTTGCTTTCTCCTTAGTAGACTTAAATATCTTTATGGCTGCGCCTGAAGAGAGTTTAATGTTTGTCACGGTCAGTTCACCAACCTCACTGACAGTAAAAATAGAACCTCCGTCGGCTACGTTAAAGAAGCCCAAATAGCCACCTGCGCCACCATACTCATTGATATGCTTGCCATCCTCGTTGTTTACAAGCAAGAAACCTTTTGCATTCTCTACTATTTTCCAAGGATACACTTTGGTGGAAAGAACAGCTTTGCTACCCACTTTTGCAAGTGTCTTTGTGGTGTCGGTACGGCTATAAACGATTATTCCGTTATAAGGATCGCCTTGAAATGCCCATTGATAAGACTCTTTTACAATATCTTCTTTTGTAGGCATTGGATTACATCTGTAACCATTGTCGGTTGTAACGTAATCGGCACCACTGTTCAATGCAAGATTGTACCAGTGTGCATTTTTTAGGTCGGATGACACTTTGA
>JAFTTA010000164.1 GCA_017467015.1 Bacteroidaceae bacterium
AAAAGAGATCGTCGAAGCGTGCATATATATCTGACTCTTTTGATACTTTAAGTGAACCATATATCGAATATCCGCTTTGGTCGGCATCCTCTTTGTTTGAAGCGTTGTATATAGCATTATACTCGGCACCAATGGAGAATTTCTCGTTTTTGTATCCGGTGAAGATTGCAAGGTTCTGTGTATCTTCTGCATTTTCTTTGCTTGCTTCGTTTAACCCTCCGTACAATCTTACAAAGAAACCTTTCAATGGTGTGAATGTCACTCCTAATCCATAGTTGAGTCCATCTTGCTGCTGCACTTTTTTGTAACCCTCGCCATTGACAATTATAGCATCGGCAGTGAGCATGTCATTGAATTTGTAAGCGGCAGAGATACCAAGATCGGCACTATTGCCAAATTTATACTCATCTTGGAACGACTTCATAATGTAGCGGTAACCCCAGAATTTCTCTTGAAAATTGAATTGTGTGGTAGATATAAGACCGCCACTTAATGTCAGTTTGTCGACTTTCCATTGCACTTGGGCATTCTTTATGTAGGCTATGCGTTGGTAATCGCTCACATCTGATGATTTTCCAATGTCCATGACGCCTTTAACCGATAATCCCTTGCCTAATGTGTATTCGTAGCCAAGGTAACTGCGATCCAGTTCAAATCCTCTGTCGTCGTTGTTGGCTCCAAATCCCGAATGGAAATTTCCGAACACTTGTACAATAGCTTTGCCTTTGGGTTCTTCACTTTTGGCATACTGTGCTTGAGCACCCATGCCGATGCAGGTTAATAAACCTGCCATGATTAATGTTTTTTTCATAATAATGTTGGTTTAATTTGACGTTGCAAAAATAGTTGTGGCGAGTTTCATTAATGTTTCAAAAATAATAAGTGATTATGTCTTTTATGTTTCAGCGATTATAAGTGCGATTATTCTATCTTATAAGCATGAACATGTTACAAAATGGTGTGCATTATTAAATTTGTTCAGAAAATATCAATAACACTTATTGATTTGAATAAAAACGTATATCTTTACATTGACTATAATATTTAATAATCTAAAACGTAATAAAAAGATGTCAAGCGTTAAATTCTACAAATCCGAGGAACAAGTTCCTATGGAGATGCACAAGGTTCGAGTTGTGCAGAAACTTTATCTTCTTCCCGTCGAAGAAAGATTGAAGAGAATAAAAGAGGCAGGAAATAATACATTCCTACTTCAGAACAAAGATGTGTTTATGGACATGATTACCGACTCGGGTGTGAACGCTATGAGCGACAACCAGGTTGCTGCTATGTCTATTGCTGACGACTCTTATGCCGGCTCGGAGACTTTTAACCGCTTGATTAAAGCCATTGAGGAGGTTTTCGGAACAAAATATTTTCTTCCCACACACCAGGGACGTGCTTGCGAGAATATTCTCGCCGAGACATTCGTGAAACCAGGAATGTTCACCATCATGAACTTCCACTTCACAACAACTAAAGCGCACATCACTCGCATGGGTGGCAGTGTGATAGAGATGGTTACTCCCGAGGGTATTGAGCCTCAGAACGATGTTCCTTTCAAAGGCAATTTCGATATTCCTCGTTTGAAGCAGACTATCAAGGAACTTGGTGCTAAAAATATTGCTTTTGTGCGCATCGAGGCAGGAACAAACCTCATCGGTGGTCAGCCCGTCAGTCTTCAGAATATGCTTGAGGTTGCCGAAATTTGTAAAGAAAATGGTATTCTCAGCGTGCTCGATGCTTCGTTGTTGCAGGATAACCTCTACTTCATGAAGACACGCGAGGCTATGTGTAAGGATATGAGCATCAAGGATATCATGCACAAACTTGCAAGCGTGATGGATATTGTTTATTTCTCGGCACGCAAGTTGAGCTTTGCACGTGGTGGAGCCATCATTTCAAACAACGAAGAACTTATTCTCAAGATGAAGGGCTTTATCCCCTTGTACGAGGGCTTCCTCACCTATGGTGGTATGGAGGTACGCTCAATGGAGGCTATGGCTGTGGGATTGATGGAGACATTGGATATGGAGTATATCAGCCAAGGTCCTCAGTTCATACAGTATCTTGTTGATGAACTCGACAAATATGGCGTGCCCATGATTAAGCCTGCCGGTGGTTTGGGCGCTCATGTAAATGCCGGTGAGATATTGCCACACATTCCTCACGACCAATCTCCTGCTGCGGCTCTTGCTACTGCCATCTATATTGCCGGTGGTGTGCGAGGCATGGAGCGTGGTACACTTTCGGAGCAGCGTAACCCTGATGGTACAGAGAAGTTTGCCGAGCTTGAACTTGTTCGCCTTGCTGTTCCCCGTCGTGTGTTCACACTATCGCAGATTAAATATTGTGCCGATCGTGTTAAATGGGTGTATGACAATCGCGACCTTATCGGCGGCTTGAAGTGGGAGGACGAACCTTCAGTGTTGCGTTTCTTCTTCGGACGTCTTCAGCCTATTGGCGACTGGCAGGAGAAACTTGCTGCAAAATATCGTGCCGACTTTGGCGACTCATTGTAGTCCTAAGTATGTAATAAAACAGATTGCTCTACACGAAGAAATTCGTGTAGAGCAATCTGTTTTTGTAAATTGATTGACTTTTTTGTTGCCTTTAACTTTGCCCAAAACACTGCTGCACTCGTTGTAAAAACTCAAACAAGTTTGGTTTTAACTCGTTGGCAAGTGTTTTGGGCAATCGCATCCCGCGTGGCACTATAACTCTCCCTCTGTTTATAGAGGGAGTACCCGAAGGGGGAGGGAGT
>JAFTTA010000165.1 GCA_017467015.1 Bacteroidaceae bacterium
AACCATATGCTCAAACGGCTGACACTTACTCCGTATTTTATCGAGGCTTGCACCAAAGTTATATTATTATTTTCAATGTCTAAAACAACAGTTTGTCTAAACTCACTATTTGAACGAATATTGGCTTGGCGATGGAGAACTGTTGCACCATGTTTCTTGTACAATTCCCACAGTTTTGATAATCGATGGAAGTTGATTCCAAATTTTTCATAAATGTAATTGATGGAATAACCTTCTTCAAGCATATGCATGTATTTTAGCAATGCTGAATGATCGTGTTTCTTACGCATAAAATAAACCCCAAAAGTTTTTTGTCTAACTTTTGGGGTTCACTTCATTAATCATATCTGTTATTTTTTTTACAGTGTTGCAATGTGGAGTATAGAAATATACCCAAAAAAGAAATGTTTCCATGGAATATATAACACTTTCTCAGAGGCTTAAAAAAAATAATAAAAATTAAATAGTTTCTAGAAATAAATTCACTACATTAGCGGAAAATTCATGAAAATGTTATGCAAGCATTGTCATGCGTTTAAAATGAACATTAATATTGTATTAAAGTAAAGAATTATGAAAACGCGTCTTGAGCATGACTCATTGGGTGAAATACAGGTACCCATTGATGCCTATTATGGTGTGCAGACATTAAGAGCTATTGAGAATTTTAATGGAATAAGTGGTATCACCATCAGCGACCATCCTTACTATGTGAAGGCACTTGCGATGGTTAAGTGGGCTGCTGCCCATGCTAATATGTCGCTTGGTATTCTTGACGAAAAGGTTGGTAATGCTATAAAGGCTGCGTGCGAGGAAATTATCGGCGGTGCTCTTGTAGACCAATTTCCCGTTGACCTCCTTCAGGGTGGTGCGGGTACCTCTACCAATATGAATATTAATGAGGTGGTAGCAAACCGCGCCCTCGAAATCATGGGATATCAGAAAGGTGAATACAAATATTGCCATCCCAATGACCATGTGAACCTTTCACAGTCTACGAATGATGCCTATCCCACCTCTTTTAAACTCTGCTTTATTTTTCACAACGAGGACTTGGTTTGTGAGCTGAAAAAACTTGTTGCTTCTTTCCGTGCAAAAGGTAAAGAATTTGACGGTGTGCTGAAAATGGGTCGTACACAGTTGCAGGATGCTGTCCCTATGACGCTGGGACAAGAGTTCGAGGCATTTGCTTCTACTCTTGAAGAGGAAATAGACCGTTTGAACGAGATGGCACGACTTTTCTTGGAGGTGAATATGGGTGCAACTGCCATCGGTACAGGAATAAATACAGAACCCGGTTATTCCGAGGCTTGTGTGACAGCCTTGCGTATAATTTCCGGTAAGGAATTTGTGCTTGCCGGCAATCTTGTTGAGGCGACTCCCGATGCAGGCTCGTCTGTTATGTATTCATCGGCTTTGAAACGTTTGGCAGTGAAACTCTCAAAAGTTTGTAATGACTTGCGATTGCTTTCGAGTGGTCCTCGCTGTGGCTTGAACGAGATTAATTTGCCTCCCATGCAGCCAGGTTCAAGTATTATGCCCGGAAAGGTAAATCCTGTAATTCCCGAGGTTGTCAACCAGATATGTTTTCGCGTTATTGGTAACGACCTCACTGTCACGTTTGCTGCAGAGGCAGGTCAGTTGCAACTCAATGTAATGGAGCCGGTGATTGTTCATGCAATTATTTCATCTATACGTATGTTGCTAAAGGGTATGGCACGCCTCAGAACTTTGTGTGTCGATGGCATTACAGCCAATGAGGGGCATTGTCGTGAACTTGTGATGGGAAGTATTGGTATTGTCACTGCGCTTAATCCCACTCTCGGATATGAAAATTCTGCACGTATAGCTAAACGCGCTTTGAAAGAGAACAGAAGCGTTTACGATCTTGTGCTTGAGGAAGGCTTGCTTACAAAAGAAGAACTCGATGAACTTCTGAAACCTGAACTGATGATTATGCCACACAAGTTCTATACTAAAAACTGAGTTAACGCTAATAGCAAAAAAAAGTTTCATCCTGAGATGAAACTTTTTTTTGCTTATGTGAATTGCTCGGGTTTTCTTTTGAAATTCTTCGCTTGAAAACTCAGCGATTCTAAAATGATAAGAATTACTTCAGAGCAAAAATCTCCTCGTCTTCTACAATGCAAGAATAGATTTTATCCTCGCGGAGAAGCCAACCGAGACCTAAGTAAAGTTCTTTCTCTTTCAATTTTGCAGCAGTTTTAATTTCTTTAAGGGTGAGACCCTCTGAGCCGTTCAGGGCATTCCAAATGCGTCCTGCGATTTCTCCAGCCTTTTCTGTCATCATAATTTCGTTTATTAGTTTAACTTTCAAATTTAAAGTTTTGATTTTCGGGCGCAAAGGTACTATTAATTTCCGAAAATCAAGGTTTTTTATATAAAAAATGAGCGTAATTTAACGTTTTTATAGCAAATTTGTCGTTTTGTGCTGTGTAAAACGAAAAATATATACAATTACATCTGTTTTAATCGGTTAGATTCTCGTTTTTGAATTTCTCTCCGGCAAGATATTCTTCCCAAATGCGAGCCGCCTCTTCCACCATTTTTACGCATGGGCGT
>JAFTTA010000166.1 GCA_017467015.1 Bacteroidaceae bacterium
AAAAACATAAAAAGTCGAGTGCGCAGATATTTTATAATCTGCGCACTCGACTTTACTTTAACGTGCGCAAGAACTAAAATAGAGTCCTTGCGCACAGCCATTTATAAATAAGCCAACCTAAAACTCATCAGACAACTTGTCCGACAGAGGCGAACGATAATAATTGTCGATAAGCTCCATGCTGTAAATAACAGCCACATACAACACCACAGCGCAAAGCACAAGCATTACGAAAACATCGTTGTCAGGCATCTGGCGCACAGATAGCATGGCAATTAACTCTGCAGTTGCATATACTATTTCCGGAAAATATATGACAGCGAGTGACAGCACAGCACTCCAGATAGCTACATTGCCAAGAATGAGCCACAGTCGTTGTTTGCCACGCGAAGGCAGACACTGCAATGTCTTCTCTACAAAGGTATCGCCCCGTTCCACCTCGTAGAGGTGGGCAAGTGCGTTTCTAAGTTCTTTATCATTTTGTTTCATCTTTGCCATATATTTGCAGTACCTGCCGCAAATGTTCTCTGCCACGCGAGAGATGCGACTTTATGGTACCCTGTTTGTACCCGGTTATTTTTTCAATATCCTTGATGGATAGCCCTTCAAGATAGTAGAGAGTTATGCAGTTGCGCTCTGCCTCGCCGAGCGCGGCAACAGCCATTCTTAGCTGTGCTGCCCGTTCATCATCAGGAGGAGGCTCGTCGCTCATGCAATAAACAGCATCGGCAGCCTGCGCATCATCGAGCGATAGATGTCTTTTCTCACGAGCCACATGGTTACACCACGTTGTAAAAGCTATGCGATAGAGCCACGTAGAGAAAGAAGACAACATCTTAAATCCATCAATCCCCTGCCACGCACGTATGAACGTCTCCTGCGCAAGGTCGTCACTCAAAGCCCTGTCACCGTTAGTCATCATCAGAAAGTAACGACGCACTCGCGTGTGATACCTCTGCATAAGTTTGCCAAAAGCCCGTTCATCATTAAGAAGAGTTACCTGAGATATCCACAAAAGTTCCTCGGAACGACTCATCTCTATTTATGCTACTGATGATTACTCTTTTTATTATAATAGCTGATTATGTAGAAGGCAAGAAGACGTAGCAAACCAATGGCAAAAACCAAAGCACCTATTCCAATTAAAGGGTCTTCACTATTAATTATACCAAATAAGAACAGCCCCAATCCTACGCCAAGAATTGTTGCATTAAACATGAAAGGATTTTTCTTCTCAGCAAACTGATAAGGAATAAGAGACTTTGCCTCACTGATATTTATATTCAACGATTGCAGGCGTTCAATTCTATCGAACATTTTCTCAGTAATTTCCAACTTAGCATTTAAAATCCTGATGCGCGACCTTAGCAACATATACACCAATATAAGTATAGAAACAGACAAGAACACACACACTGCAAAAGCAATTATCAAATCATCAAGGTCATGTGCTAATGGTCTCCAAAATGTAAAATAATGATCATTATAATTTTCAACAGAGGTTATCATACGATAAAGAGCATCCTGTCTTACTGAGTCGGGAAGTGATTGTAAAATTTCTCCATCAACATTGATGCTGTCACGCCCCATGTTGCAACTACATAACATTAGGGTAAAAAATCCTCCTATGAGGAAAAGATTGAATAATTTTTTCATAATATTTATATGTTTTAGTATATCTATGTGTTAGACAAGGAGAAATCAAAAAAGGTTGCAAAAAAAGAAAAAAAATAAGAAACAATTTAAATTCGAGTTATAACAATATAAAGCATATCAACGGAGAAAATCTTTATAGCATTAATTTATCTGTGATTCTCTCATCCCTATGGGCACATAAAAAAAGTTCTCTCGGCTCTAAGAAAGAACCAAGAGAACTCGCTGAAAAAAAGTGGCGACGACCTACTCTCCCACAACTTAATGCAGTACCATCGGCGCGGGTGGGCTTAACTTCTCTGTTCGGGATGGG
>JAFTTA010000167.1 GCA_017467015.1 Bacteroidaceae bacterium
ATGATATTCCGATTCCGATTCAAATAGGTCAAATATGGGATCGTATAGGTCAATTATGGGACCGCAGCTGCTCAGTAATAATAGAGCAGTGAGCAAACATGTTGCTACATTGAATGTCTTTTTTATCATGATTGTATGTATTAAAAAGGGAATATAGATTGTAACCAATTATTGTAATTGTAGCTTTTTATTACATCGTCTATTTTATTATAGTCTTTGACTGGATTATATTCAAAATCCCAATCTAGTGTTCTTTTATTATTATCTTCATTTTCATTTATTTTATTTGTTAAATTGTTAAAGAATTTTATAGCACGTGCACTTGCATCTTGTTCAACGCCTTTATCGTCATGCTCTTTGTATGGGATAATACTTGGTAACCCATAATTAATTAAATAAAATAATCCTGCATCTTGGCTTTGTAGATAGTGCCCATATTCATGCATAAATAGATAATTATTAATTTCTGCTTTCAATTCATTATTCCCAGTTATAAAACTTCCTAGTGTAATCGCTTCACCGAGACCAATTGAACTTTCATATGAGGATGTAACTGTAGCTCCACGAAATTGTTCTACATTTTTTACCAGTCCAATATTATTTAATGTTGCTGCAAAAGTATAACCTAATAACGTTTGTGGTAACTCCCATGTAAGACGTTTTAGTGTCTGTCCAAATTTGCCGGCTAAAAGTCCGCTTGCTATTTTGAGTGAATTCTTTGTTGCGTGCCAATTGTCTGAGTCTGTCCAAGCATTTATACCTTCTGTCCATGGCCTAACAATTGTATTAGCAAGTAATTCTCTAAAAAAACTAAAAAATTCTCCGCTTTCATCACTATACTTTAAAGGATTGTTCAAACAGTAACTATATCTATTGAATGCTTGCATACCCATATCTGTTTGAATATATGGGTCGGGATTCAAGAAATGAGTTGTTACGGGGTCGTACAATCTCGCATTCATATTTATAAGTCCAAATTGTGGCAAATGTTCATGTCCGGTATATCCCCTTCCAAGAAGAAGTGATGGTTGGTTGTTTGCTGTATATAGTGTATGTGTGGATGGTTCACGCAAATTACCCCAGGCATCATAACTTAATTCCTGTAATATGTTTCCGACTGAGTCGGTTATGTGCGTTATGCTCCCAAGATAGTCACGACAAATATATTTTATTACCCATTCCCCACCATTACTGCGTGTCATGACAGAATTTGCACTATATGCATCTCCATCGAGATATAAACGCTCTTCAGTGCCATTGGGGGTAATATCTCTTTCGTAATCGTTTGATGTGAAATATTGTCGATTTAAAATTGTCGTAGAGTTTTTCTTTAATATCATACGTGTACGCTTCCCGTCAGCAGTATAATCAAAAGTCGCATAATTGCTACCTTCCTGTATTGTTGCAACACGGTTGTTCGTGTTATATGTAATGCTCTGCATGGTGTTAGGTATGCGATTCCCATTAGGTGTCAAACTGGTTAATGCATATGGATTTGAAGAAGTATACTCAAATGTTCCAACTTGGTCCAATGATATTATGTTTCCTGAATAGTTATATTCAATGTCTTTATTATCATATGAAGTTAAACGTCCATAATTGTCGTATGTGAAATTTTCTGTTAAATTTCTTGTCACATCTGTTCTAGAAAGTAGATTCTTTGTCGTATTTGAAAAATTGTATAGATGATTTTTTATAAATAAACTATCTCCTGTTAACTGATTTTTCTTTTTTGTTTGATATGCCGTAGGATTACCATCACAATCATATAAATATATGTGTTTTAATCCTCCTGTAGTTTCTTCCGTAACCTCACCAAATGCGTTTATTTTATTTATTTCCCATATAACATTATTACCGACCTTAATTTTTTTGAGATATTTCCCTTCTGTGTCGTATACATATTCTTTCACAATAATTTTTGTCCCGTTAATTGTGTCTATTGTTGTTTTAAGATACCCATAATTGGGGTCATAATTATATTCCCGGCTAATAGTAGAACCATCATAACCTGTTTCTTTTTCATACTTGGTTCTTCCAAAAATATCATAATCATATATTATTCCTCTTGTTCCTCCATACGATTTCTTTAAAATATTTCCAGAATTATTATATGTGTAAGATATGCTTCCCATATTGGTTAGTTTGTCAATAATTCGACCAAATTTATCGTATGTGTAGTGAGTCGTTATATAATTCCCATCTGTTTCTGTTTCAATGTCACCGGCATTATTATAAGTGTGCGTTTTTGTGCCTATGGCAGGATCACTAACCATAGTACATCTTCCAAGAGCATCGTAGGTGTAGTTTATTGTATATCCATTGTCACATTCTATAGAGTTGTATTGCCCATCAGCCCTATATTTAAACCAAACAATTCCATAGTCGTCATTTGTTTCCTCGTTATAACTATCAATAAATAGTGTTTGGCCTAATGGGTTCTTTTCTGTTTTTTTATACACGTTGTCAATTCTACTTATAACTACATTGTTGTAGTATGTAATATAATATTTCCCACCACCGGGGTATAATGTTTCTGTAATACGATTGAAATTGTCGTACTCATATGTTATCCACTTTTTGTTGATATCCGAATCGTATGGATAGCTCTCTTTTGTTACGCGACCAAAAGTGTCGTATTGCCAATCTTTATGGATGTTTTTGTTGTCAAAATGCTTTTCGGTTTTTCTTATCTTATGACCTAATGCATTAAAATAGATAATACTGTCAGATTTGCCAATTGTGATTACTTTTTTTAGTGCACCAGGAACATTGTCCGATGTATCTGCAAATTTATAATTCACTATTGTTGGCATAGAAGGCATATTTGGATAAACAGTTTTTATCTTCCTATCCCATTTGTCATAATTAAATGTTGTAACATTGTCATTTTTGTCATATAACTCTATTAATCTACCTCGTACATCGTATACATACCTTTCAGTCAAGCCAATAGCATCGGTTTTTGTCTTTAGAGAGCCATTGCTATAGTAAGTGTAATTCTCATCTAATGTGTTGGTTGACGTGTATTTTTTTAAGGTTTTTTTTGTTAAGCGATGATTGTTGTCGTAAATATATGTTTCTTTATTTATTATATTGTCACTTGATGTAGGTGGGGCTGCGCGTGAGATGTCTGATGCATAACTTGATGGCATGTTGGCATACGTCTTGGTCAATGTCTGTCCGTAATTATTATATGTATAAGTAGTACGTTTGACATCGATAAAACCATTGTTCGTCGTTTTTGTTGTAACCAAAGGCAACCCCAAAAGATAAATGCTATCATTTATTATGTTTTTATATGACGTAATGGTTCTATACGAACATTCTGTGTTAGGATGATTGTATTCTGGTTCGTATTCAAGAATATGTTTTTCACTCGTTATATTTCCATATAAGTCGTATTCAAATGTGGCAATATCAATAGAATTATGTGCTTTATCATATTGTGATTTCTCACTTACGTAAATTGTTGCTAAACGATTGGGAGAAATCGTAATATTGTATTTGTAGTCAAAAATTTCCTTAGGCGTTTCTATATAGATCGGTGCTCTCAAGTGGCATGTGTCAATATAACATATTTTGCAAGAATCACTGCGCGTATTATTGTAGATGGCGAATTTTTCAAACCCAATGAAACCTAAACCTTGTTTGTGCCCTATTGCATTGTAATACTTATAATGAATGTCGTTAAGTGTATTGTTGTTAATTAGGGTTACGCTACGATCGCATATTTCGAGATTGCCATTGTAACTAAAATATGGAAATCTGACATTATTGCTTTTTAAATAAAAATCTGAATGTGTATAGTTGTTTAATCGTTTATATGAATATTTATGTATTAAACCGTTGCTTGAGATAACACCGGTTAGCAAACGTGGATTATAATTGTCGTTTTCAAGATAGAAGCGTTTTGTTTTTGAATTTATTGTACCCAATATGTGATTGGAAAA
This sequence comes from Bacteroidaceae bacterium, assembly GCA_017467015.1. GTDB lineage: Bacteria > Bacteroidota > Bacteroidia > Bacteroidales > Bacteroidaceae > HGM04593. The sequence continues at coordinate 3,954 of JAFTTA010000167.1, forward strand.
ATGTTTGTTATATATATTGGATGGAATAAAATATAAACCATTAGAACACTCCGTTTCGTATAAATTAGCGATAGAAGATGTTGATTGCATCGGGGTGTTCATTAACCACACTCCGATGTAGGTTTTATTATCTTTTAAATGATTTCTTATTACATCGCTAATTCCATCATTGTTCATATCTTGAAGGAAATATTGCGCATTGCTGTCATAATCAAATATTATGGAATAAAATGAGTTGTCCCAAGTGCCATTGCCTTTTGATAAATATTTAATCCATTTGTTCTTTTCGTTTGTAGGAGCATTATTTGTCGCAGAAAGAAGAAAGTCTGTCTTGCTATCTCCATTAAATTCTCCAATTAAAAATTTTCTGTCGTTATTAGTGCTAAAAATTGCATTTGTTATTTCATCGTAAGTGGAAATGTGTCTGCATTCTATGGTTGTATCTTGAATATCAAACGTATAAATGCTTAATCCTACGTTATTTATATGGCAAATGTCACTCTTGGAATCCCCATCGTAATCTATAACATACAATTTGTCTGATTCTCTATCTGCATCGTCTACTTTATCAGCATTTTTGGGGAAAACCATGTTGAATGCAAAAGGGCTGCCTTCATATATCTTTTTATTATTTTTTATATCAAACAAATAGCACGTGCTTGTATTGCCAAGTCCTAATGTGTTGTTGGAGGATATAGCTAAAATTTCTTCTAGGCCGTCCCCGTTGAAATCTCCTTGCAAAAATTTCTTTGGAATTGCAAAAGTATCTGCATCATAGGTTGCTATTGAGGGCAATTTAAGACTGTAGTTGTATTTTTGAGTTACAGATAAACTATTGATTTGTGGTGTGGATGTATTTCTTGCTGTTTTATATACGCGAAAATTCAAATTTTCAAATCCATTGTCAAATGAATTGTTTATAACAAGAATTTCATCACCTGGCGTATCATCTACATCTGCGCATATACAATCAATAAATCCTTTCTCAGTAAAAATATCAGATGTTGATGAGTATACTTCGTTTCCGATTGCAGGCAAACTCGTTACGCAAATGTTGTCATAATATCCATATACTGAATCATACTCATTTATGATTTTTGAACCGCTTTTCTTGTATGTTATCTTATTTTCATAACATAAAAAAGCATCTACCTCTGTTTCGTGCTCAAATTTGCCTTTCTTAATAACTTGATAGTTCGGATTTACAACAATATTGTTATCTATATTATTATATTCTTGACTTTGCAAGCTGTAATCATTCCTTATGTCGTTGTAATAAAATTTCAGTGGATTTATTGAATCGCTATCTGATACTTTGCAAGATATGTTGTTAATCAGATAGCTGACATGAAGGGTTTGGTAATTAATGTAATCCCTTCGAAATAATGAATCGTTGACGAATGTAGAGATATTGTTAAGTATTAATTTGTTTTGGTAAATACTTCCGTGATTATAAAATATAGGATAGTTGTTGTTGCGTTCTGTATAATTGAATGAAACGAATGCTTCTTTATTTTTACCGTATCTGATTAATGTCGGATTATATGGTTTATATGTTGTGTCGTATATATATTCAATTTCGTTTCCTAAAACGTCGCTGGATTTTGTTAAATAAAAATCAATGCCATCATTTATAGAGTATGTCTGTTGTGTTCCATTTGGTGAGAATACCTTAAAATTTATAATGTTTACGCCAGAATAATAAGCATAAACTTTATTATAGCCGGTTTCACATCTGTATTCTATGTGGGTGTCACATGAATCAACACGTATTAAACGCTGCCCGTCAAGGTAGTATGCGGATGATGTTAAAGGCATGGAATCATCTTTGGTGACCCCGTCATAATAATATGTATGCTTGCTTTTAGATATTATGGAATTATATGCTATTCCCCATCCATAACCTAATAATCCTTCCTCTTGTGAACTATTGTAGCAAATAGAAACAGATGGATAGAATGAATTTGGTGTTTGGGGCAAATCAATTGGAATATTAATTGTAACAGCACCATTATGATTTACTTTTTGGATATAATAAATATCGCCAATCGTGCATGATGTGTTTGGGGTATAGGAAGATGGTATATATGGTTGAAAGTCAGCAATTGTAACATTTGTTTGTGCCATCATTGCAAAATGTACAAAAACTGAAAACAATAATGTATATACTTGTTTGCACATAGTGTGATTATCTTATAAATATTAATTTAATCTGATTTTATGACATTTCTTTTTGCCATTACAATTAACGTATAGTATATATATACCACGAGGGTATGACGAGAGCTCAATGAGGAATTCATTTTTTAGAGATGTCGTTTTATTAATTATTTTCCCTCCACTGTTGTACAATATATAATTGCCTACACTTGACTGCTCTGTTGCTTTGCTTTTAAATTTAATGTTTATTGTTTCTGCTTTTCTGTCTGTAGAGATTTCAATGATTGCGGAGTCTGTCTCCTCGGTAGTTGTCTTGTCAAATAATAACATAGCAAGTTCCTCTTCCGGCATCTCCAATGAACGCTGTATGCGATTTCCACAAGCATCATAAACAAAATTAATTTTGTTTTGGGCAATTGATAAATTGTGAGAAAAAATACCAAATAAAAGAAATAAAAAGAAATATTTACGCTTTGTTTTCATAATATTTTTATTATAATACAAATATCTGAAATGATATCTTTATTTCCAAAAAAACAAAATGTTTTTTTCTGTTTCTTGCAGTTTTAAATGTTATGCGCTATCTTTACCACTATATTTTAAAAATTTAATTTTATTAATTATGGCAAGCAGAAAAAATCTTAAGAAGGTAATTGGTTATATTTCAGACGAACTTCTTTCACAGGCAATATATGTATCGCTCAATTCGGACAGAGACGCTGAGGCGTGGAACGAGTTGTTTGCGAGAATTATCTGCATGAACAATGATTATGTTGCCCGTGTGAGCCATAAACAGCCCGGAATGGCTGCTTCGGCTTATTTCAATGCTTTGTGTACCTCTTTTAACGAGGAGGCTAAGGCTATTGTAGCCGAGATTCAGAAAGGATAAGGTTTTCTTTTGTTTTTTCTATGCGGTTAAGAGGGCTTTTGTTAATAGTCGTCTGCTTGTTTTGTGCAACTGTGGCTCTGCCTCGTGGCAATGACAAGCAGGCTGTGAGTGCCATCAAGGAGTTTTTTGCCGGTTATCGGCCACGCGATTTCAGGTTGAAAAATTGTGGCTTGGAGCGCAAGAGGGCCAATGTTGTCATTGGCAAGAAGCGCATCACCATTTACACCAACAAAAACTTTGCGTCTCAGGTGTTCACACCGGAACTTGTGGATGATATTTACAAAGGCTTGAAAGAGGTGCTTCCTGCAGGATACAAAAAATACAATATCGAAATCATTGCCAACAATCGTCGCATAGAGTATCTCATACCTAATATATATAGGCGCAAAAAGGATGTTGACGATGCACGTCTGTGGGGCGATTGTGACTACGCGGGTCGTCCGTGGGTGCGCAACGTTTCACGTCCTTATGATATATCAGCCGGCCTCGATGGCAGGCATCTTGCTTTGTGGCAGAGCCATGGTCGCATCTACTCTGCCGATAGGGATTTGTGGAAGTGGCAGCGCCCCTCGCTCTTTTGTACCACTGAGGATCTCTTTACTCAATCGATAGTGGTGCCTTTTTTGATGCCTATGCTCGAAAATGCAGGGGCATTGGTTTATACACCTCGCGAAAGGGACTGGCAACCGCATTGGGTGGTTGTCGACAATGATGCTGTCGGTGGTGCTTCGCAATATGTCGAAGAACGCGAGAGTAATGCTTCGTGGAGCGATGCGCCTGCAGCCGGTTTTGCGGCGCGTGACACCTTTTATGTCGATGGCGAAAATCCATTCACCCATGGCACGGCACGCCTGACAACTTGCGTGAAAGAGGGTAGGGGTGCAACGGCTGTTGCGCGTTGGTTGCCCGATATCCCCGAGGACGGCGAATATGCGGTGTATGTCTCTTATCAGACGGTTGAGGGTAGTGTGCCCGATGCACGTTATTCGGTGTTGCATGGTGGCGGTGTTACCAATTATCATGTCAATCAGCAGATGGGTGGTGGCACATGGGTCTATCTGGGCTCTTTCCTTTTTAAAAAAGGTGTTCACGAAAATCAGGCTGTGGTTCTTACGAACGAAAGTTCTCGCGAGGGTGTTGTGACGGCCGATGCGGTGCGCTTTGGTGGTGGCATGGGCATAGTTGCGCGTGGCGACAGTCTCAGGCTTAGTGGCATGCCGCGCTATCTTGAGGGTGCGCGTTATGCTCTTCAATATTCGGGCTTCCCTTATGAGGTGTATTCGCCCAGCGAAGGTGAGCGTGATTATAACGATGATATCAACGGACGTTCGCGTGCTGTCAACCATTTGATTGGTGGCTCGGTATATTGTCCCGACTCGGCAGGGCTCGGTGTTCCCATAGAGATGACATTCGGCTTCCACTCCGATGCCGGCATTTGTCAAGAGAACGGTTTCATAGGTTCGCTGGGGGTTGTCACCACTGATTTTGAAAAGGGTGTGTTGCCCGCCGGTATATCCAGGTATGTTTCGCGCGACCTTGCAAGCTATGTGCTGAACAGTGTGCAACGCGATATTACTGCCACTTATGGCTTTAAATGGTCGTCTCGCGGTATTCTTGACAAAAGCTACAGTGAGTCGCGCATACCTTACGTGCCATCGATGATTTTCGAGTCTCTGTCGCATCAGAATTTTACTGATATGGTGTATGGTCACGACCCTAACTTCAAGTTTGTGATGGCTCGTGCCGTTTATAAGGCTCTTCTAAGGCATCTTTCTTATATCCATGGGCGTGAATGTGTGGTTCAGCCTCTTCCTGTGAAGAATTTTGCAATAGATTTTGGCGAGGAGGCAAATACTTTGCACCTGTCGTGGCAACCGGTGGTCGATTCTCTTGAGAATAGTGCGGTTGCAAAGAGATATGTGCTGTATACAAGGGTGAACGACAATGAATATGATAATGGTCGTGTGGTGGATGCTACTTCCATTGTGTTGCCTGTATTGCCCGATGTGCAGTATAGCTTCAAGGTTGCGGCTCTCAATGAGGGTGGCGAAAGTTTCCCGTCGGAGGAGCTGTCGGCTTGTATATCCAAAATGGAACGTGCCAGGGTGGTGGTGGTGAATGGTTTCCATCGTCTGAGTGCCCCTGCTGTGGTTAAGACTACTTCGCTTGCCGGCCTTGATATAGATGCCGACCCGGGTGTCCCTTATATGCGTACTCCCGAATATAGTGGTCGTCAGATTGATTTCGAACGTGTGAATTCGGGCTTTGAGGATGGCTGGGGGCTCAGTGGCTCCGAGCTGGAAGGTGTGCTTGTTGCCGGAAATAGTTTCGACTATCCGCGTATGCATGGCAAGGCGTTGGTTGCCAACGTGTATTCATTTGTGTCGTGCTCGAGTGAGGCTGTCATGGATGGTGGCGTGTCGCTGTCGAAATATGATGCGGTCGACCTTATATTGGGTGTTGAGAAACAGGGCGGAAAGGGGTCGTCGCTTGGTTATAACCGTTGTTATAAGAGTTTTCCTGCCGAGCTGCAGGCGAAGATTGCGGAATATTGCGATGGTGGCGGCAGGCTCTTTGTGAGTGGAGCACACATGGCAAGCGACATGTCTCACAATGATGACGATAGGGCTTTTATACGCAATGTGCTCAAGTTTGATTATGCCGGTTGTGTGGCTGATACTGCCGATTGTCGTCTTTTTGGCTCTAATCTTACTTTTGATGTGAGCCGTGGCATCAGTGAAAGTTGTTATGCTGTTGCCCGTCCCGATATACTTGCGCCGGTGGGCAGCTCTTTTGTTGCTTTTGTATATGACAAGTGTAAGGAGAGCGCGGGTGTGGCTTTTGCCGACAATTATCGTGTGCTTGCTACGAGTTTTCCCTTTGAGACAATCTTGCAAGAGGGTATCAGGGCTGAGCTTATGGGTGCAGTAATGCGTTTCCTGTTGAACTGATTGCTTTGCTTGTTGCTCACTTCTTGTCTCTTTTGATGAAGTGTTTCAGTTTTTTGCGCGTCATCTTTTTCACTCTTTTCTTTATGCGGTAGTAGAGTATGAAGAAGAGCGAGGCTTCAATGTCGAGGTTGCGGCGTGTGGCATACTCCGTAACTGCGTTGCACAGATAGTTTGCAGGGATGCCTAACTGCTCGAACGAACGCATTGTGTCTTTGTATTTCGATATGTTTCCGAACTTGGCTCTGTTTATGTCTGTCAGAGCAAATTTGTAGTGTCCGCTTTCGGTGTCTTTGTAGTAGAAGATGTTTCTTGGGTTGTAGTCCAAAGGAAGTATGTTTTTCTCGTGCAACGTTATCGTGAAATTTATGAAGTCTTCTTTCAGCAGCTCTATCTCTTTGGGCTCGATGATGTTTTCTTTTATGTTCTCTAATGTCGGATGCTCCATATATTCCGATATAAAATACCCGGTGTGGAACAGTCCACCTCTCTTTGTCTCAATGTATGCAACAGGGAATGGGGTGCTTATTCCGTGCCTTATTATTCTCTGTGCATTTTCGTAGGCGCGTCTTGCTTTGCTCCTTCTGAAGAATGTGTATATAATTCGGTTGAATATATTAGGGACTTTGTATTTTTTGACTACGAAATTATTCTCGCCGATGGTTGTCAGCTCCACGGTGTTGCGCTTGTTGCAGAATGTGCGTATAGGGCGAAAGTTTCCGTCCGGTATCTTTTTGATTTCTATGGTTAGTGATTCGTATTTTTTGTGTATGTGTGTTTTCATTCGTTCTCCTTTGTCTGGCAAAACAAAATTGTTTTAACTTTCAGTTACAAAGGTAAGACAATTTTACTCTATAAAAATGTATATTTGTTCAATTTTGTGGCTTATATTATGTTAAATAAAGTTTAATTGCAAAAAGTTTTTCATTTTCGTGGTTTTAAGGCTCTTTTTATAAGGATGCAGACTTGGAGGTGTATAAATGAAAATGCTGTTTGACAAATTTGTCAAACAGCATTTTCATTTATTGGTATCGGGCTTATTTCTTTTTGCCGTTGTACTCGTCTGAAACTGTCAGCTTAGCGCGTCCTTTTGCTCGACGGGCTGCCAATACGCGACGACCGTTCTTTGTCGCCATTCTCTCACGGAAACCGTGTTTGTTCTTTCTCTTTCTGTTAGAGGGTTGGAATGTTCTTTTCATCGTTATATGTTGTTTTTATGTTTACTTTTCTGTGCAAATTGCTATTCGGCTTGCAAAGTTAGATTATTTTTTTTAAACAACAAAGTTTTTACTTGCAAAAATGTTTTGTTTGGCGTTTTTGCTTTTCGTTTTTTATTGTAAGTGTTTTTTTAGATAACGGCAATGACTTCTACCTCTACAAGTACATCCTTAGGCAGTGTTTTAACTGCCACGCATGAGCGTGCGGGCTTGCTTGTGAATGTCTCGCCGTAGATTTTGTTGAATGCGGCAAAGTCGCTCATTTCTTTAAGGAAACAGGTTGTTTTTACTACATTGTCGAATGATGTGCCTGCCTCGGCGAGTACAGCTGTGAGGTTCTTCATCACTTGTGCGGTCTGTCCTTCGATGTCTGTTGCTTCTACTTCGCCTGTTGCGGGGTTGATGGCTATCTGTCCCGATGTGTAGAGCATGTTGCCACAGATTACAGCCTGTGAGTAGGGGCCTATGGCCTGTGGAGCGTTGTCGGTGTGTACTTTTTTAAGCATTGTTTCGTTATTTGTATGTGGTTAATAATTCTCTGGTTTAGCATATGCGGAAGCCGGCGTCGAGCAGGGCTTTTTTGATTTCTTCTATCTGCTCAAAGTTGCGTGTCTCCATGTTGATGCGAAGGAAGCAGCCGTTGATGTCCATGGTGGCGTTTGCACGTTCGTGGTGTACGCCTATCACGTTGCCTCCCTTTTCGGCAATGATGCGCGAAATGTTGAGCAACTGTCCGGGTTTGTCGATAAGTTCAACGGTGAGCATGTATGAGCGTCCCGAGGTGAGCAGACCTCGCTTGATTACCCTGTCGAGTATGTTTACGTCGATGTTGCCGCCTGAAACAAGGCAGATGGTGTTCTTGCCTTCGATGGGCACTTTGTTGAACATGGCTGCTGCCACCGCTACAGCACCTGCGCCTTCGGCGATGAGCTTGTGTTGCTCTATCAGTGTGAGGATGGCAGAAGATACTTCGTCGTCGGTGACGGTTACGATGTCGTCGACATATTTGCTGCATATGTCGAAGGTGTTCACACCGGGTTCTTTTACCGAAATACCGTCGGCAATGGTTGATACCTCTGCAAGACGTTCTATTTTTCCGTGGTTTATGGAGTTGTACATGCTGGGTGCGCCGCTCGACTGTACTCCGTAGATTTTTATGCTCGGGTTCAGCGATTTTATTGCGTATGCCACGCCGGAGATAAGGCCTCCACCGCCGATGGGCACGATTACTGCGTCGAGGTTTGCCAGCTGGTTGATGAGTTCAAGGCCTATTGTGCCCTGTCCCGCAATAACCGATTCATCGTCGAAGGGGTGTATGAAGGTGTATCCTTTCTCCTCTTTTAATTGCAGTGCTTTCTGATAGGCGTCGTCGTATACACCCTCTACCATGCAGATTTCTGCGCCATAGTTTCTGGTTGCTTCTACTTTTGATATTGGAGCACAGTCTGGTAGGCAAATGATGCTTTTTATGCCGTTTTTTGTGGCACCGAGGGCAACGCCTTGTGCGTGGTTGCCTGCCGAACATGCTACTACTCCCTTGGCTTTTTCCTGGTCGGAGAGCTGCGAAATTTTGTAGTATGAGCCACGTATTTTGAACGAACCTGTCAACTGAAGGTTCTCGGGCTTAAGAAATATATTGCTTTTGGGGTTTATCTTCGGGGCACTTATGAGGTCTGTGCGGCGAATGACATTTTGCAACACGTATGATGCATGGTATATTTTGTCGAGTGTTAACATGGTTGTCTGTGTTTTCAACTTTTTGCTTATGAAGCGCAAAGGTACAAATAATAGTTTGAGTAGTCGGTCTTTATTTCTATATTTTTTTTGTTTGCTTAGGAA
>JAFTTA010000168.1 GCA_017467015.1 Bacteroidaceae bacterium
AAATTCATAGCCATCCCAGTCTGGCTGTCCCGATTCGAAACTAATCAGGAACTTCTTATCCGCATCAGTCATCAACGACTTTACATCATTAATAAGTTTTGTACGGGTATCTTCAAATTCTTCGTATGTAAATGGAATATCCGTCATTCCAGCAAACTGATTATCCATTGCTTCCCGCTGGTCAATCAAGCGGGGAGCAAATGACTCATGTATTGGTCTATCGCTACCAAGCAAGCAGAAAATGAGTCCTTCACGGCATTTGCTCAATGGAATATCCATGTATTTTACATCAAACAGATCACGAGGATGTTGGCGTGAAAGTGCTGCTGCAATTTTGCCACCATACAATTGAGTTAGGGGCACGACATTTGCCTCACAAAAGAGAGAAAACTCTTCCTGAGCCTTCTCGCTCAATGGTAAAGATTGAACAGCACCGCCCACGATACCTCTCTTGGTTTGATTGACCTCTATCTTCACCTGCTTGCCTCGATACTCGCACAACAGCTTGCAGGTACTGAAGTTGGGTACAACATGCATTCCTTTGAAAGCTTTCTTTGCCTTATCTGCAATGGTTTTTAGATGCAAATTGATGTCATCCAAACTTGTCTGACGGTCAGCCAATGGGATATAGGTCATATCAATATCTACAGAATAACGTGGCAGGTCCTTCAAGAAAAGATTGATGGCAGTACCACCATGTATGGCAAACACCTCCTCTTCCATCACAATCGGAATGAGACGGAGTAGCAACTCAACCTTCTGCGCATAAACATTTGATCTTAGATCATTCATATTCTGCAAGTTCTTTTGAGATTGTCATATTATACTTATTAATGTACTTTCCTGTTGACGTTATCATAAACCTAGATGTGCCAAGATTGACATTTTCCAGTTTCAAAGCCTTATACCAGGAGTGACCAGCCTTTTCTGCCATATAGAGGAACAGGCGTTTCACTTTCTGAGAGGTGCATGCCTCCAATAATGTCTGAACCATCTTGGGACGTAATGTAGTCAAACCCTCCATGATATAATAGATATCGAGCAAAGATGACGATGCATCCGGCAAGTTCAAACACTCCAATATGGCACGCTCTGGAGATGACACAAGCAATTCATGTTGATTGATTGTCATGGTTTCTACCCCCAACAGCTCATCACCCAGAAAAGAGGTAGTCATATATTTTATAGTCATATCCCACTCCTCTTTTAGTAACCATGAAGGTAACTTGTTGCTTTTGTCTGTAAACAGATAAGCCATAGGTTTCCCCATTGACAGGTAATGGGAGTATCCGCGGAGTTCCAAAGCTGTATATGCACCTACAACACAACTCTTACTAAGTTGAGTGTTGTATGACGATACAGCAGCAAACAGGCTTGGTTCTGTCCCGTGTATCTTATAAACTCCTTTCGATATACGGTCAAGCCATCCACTTTTCATATAAGCATACTGACCACGAGCATCCAATCCTTGACTTGAAAGCCACGAACCAAACAGGACCGACTCATTGGGTGCTGCTTCTAATATTTGCTGTATTTTTGTTGCCATCTTCGTTTATTTTATGAATACCAGCCTAAATTTGTTGCAAAATACCCTTTTTATTTTACCCAACCAAATATTTTCCTCAAATAATGATGATTTTTATAGAGATTTATCCTCAAATTCATATTTTTAGCGAATTTGGAAGTAAAATACGTGCAAAAAAACTACAAAATAGAGATACAATTGCCTACCAAATGAAAATAATGTGATAGTTCGGATCCATTTCTATGCACGGTTTAGTTTGTCCTCATATTATATATCTATAACCAAAACTAAACCTTTTATCATCCGACTACTATTAATGTCATGCCTAATGGTCAAGATCAAAGATTAGAAGAAAAGGAATAACACATTATAGGCTAAGATAAATGAGAACCAAAACTTTTTAACAACACGATTTTGAGCTTAAAAAAACTCCGATTTTTCGTCAGATTACAAAGATATACAAAGAACTGCAAAGATAAATGTACCTAAAGAAGCTAAAATTGGAGGTTACTCTTCACACCATTTTCAGCGATTGCAAGAATCTGCAAAAATACGTGTTAACGAATGTGAATATACAAAGAACTGGAAAAACAACTTTGCAGATGTTTGTATATTTTATTTTTGACGGCAACTTCATTTGCAGATTTTTGTATATTTTCCGTCCCTCCTCCGTCCCTCCGCATAGTATCTGTGCCCCTTGATTAGAGGTATATACGCTGATTATCGACGACTTATATTTACAGATTTTACAATCTTGCATCGGGAAATAAACGTTTTGCATCGGAAAACAACAAATTAGTAATGAATTGATAATCTGCGTATTGTTAATTTTAACACAAATTAATAACTCCAAACAAAAATCACTTTCTAACACACTGAATAACAAGCAAATAGACAGTTCATGCGATTATAACAAGCAATATCCAAAAAGTCATTTTTGAGGTAAAAAGTGATGAAATACAAACATCTGCAAATATGAATTAGCAAAAAAGCTCGCTGAAAACCCAATGTATTTGTATTAAACGGGAATTCGATATTACATTTTATAAACCCTGCAAGTAGCAATCAATTTCTAAAGAATATTAATAATTGAGTTATATATAAATCATTTCTCCAACACTTTATTTCCTACATTCACACGTTTGTGTGTATATTTGCATAAAATAAGAAGATAGAAATATTTTGTGGAAACATACAAGCCCAAACAAAACAAACATATGAGAAAAACCGTTTACCTTTTATCATTCATTGTCACAATCATGTTAGCAAACACATCGTGCTGTAACAACAGCGAAAATGCAAATTCACTCACAACTGAGAGCAAGGCTCCATTTGGAGCGCCTGAATTCGACAAAATAAAAACTTCTGATTTCCTGCCGGCCTTTGAGCAAGGTATTGCCGAAAAGAAAGCAGACATACAGAGGATTATCACCAACAGCGAAGCACCGACATATTCCAACACCATAGATGCGTTGGAACTTAGTGGTCGACTGCTCGACAAGGTCAGCAGCATCTTCTTCACCCTGAACGAGAGCGATTCTAACGACGATATGCTGGCTATTGAGAACAGTATAACACCCAAACTGACCGAGCTTAGCGGATTTATATACATGAACGACTCACTCTTCGACCGCATACGCGCCATATACGACAACCGCGCCGCACTCGACCTCAACGAAGAGCAGATGATTGTGCTGGAAGAGTACTACAAAGAATTTGTACGTGGTGGTGCATTGCTTAACGATGTCGATAAGAAGAAACTGCTCGACATTAACACCCGTCTTGGACTTGAATCCATTAAGTTCGGCAACAACCTGCTCGAGGATTCTAAGGCTTTCCGATTGATAATAACCGACGAAAAGGAGCTTGGCGGACTGCCAAATAGCGTACAAGATGCTGCAAAAACAGCAGCCAAAGAGGCTGGCATCGAAGGATGGTTATTCACCCTCGACAAGCCCAGTTGCATACCTTTCCTGCAGTATGCCGACAATCGCGAGCTGCGCGAAAAGATATATAAAGCCTACTACAATCGTGGCAACAACGAAGGCAAGTACAACAACACTGCTGTGATAAGAGACATTTTGAAACTACGTCTCGAGAAAGCAAGATTGCTAGGCTTCGAAACATATGCCGACTTCAAGATGGACGTTAAAATGGCAAAGACACCCGAAGCTGCAACAAACCTGATGAACAGCATTTGGGAGGCAGCCATCAAACGCGCAAAAGAGGAGGCAGCCGAACTGCAAAAACTAATCACTGACGAGGGCAACAGCTTTAAACTCGAGGGATGGGACTGGATGTACTATACCGAAAAACTTCGCAAAGCAAAATACTCGCTCGACGAGAATGAGATTAAACCCTACTTCAAGTTGGAGAACGTACGCGACGGAGCATTCGACTGTGCTACAAAGCTATTCGGTCTCACCTTTGCCGAGCGCAAAGACATACCCATCTACAACGACAGCGTGAAGGTGTTCGAGGTACTTGATGAGAACAAAAATCATCTTGGAATATTCTATGGAGACTATTTCCCCAGAAAATCAAAACGTTCGGGCGCATGGATGACAAATTTCGTCAACCAAATAAACCTCGGAGAGTACAACACACGCCCAATGATAGTAAATGTCTGCAATTTCACACCAGCATCCGGTGAGACTCCTTCGTTGCTTAACATAGACGAGACACTAACACTGTTCCACGAGTTTGGACATGCGCTGCATGGCATGATGACACAAACACACTACCCATTGGTAAGCGGCACCAACGTAAAGCACGACTTCGTAGAACTTTTCTCACAGATAAACGAACATTGGGCAATGGAACCCGAAGTGCTGAAAAGCTACGCAAAGCACTACCAAACAGGCGAAGCCATCCCCGACGAACTGATAGAAAAAATAAAAAAGGCATCACACTTTAACTCCGGATTCGAGACAACCGAACTTGTAGCTGCAGCGTTGTTGGATATGAAGATGCATAGCCTGACAGACTACACAGACTTCGACTGCAACAAATTCGAACAAGAGCTGCGCAAGGAGATAGGATTTATCCCGGAAATTGAATATCGTTACCGCACATGCAACTTCGCTCATATCTTCAACAGCGGATACTCAGTTGGTTACTATGCATACCTTTGGGCAGAAGTTCTTGATGCAGATGCTTTCGAACTATTCAAAGAGCGTGGAATATTCGACTCCACAACAGCAAGAGCATTCCGCAATCTTTTGGAGATGGGCGGCAGCAAAGACCCCATGAGAGAATATCGCAATTTCCGTGGAGCAGAACCAAACCCACAAGCATTGCTCCGAAACAGAGGTTTAATTGAATAAAAATAAAAATATGGAAAGTAAAATAGAAAAAGCCGTAGAATTATTCAAGGAGGGCTACAACTGCTCACAATCGGTGGTGGCGGCCTACGCCGAAGATTATGGATTCACACGTGAGCAAGCACTTAAAATGGCAGCATCGTTTGGCGGCGGCATCGGTCGCATGCGCCAAACATGTGGTGCAGCCTGCGGTCTCTTCATGCTTGCCGGATTAGAGACCGGATGCACAGAGGGCAAGAACCGCGAAGGCAAAGAGGAGAACTACAAAACGGTGCAGATGCTTGCCGAGGACCTGGGATTTTTGACCC
>JAFTTA010000169.1 GCA_017467015.1 Bacteroidaceae bacterium
AGTTGTGCTTGTCTTTTTATGTTCTGTTTTGTCTGTTTTACCCTTTTTCGCAGTTACATAGCCCGCTATGCGCCTTTGAAAAATAAAAAAACATCCTAAAAAAGACCTATAAAAATTTCAAGGACATATATTTAAACAACTTCTTAATATTTGCTATTTAGGATGTTGCTTGTGACAAATATAACTATTTTTATGAAAAGTGTCATAATGGTTTCTGTTTTTGCAAAAAAAAATGGATTGCAAGGTATAGATATCCGAAGAGGGTGACTCAAAAGCCCACTTTTAGAACAAGTAAACCCTACCAGATTATATTCTGACAGGGTTCGTTTTCTTTGTTAAATGACTTTTGGGCACCTTAGAAGAAATATTAAAGAATGCTTTATGTTACTCGCTTGTTTGCATTGTGTGTCAGTGCCTGTCCTCGGGTTTTGTTGGGTCATTTATTATGTTCAACGGAACAAGTTCTATGTAGTCAAGCAGCAATGCCTGAAGCCGATTGCCCACACTCCTGAACCGTATCCAATGCTCCTTCTCGCTCCAATGCTGACGGGCGACTATGCACCTTGTATGTCTTGCAGACTCTCGTGCAACAATCTTTTTATTACCGGTATACACATAATAGCAATCGGGTGCCTTTAAATATCCCAAATTTCGCATCAGCTTATCGTTCTCCACACCATTGTCGTATGTCTGTTCATCGGGGACTGCTCCTTTGCGGATATGTAAATTTGAAATGCCGAAATCCTCGGCGCGAGAGGCAACCTTGCCGTCAATATATACCTGAACCATACTCATCCCCTGATTTTTATTATCACTTTCGCCTCCATTCGAACTGCCTTGATTCTTGTATCCGAAACGGATTTCGTATGTTCGTGCCGGCATTGGAGGTATTCTGAGCGAAACATCATATTGTCCGTTGAATATCATATAATCGCGGCAATAGCAATGTTCTATCGAAAGATATTGCACAAGACCTCCCCTTACTTTCATATTAGAACTGTACCCGTCGGGGATAGCCAAGAAAGTTCCGTCTTCGTTATATCCCAAATATCGCAACCCATTGCTCGATAGTTCGGGCAACAACGACGCGATATCTATTCTTATGCGCTCGTTCAGTATGTTGCCTACCATCTCGTCCTCGTTGTATATGAGTATCTTGTCTATGGGATGAATAGTGCCGTTTGCTGCCATTTGGTCGAACTTGGCATATTTTTCGTCGGAGTGTACAAACTCAGTCATCGGTATTATACGTACATTCACGTGGGGGCGCATAGCAATGTTGTATGGCAATGCACGCTTGCTGTAGTTTATATATATGTTTAGTCCGTCAGGGGTGCTCAGTGGCTTTATTACTTTCATCAGGCGACCTTGCATCGTCTCGTAATAGTCGTAACGGTCGGTGTTAGGGAGCATGACATCTTCCGGATCGAAGATATTCGGCGCGCTTATGCCGTGATAGACAATTCCGTTGTACGGAATTTCTCGGTTGAGGAAGTGATAGGATACGAATTTGTGCAGGGCGTTGCGCGGGCTTTGGGTATTATCTCTATCCTCTGTGCCGTACCACTTTTCGGCAAACACCTTGAGGTCGGCAAGAGCGTATATACCGTTGGTATTGAACACGTCATCAGTCTCTATGAAGCCGGTGTATTTATGGTACTTTAGTTTCGGATAATAAGACGGGGTTCCAACACCTGCTGTTGCTGTCGGATCCCATATATACGACATATCCAAGTCCAGCGCAAGCGAGTCTTTGAAGCCGGTAACGTTGAGTGCCTCGTTGAATATACTGAAGAAATTGCACGAAGCTATCAGTTGCGGCACATTCATCTCTACGGGGTTTATCGCCTTGTCGACTATGTGTATTATGCCGTTCTCAACCTCGTTGTCGCCGTCGATGATTGCCGATTTGTTGTTTACCATTATGTAGAACTTCTCGCCCACCACATCGTAATTTATGCCTAGATAACGATTGTTGAAATTGCGGGTGGGAAGTGCGCCTTCGCCCATGTCGGCTGTGTGATAGGCAAGGTTCAGCAGATGGCTGCGGGCTATTATCACTGCCATAGAATCGCTCAGTTCCTCTATGTCAGGCGAAGTGATTCCGGTATTTACAAAAATAGGAGAATCCTTTGTTGCCCAATATATTGAGTCCTGTTCTCGCAGATATCTTTCCACCGCCGCGTTGTCGGGCAGAAACAGAGTGTATTGTCCGTAAGTTTGCAGCAGACCGAATAGCCCTGCGCGCTTCATCAGCGTTATCATATGCGAATACTTCTCGCTGCGGTTGAGCATATAGTCGGCAACCGTCTCGCCCGTGAAGACGTAACGGTTGCTCTTGTCAATCTCCTCGCGGCAGGCAAGGATTGATAATACTATTACAAGTATGAAATATATCTGTTTATAATTGAGCATTTAATATTCTTTGCGGCTGGTTTACATCTTTTTGTAATAACGTGTAAACCATTATGATAAGATTAATTTATCTTTAATTCCTCAACGCCATCGTTAATATATTGACATGTAGCCGAACCTAAATCCACTGTATTGCCAGTATACCGACTTTGGCAATACGCGCGAACTCCAGACTCTACAATACAGTAATATTCTGTTTGGTCAACTGCAACTGAAGGACAATTATGCTCTGTTATAAAAGGCTCTACGGCTCCTGTCTGCAAATTACAGAATACAGTACATGATGTTGGATAAACATCCCATGTAGCACCTCCACGAATACTTTTCATTTCACTGTTTGTCAACTTTGTGGCATCTTTAAGCACAATAGGTTTAATCTTTTTCATAAGGCTTAGATTTAAATTAGTTTGTATATAATTATTTTTGCAACCCACACGGTTACAACTTTGTGGTCTTATCAATGAAATATATCAAATCTTCTATCTTATATTCGTTAGGTAGCAGATGGCCATTAACTATTGTTGTCGGTGTAGAACTTAGTCTGCTGCTTTTTATCCATTGCTGATGGTTGCTGAATTCTTTGAGAACTGCCTCATCTTCAATGTCAAGATTATAGTTCTCGAAGAATTTTTCCTTCTCTGCTTTCCCGCCATCGTACCATTTGTTGTATATCTCAGTTGCATCCTTTTCACCAAACTGCTGATAGGCTGCTATTAGATATTTGTTTATATTGTTATATTCGGGGCGGAATGATGTGAATATGTATCTTATCCCTATCTCATACCCTTCGAATATATGAAGTTTCTTGTGCAGTTCTGCACAGGGATTGCAGTAGGGGTTGCCGAATATTGTTACTTGCATGGGTGCACCGGGGTTGCCGAATAGAAGTGTCGAAGCATTGTCGTCTATGATGAAATGTTTCTGCTCTTCCAAAAACGTTTTAAAGACATTGTCCTTTGTCTTCAGGCTGTTGAAGTTGTTTTTCCAGAATGTCAATTCGCCGGCCTTTATGAATTTAGGAAGCAGCATGTTCAAAGAGAACAATATAACGCCATACAGGGATAGCAGCGCTGTTATATTGAGTATATTGCAAGATGGAGAATTGTATGCGCCGCTTAACAGACTTACCAATGCTGTAATCCATAACAACCCTTGAACTATAAGACATAGTACACACCATCTGCGGGCCTTGAATTTCTGATACCAAACGCTCCATAGGGTATATGGCAACGCAAAAAGTGTTATCACCGACATATAGAAGATTGTATCGGGAAATGCTACCGCCATCAACGTATTTACCGAGAAGAATGTGAAGCCTATTTCGCTCCAGTTGGCTATTCCGAAGAATTTTGCGGCTTTTGTTGCCAAGACA
>JAFTTA010000170.1 GCA_017467015.1 Bacteroidaceae bacterium
AAAGACGTGTTAATCAACAATACTCAATAACTTCTGTATGGAATCAGTTGTTGAAAATATGGAGGAATATTGCTAATGAATAGAATATTATATTTTATAAAAAGAAATAGAATAGTTAGAGGAATATATTTCTTCTTTATAAGTTTCTGGGGATATAAAAAATCCGAGTTCGGAAGTTTCGGAGAAAATGTAGTAATCACCCCCCCCTGCAATTTTACAAATAAATCGAATATATTTATAGGTAATAATGTAGGAATTGGAAGTTGTAGTATTTCGGCTTTAAATGCCAAATGTATAATTAAGGATAATTGTGCCATAGCAGCAGGGTTAAATGTACAAACTGGTAATCATGCACGTATTATTGGTATGTATATTACCGATATTACCGAGGCTAACAAGCCTAGAGGTTACGACTCTGATGTGATAATAGAGAATGATGTGTGGATAGGCAGCAAAGTTACTATTCTATCTGGTGTGACAGTTGGTCGAGGTTGTACAGTAGCTGCTGGAGCCGTCGTAGCCAAAAGTACACCACCATATGCAATTATCGGAGGAGTTCCTGCAAAGTTTATAAAGTTTTATTGGACAATAGACGAAATCCTTTTGCACGAAAGTAAATTGTATCCCGAAAGCGAAAGATTTACACGTGAACAATTAGAAGAAATATTCAGAAAATATAACTCATAATACATAATGTCAATTTTCAAAGACAAAGTCCTGTTGATTACAGGCGGTACGGGCAGTTTTGGTAACGCCGTGCTCAATCGCTTCTTGCGTACTGATATTAAGGAAATTCGTGTGTTCTCGCGCGACGAGAAGAAACAAGACGATATGCGCCACGACTTTCAGGCGCGTATGCCCGAGGTGGCTCATAAAATAAAATTCTTCATTGGTGACGTGCGCGACTTGCAGTCTTGTCGCAATGCCATGCCGGGTGTCGATTACATCTTCCACGCTGCGGCGCTCAAGCAAGTGCCGTCGTGCGAGTTCTTCCCGATGGAAGCTGTGAAAACCAACGTGATAGGTACCGACAACATCCTCACTGCCGCTATCGAGCATAAGGTGAAGTCGGTCATCTGCCTCTCTACCGACAAGGCCGCTTATCCCATCAATGCCATGGGTATAACAAAGGCTATCGAGGAGAAAATTGCTGTGGCAAAGTCGCGCTACTCGGGCGAAACAAAGATATGCTGTACTCGTTATGGCAACGTTATGTGTTCGCGCGGTTCGGTTATTCCTTTGTGGATCGACCAGATACGCAACGGCAACCCCATTACGCTCACCGAGCCTTCGATGACTCGCTTCATTATGTCGCTCGAAGAAGCCGTCGACCTCGTGTTGTTTGCCTTCGAGCATGGTCAGAATGGCGATATCCTTGTACAAAAGGCTCCTGCCTGCACCATTCAAACACAAGCAGAGGCTGTGTGCGAACTGTTTGGTGGCAAGAAAGAGGATATCAAGGTGATAGGTATTCGCCACGGTGAGAAGATGTATGAAACATTGCTTACCAACGAAGAGTGTGCCAAGGCGGAGGATATGGGCGACTTCTATCGCGTGCCTGCCGACAATCGTGGCTTGAATTATGACAAATTCTTCAAAGAGGGTGAGGCTGAGCGTAACTTGCTCACCGAGTTCAATTCGAACAACACTCGTATGCTTACCGTTGAAGAAACCAAAGCCAAGATTGCTGCTTTGACTTATATCCAGAACGAACTCTCGGGCGTAGGAAATTTGGTATAGATAAAAGTTTAGGGATTAGAGTTTAAAGTTTAGAGTCTTCTCTGCGATTAATTCTCAAGAAAATATTATGAGTGATTTCTCGTTCCGTAAACTGAATGCTTATATTATTAGTAAGGAGTTGGTCAAGTCCGTTTATCGTTTAGCTTCAACATTCCCATCTAATGAGCAATATGCATTGACAACGCAATTACGCAGGGCTGTTATTTCTATTCCCTCTAATCTCGCAGAAGGGATGGGACGAATATCCTGTAAAGAGCAGATCCATTTTTTAGAAATAGCCTATGGCTCATTAATGGAGGTACTATGCCAATTGGAAATCGCACTAGAACTTCAATATATTAATAAAAGTCAATTCACAGATGTAGAATTAAAGATTATTGAAGTTGCACGATTATTATCAGGATTACGTGCATCAATAACAAAAAAACTCTAATCCTCTTAACGCTTATACGATTCTCTAAATCTCTAATCTCTAAACTCTAAACTATAATCTTTCAGTTATGTATATACTAATTACCGGTGCCAAAGGCTTTGTGGGGCGCAATCTTGTGGCACAACTCAACAATATCAAGGACGGCAAGGCAAAGTTCTATGGCGATGTTGTGGTCGATGAAGTGTTCGAGTACGACATCGACTCTACTCCCGACGAGCTCGA
>JAFTTA010000171.1 GCA_017467015.1 Bacteroidaceae bacterium
ACACTTGTAGATTGAAAAGTCGTACCCCACCAAGCAGTTGCTCTTCGATAGTCTTACTCTGACAACGCGAGGTAATATTAAACAGCCACGCCAAAGGTCGTTGCCACCACACCATCTTACCGCTTGTGGCACTATTGTGAGTTCCCAAAATTACCTTTTTGATTTTTTTCCCATCAGCCACACTATCACCACCGAAGCCACCATCGACCACACTTTCTCTCTTTTTCTGTAACGTATTGCCCACGGTTCCCTGCACACCCGACGATGTACCCTGCCCATCTGCAGGCATTGACGTTGCATTCATTGCAAAAGAGGAAAAAGAAGATATAAAGCAGAATATCACCGCTAAAAACAAAGACATTTTCATAACAGATAAGCTTTAATGGGCTCAACGAAAAAAGTTGGGCTATCATTTTTCGTTGGGGTCAATCATAATGCGCTTAAAAAAGCAAAATCCTCGAAAATCTTTTGATTTTCAAGGATTTTTCCAGTCGGGGTGACTGGATTCGAACCAGCGACCACACGCCCCCCAGACGCGTACTCTAACCGGGCTGAGCTACACCCCGCTTGGGTTTTGCGTTGCAAAGGTACGATTTTTTTTTCAATGTACAACTATTTTCTCTATTTTTTTGAAAATTATTTTAAACGTCCACGCATCCGCACGCATAAACCATTATATTTCAACACCGTAGAAGTCGAAATAAAAAAAAAGAGAAAATCAGCAACCTCTCTTTTGCACCTCTGCCATTACACGGAGCCAATTTCCACCCCAAATTTTTGCAATATCTGCATCGGAATAACCACGGCGAAGCAGTTCGCGAGTTATATTTATCAACTGCGAAGCATCGCTACACCCAACAACCATGCCGTCGCCATCGAAGTCGGTGCCTATGCCCACATGATCGATGCCTGCCACACTGATGGCATGCTCTAAATGACGCATAAAATCGTTAAGTGTGGCATCGCCGCTTTCCACAAGGAAGCCTTTATACATTGTCATCTGCGCCACTCCACCTTTCTTGGCTATTGCTCGAAGCTGTTAGTCGGTGAGGTTGCGTGGGTGGTCACAGAGCGCCCTACACGACGAGTGTGAGCAGACAATCGGCGCCATGCTCACATTCAACACATCGTAAAAAGTCTTTTCCGATGTGTGTGACAGGTCTACCATCATACCCACTCGATTCATTTCGCGCACCACGTCGCGTCCGAAGGCGCTAAGTCCTCCATGTTCGCTGTTTCCCCGTGCCGAGTCGCAGATATCATTGTCGCCATTGTGACAAAGCGTCATATAAACAACACCATCGTTACGGAATCTCTCAATATTTTCAATATCGAGCCCTATAGCATAACCGTTTTCTATCGCCGGCATAACAATCTTTTTTCCCATCGTCTTAGCCGAGAGCACCTCGGTGGGAGTGGTACAGAGCTCTACATAATCACTGCACTGCTCTACCCTCTCGCGTATTCCACACAGCAAGCTACATGCTTTCTCTGTGGCGCATTTCAACGATGCTTCGTCGCGTGCCTCTTGTTTAAGATAAGCAACCATTGTAGCCACATCGAGCCCACCCTCTGCCATCTTGTGCAGGTCGACAAGAGCCAAACTGCTTCGTTCATCGAGTTTGTAGCCCGCATCGAAGAGCATGGGAGTGTCGCAGTGCGAATCTATGACAACAATGCTACGGTGCAGATTGCGCGCCTTGCGATAGAGAGCCGCTTCGCCCACAAACCAATCGAAAAGAGGTATCATGCAATGGTTGTCATCCTTCAGTATGAAGCACTCGGGATGCCACTGTACACCCACCATGGGACGCCCATCAGCACTTTCCATTGCCTCTATCACACCGTCGGTGGCAACAGCCGTCACACGAAAGCCCTCGGGCACCGCGGAGACTGCCTGATGATGGAAACTATTCACTGCCAGAGTATTACCAAATAGTTTATGTAACAACGAACCCTGCTCCATGCGCACCTCATGCGTGGCCACACCGCGTTCCTCGTCCTGACTATGCTTAAGCAAGCCATCGCCCAACGCTGCATATATATCCTGATGCACCGAGCCTCCCAAGGCAGCCGCCATGGTCTGTATGCCGCGACAAATACCAAGGATAGGCAGTTGCCTGTCCATGGCTAACCTCACGAGCATCATTTCCTGCTCATCACGAGGAGGATTTATGTTGTGCAACAGATTGTAATCGGGTTCTTCGCCCATGTAACGAGGGTCGATGTCGGCACCACCGGACAGCAACACACCATCGAGCATTTCAAGCGTGCTTACCAGTTGTTCGCGATGAGGGTAAGGCGGTATGATTAGCGGAGTGCCGCCAGCTTCGAGCACTGAAAGGTAATAGCCTTGCGCCAGACAGCAGTTTCCTTCACTGAAATTGCCCGAAATACCAATGAGCGGCTTTGGGCCGCTCATTGGATATGTCTGGTGCAGTTCGGCATACTCTTTTTCAATATTGAACTGTTCCGTATTCATATTTTTATTACTTAGAAGCTGTTTAGATTTATATCGCCTGGGTTTTAATTGTATAAAAAACGGCGAAACAAATGATACAGATTCTATAAGAAATATTTAGAAATTCAAAAAACTTCTTATAAAGGAAGGTTTCTTTTTATGCTGTTGTCAAGAACAATCATCGTCTCCGTGCTTACGACCCCGGGGATTTTCTGAATTTTCCCGTTCAGCAACTCCATCAGTTGCTCATTGTCGCGAGCGTACATTTTTATCATCACGGAATAAGGTCCTGTGGTATATGAGCACTCAACTACTTCAGGGATATCTTCAAGTTGCTTCACTATGTCGCGGTACATAGAACCTTTTTCAAAGTTTATACCTACATACGTGCAAGTGCTGAAACCCAAGCGTTTCATATCTACCTCATAACCCGAACCCACAATCACTCCCATGTCAATCATGTGCTGCACACGCATGTGTATGGCAGCACGCGACACACCGCACAACTCCGCCACATTGCGGAAAGGCACACGAGCATCCTTGGATATTATACTAAGGATTTTTAGGTCGAGATTGTCTATCTTACATTCTGCTCCCTTCATCAGCAATAGTTTTTATTGCGGCAGAAACCGTCTTTATTACTTCTTAGCTTTGATTACACGCATAACCTCGATGTCGAAGATAAGCACGCTGTAGGGAGGAATACCTCTGTTGCCACTCTTGCCATAGCCAAGATTCCAAGGAATATAAACCTTGCATTTTGAACCCTCGGGAAGAATCTGAAGAGCCTCGGCAAAGCCGGGAACCACACCACCCACAGGGAAAGCAACCTCTTTGCCGCGTGAACTGTCGAATGTTCTGCCATTGGGGAATGTACCGCGGTAGATTACGCTTACAGTGTCGACTGCAGTTGCGATTGCGCCGTTACCCTCAACCTCCATCTTGTACTGGAGACCACTGGGAAGTGTCACCACACCCTCACGTGTTTTGTTCTCAGCCATGAAATCCTCGCTAGCCTGACGGTAAACAACTCTGTCGGCATATTCGATAGCCTGCTCTATTGTCATGTTGTTGCCCTCGTTGTAAATTCCGGCGATAAGACCTGCTAGGAACATTGTTCTGTCGAGTTTATTGATTGTGTCATCGGGATAAACCTCTTCGTTGGCACCCATGTAAACATTGGCAGCAGATGTACCGATTGAGAGACCTTTAACGTATGCATTTGTCTTTGCATCGTCTGTCATGGGGAAAGCGTCGCATACACCGCGAACAAACTCGTCGATATAAGCTGAATCAACACCCATCTGACGATAGATTACATCGGTAAGCGACTCGGTCTTAGCAAGACTGATGGCAAATGCCAATGAGTCCTGAGGTGTTTTCAATGTTACGTTTTTCATGTTTTTGCCACCGCCGCAAGATGCCAAGACAGCAACAAGTGTCATCAAAAATACAATCTTTTTCATTTTTCTATTATTCGTTATTAAATTTACCTATTGCATAAACTTGATTAGAGAACTTTTATAAGCTCAACATCGAAAATGAGTGCGCTGTAGGGAGGGATTGAATCACCTGCGCCATGCGAGCCGTAAGCAAGTTCCTGAGGTATGTAGAGTCTCCATTTTGAACCCTCCGACATCAGCTGCAAAGCCTCAACCCATCCGGCAATCACCTGATTAACACCGAATACAGCTGGCTGACCGCGTTTGATAGAGCTGTCGAACACTGTACCGTCGATGAGTGTACCTTCGTAGTGGCACTGCACCTTATCGGTTGCTGCAGGTTTCTTTCCGAGACCTGTATTGATTACCTCGTACTGAAGTCCGCTGGGAAGTGTCACCACACCCTCACGTTTTTTATTAGACTCTAGGAATGCCTCGCCGGCAGCCTTTGTCTGCGCATAAGCCTCCTCGGCTTTCTTGCTGAAATATTCGTTTACCACTTTCTGTGCCTCGGCATGAGTAATCTCTGTTTTTTCGCCTTTGAGCACATCCTGCATACCTTTTACAAAATCGGCAAATTCGAGTGTGCTGACACCCATTGAAGCAAGGTTCTGTCCTATGCCCATGCCTAAGCAGTAACTAAATTTATCCATTCCTTTTTATTTACATAGTTGATAATTGTGGCAAAAATAGTACATATTATCCGACTTTAGCGCAATTTTATCAAAAATTTAACATCTATAAGTAAAATAGTGACATATTGTAAAAAAGCACTTAAAGAATGAGGCAACCGGTTGCCTCATTCTTTAAGTGCTTTTTTACAATATGTCACTATTTTACTTATAGATGTTA
>JAFTTA010000172.1 GCA_017467015.1 Bacteroidaceae bacterium
ATATTCTCACAAAAAGCGTTGCCGATGGCGGCCTCGGCTGGACAAGCGGCGAATATGGATTTTTCTCAGGTGCATACGGATATATAAACGTATTTCTATTGATGCTATTCTTCGGTGGCATCATCCTCGACAAGTGTGGCATACGCTTCACAGGAATGATGAGTTGCGCACTGATGTTTGCCGGTACACTGCTCAAATGGTACGCTGTTGACACCGATTTCGGCGATGGCAGCCTCTTTGGCTACCCCACACAAGTGGCACTTGCATCGTTGGGTTTCGCCATCTTCGGTATGGGTGCAGAGATCACAGGAATAACAGTGACGAAAGTTATTGCCAAATGGTTCACCGGACACGAACTTGCATTGGCTATGGGATTACAAGTAGCAATGGCACGTATAGGAACAGCAGCAGCCCTCGCATGCAGCATGCCCATTGCTAAGGCTTGTGGCGCAGTGTCGGCACCACTTCTTTTGGGAGCAGCATTGCTCTGCATCGGCTTCATAGCATACATTGTCTATTGCGTAATGGACAAGAAACTCGACAATTCAGTAGCAACGACAGAAGTAGAAGAGGAAGAAGGTTTCAAGATGAGCGACCTTAAAGTAATCTTTACCAACAAAGGCTTCTGGCTCATTACACTACTCTGTCTGATGTTCTACGCAGGAGTATTCCCATTCCTGAAATTCGCTACCAAGCTGATGATATATAAATATAGTGTATCGCCCGACGTTGCCGGACTTATTCCTGCAATGCTTCCCTTTGGAACAATATTACTTACACCAATTTTCGGTTCAATGTACGACCGCATAGGAAAAGGAGCTACACTCATGGTTATCGGCTCTGCGCTTCTGACCATTGTACATGTACTTTTTGCACTGCCGGTGCTCAACTTTGGTTGGTTTGCAATCATCATCATGGTGTTGTTGGGAATATCATTCTCACTCGTACCCTCAGCACTATGGCCATCTGTTCCAAAGATTATCCCCATGAAGCAGCTTGGTTCGGCATATGCAATAATCTTCTACATACAAAACATCGGATTATCGATGGTACCTCTGCTTATTGGTTGGGTAATAGAAAAATACTCAACCATTGAGAGTGTAGAAGGAATTACCTACGACTACACCATCCCTATGACTATTTTCGCAATCTTCGGCATTGTGGCTATTTTTATAGCTATTATACTAAAGCGCGAAGATGGAATTAAGCATTACGGTCTCGAAGAGAGCAATATGAAGAAATAATAAATAATTTTTACCAAAAAAAACGATTTTTTGCACTAAAACGTGTAAAGAATCGTTTTTTTGTGTAAGTTTGTAACAATAATAAATACAAACATATATATGAAGAAATTTTTACTTACGACAACATTGATGTTACTGTCAGCTGCAACATTGTTTGCACAGACTACAGCTACCCTTGGTAAAAAAGTCACAACATTAGAGGAGATTAAAGACGGAGGATACTACGCAATACAAGGTCTTCTCGACTGCGACCCCGTAAACGGAACCTCCGGCGCTAAAGGTGGCGGCTACTACAAAAGCACAAAATCAGTAGGCACAAGATTCGATGCCGGTTGCGTCTTTCTTGTAACATCCACCGGTGCAGGCGATGGTACATATTACCTGCAAAGTCTTTCTGATGGCAGTTTCTGGAGCACATGTGACTCCACATATTTTGCAGACGGCGCCAAGACCTGCTACCGTTCAATCGCAGCAAAGATAAAATTCTCCCCCAACAACAACGACGGACTACCCGGCTCATTTGTCATATATGAATACACAGAAGGGGCAGAACGCGATTATAATGGCAAAATAACATCAACTCCTTATGTAATAGCGCAAGACTGGGGGAAAAACTATAAATGGTGTTCCTACCCCACCCTTGCCGAGAACGACAATACGGGTGCAGGCGAATGGTACATCTATAATGTAGAAAGTCAGAACCCCAATAAATATCTGCTCAAAAACCTCGTTAAAGAAATTGATAGGCTCGACATTAAAGAGAGCCCCGACCCGGGCAGATTCTCCGATCTCGGTTCATTCCCGGAAATATTCGAAGAGGTGAAAACTCTTAAAGACTCTGTTGATGAGAATGAGGCACCTGTACTTACAAAAAAGCTACTTGATGCACTTGACGAAAATGCCTTCGACGAAACCAATCCCATAGTTGAAGGAGTATATGTGATAGAAAATGCATACAATGCCTTCATTGCCATTAAAAAGGTAACAAAATCGCTATGCTTCGACACAAACACCTACGACGACAGTACAGGCGACTATGCACTCTTCTGGCGTTCTACACCTGAGAATATTTTTGCAGCAGATTCTATGTTCTACTTCGAACTACTCTCGGCTGCCGACAGTGAATATGCAGATATTCTCGTGGATGACGGTGCAATAACCGACGAGGAAAGAGCAAGCCTCTACTTTATCAGAAATCCCCAAAATAAACAATACGTTGCGTGGGCACCCACATCCGGCATAGCAGTAGGCAGCACAAAAGACCTTGTGACACCCTATCTCATCACCACATACAATGACAAGTTTACTATTGTTTGCCCGGAACTTCGTGAGTATGGTCTAGCGCCATACAATCACTTAGGAGGTAACGGAGATGAAAATTTTGTTGAGTTCTCTGGTAAGACGCTACAGGCATCTATATGGAACTTGCGACTTGTGCAAGCATATCAGGGAACATCAATCAGCAGCCCTGTGATAGAGAATGATGAACCTATTGCAGTTTCATACTACACTGTTTGTGGAGTAGCATCAGATACTCCGAAAAAAGGTATAAACATCGTAAAATACACCTACAGAGATGGCTCTGTAAAAACAAAGAAAATGATAGTGAAATAATACCTACCAATTCAAGAAACAACAATGGCTGACCAAACAATCAATTTGCTAGTCAGCCATTGTTTATATTATTTAAAAGAGGAAAAATTATCTCCGCCAAAAACCCGACATAGAAACAGCATGGTGCACCCATTTAATCATTATAACAACGACCTTGCCACGTATCACGCACACGCATGCGCGCCTTAACCGTTTCAACAAGTTCATAGTTTTTCAACCCCCAATCGGGAGCTATCAGCAGTTCTTTCGGCGATTGTGAGGCAAAACGCTCTACAACAATATCGGGGCGCAGGTTCTCCAAATAATCAACAACGACATTAACATACTCCTCAAGTTCAAAAAGGTGAAAATCCTCGGGACAAATAGCATACTCCTCAGCCATACGCGTGCCACGAATAAGTTGTAATTGATGCAACTTAATAGTAGTAACAGGAAGAGATGACAACTCACGCGCCTGAGCAATAAAACTATCACGTTCCTCACCCGGCAATCCCAATATCATATGCACCCCCACAGGCAATCCACGAGCAGCTGTGCGTTGCACAGCATCGACTGCCACGGCATACCCATGTCCACGATTAATGCGTACAAGAGTATCATCGTTAGTACTCTCCACACCATACTCTACCATCACATAAACCCTCCGCGCCAACGACTGTAAATAATCGAGCACCTCATCGGGCATACAATCGGGACGCGTACCGATGACAAGCCCCACGCACCCATCTACTGCAAGCGCCTCCTCATAACGTGAACGAAGCACATCAATAGAATCATAAGTATTTGTATAAGCCTGGAAGTAAGCAAGGTAGCGCATGGATGGATATTTACGCGAGAAGAACCCTATCCCTTCATGCATCTGCTCCGTCACAGAACGGTTACGATGACAATATGCAGGATTGAAAGTACGGTTATTACAATATGTACAGCCACCCGTACCCTTCGTTCCATCACGATTGGGACACGAAAAGCCACCATCAACAGAAATTTTCTGAACTTTAAAGTCGAAAATCCGGCTCAGATATTTCCCATAGTCATTATAATAGAATCGTTCCATGCAGCACAAAGATAAAAAGAACTTGCGTAATAATGGCA
>JAFTTA010000173.1 GCA_017467015.1 Bacteroidaceae bacterium
GCATGAATGCCACCTCCTCTAAACCAAAAGGAGGAGTTGAAGAAAAACAAGAAAACTGTCCCTCTTAGATAAGAGGGACGAGGAGCAAAGCGACGGAGGGAGTTGGAAAAGACATAAAAAAATCAGACTCCTCCGGCATGAATGCCACCTCCTCTAAACTTAGAGGAGGAGTTGAAAACAAACACCTCTACTTTATAGAGCAAAGAACTTTTGTTTTCCCACAAAAGTTTTTAACCTTTAACTTCCGTTAACAAATAAAGCAGAAATAATTATATGAACGAACCGATAAGAATACTTATGGTTTTTACCATTATGAACCGCGGCGGCGCGGAGACAATGGTGATGAACTATTACAGAAACATCGACCGCAGCAAGGTGCAATTCGATTTTATTGTGCACAGAGAGGAGCGCGGTGCGTTCGATGATGAAATTGAGGCACTGGGAGGGAAAATATATCGCATGATGCCACTTCACCCTTTGACGTTCGGAAAATATAAAAAACAGATAGCTGAATTCTTTGACGAACACCCGGAGTACAAAATAATTCATGGACACTGCTCCGAGTTGGGATATTTCATTTACAAGGAGGCACACAAACGTGGTGTCCCCATGATTATAGCACATGCACATAACTCAATCGCATTGGTCGACAGTAAATGGATTTTCCGTACATACTTCAAACATGCTATGCGAAAATATATCACACACACATTCACATGTGGTCACGATTCGGCAAGATGGCTGGTGGGCAGTAAACTTGCCACAGAGGCAGTGCATATGAGAAACGCTATTGACACCGATAAATTTAATTATATTCCACAGAACAGAATCGATGTACGTAAAGAATTGGGTATTGCCGATGATGTTTTGCTTGTGGGGCACATAGGTCGCTTTGAGATACAGAAAAACCACCAATATGTGATTGATATATTCGAAAATCTGCTATTACAGTGCCCCGACGCCATGCTCATGCTTGTTGGTCGCGGTGGAGACCTGGAAACACCCACAAAGGAATATGTCAAAAATAGAGGATTACAAGAGAAAATACTATTCCTCGGCTCACGTAACGATGTAAATAGGTTGTTGCATGCCATGGATGTGTTTCTGTTCCCATCATTCATGGAAGGAATGTCGTTGGCAATGCTCGAAGCACAATGTGCAGGCCTGCGATGCGTAGTGTCTGACACAATACCACGAGAAGTGGAAAAAACAGACCTAATATCTTTTCTTCCTCTAAACAAAAAAGCCGATTATTGGGCTGACGAAATATTAAAATCGCATGGAAAAAGATACGACCGCACAGGATACCACTCAATTATAGCAAAAGCCGGATACGACATAAAAGAGAATGCCGAATGGCTACAAAATTACTACTTGAAACAATGGCAAAAACACTGACAATATTTACCCCGGCATATAACCGTGCCTATACATTGCACTTGGGCTACGAAGCCTTGTTGAGACAGACGTGCAAAGACTTTGTGTGGCTGATAATCGACGACGGCTCCACCGACAACACACGCGACCTTGTAGAGGGATGGATGGCGGAAGGAAAAATAGACATTCGCTACCACTACCAAGAGAACCAGGGCATGCATGGAGCGCATAACACTGCCTATCGCATGATAGACACCGAGCTGAACACCTGCATAGACTCAGACGATTATATGCCTGACGATGCCGTGGAAAAAATCGTCACATTTTGGAGGAAGCATGGCAGTGACAAAGTTGCAGGCATCATAGCACTCGATGCCGATATAAAAGGTAATGTAATAGGAGATAAATTCCCCGATGGGATAAAAAGCACCACCTTAGGCAATTTTTATGAGAGAGGTGGCAAGGGCGACAAAAAACTGGTCTACCGCACAGATGTTATAAAAAGATATCCCGAATATCCGATCTTTCCCGGTGAAAAGTATGTGTCGTTGGGATATAAATATCAGCTTATCGACCAAGACTATGAATTGCTGACAATGAACGAAGTGCTTGTGAATGTAGAATATCGTCAAGATGGTTCGAGCCTCAACATGTTTCGTCAATACATAAGAAATCCGCAAGGTTTTGCGTTCATACGCAAGGTGTCGATGCAACTTGCTCCTACAGCTAAACGTCGTTTCATGGAAGCAGTGCACTATGTTTCGAGTAGCATAATTTTAAAAAACGGTAATTTCTTGAAAGAATCGCCACGAAAAACATTAACTTTGTGTGCTGTACCTATGGGTGTGGTGTTGTACCTTTTTATAATGTTTAAAACAAGGAACATAAAATAAGAAACAAATAGAAATGATAAGCATAATCGTTCCGGTATATAATGTAGCACCCTATCTGCCCAAATGTTTGGACTCGTTGGTGAAACAAACTTATAGGGACATTGAGATAATATGCGTAAACGATGGCTCAACAGACCATTCAGGGGAAATACTCGAAGAATATGCCATAAAAGATAAACGCATAAAAATTATCACTCAAGAGAACAAAGGGTTATCGCAGGCAAGAAACACAGGAATGGAGCATGCCAAAGGAGAATGGATGATGTTTGTAGATAGCGACGATTGGATAGACACTGATTGCTGCGAATCCGCCATAAGCATAGCAATGGAAAATGATGCTGACGTTGTGTTGTGGGCATACATGCGCGAGTTTAAGAGCGAGTCTCTCTCCAAACTCTACTTGTCAGAAACAACTATATGGGATAAAAATATTAATCACTTACATAGGCGGATGATTGGTCCCATCAATGATGAGCTAACACGTCTTGACACATTGGATTCATGGGGTACAATATGGGGGAAATTGTATA
>JAFTTA010000174.1 GCA_017467015.1 Bacteroidaceae bacterium
AAAGGAATACCCAAAATTGTTATACACAAAAGAATACCAAATAAAAGGTGACCCAAACAAGTTGCCAATCCTCCGAATATCAACCAAAAAATGTTCATTATGAAACTCAAACAGCCAAAGCTGTTTGCATTATCGGTTACACGTGAGCCAAACGGCCACAAACAAAGAATTCCGAGTTTCATGGTCTGTATTCCGAAAGGAATTCCGATAATAGTCACCATAAGTGCAAGAGAACCAAAAAAATATCCCACAGCACATTCCAATCCACCGAATAAAAGCCAAAAAATATTTCCTATTATCTTCATAATTAATACTTTATAAATCGCAAAACGTTTTTTTTAATACTTCTTTAATACAAATTTACCACAAATATATTATATACGAACGACATAACATGCTTTTTATATATAAGAAAGTGCACCACCCTTTTATTTTTTCATTTTTTTTACAAGAAACAATGAACAAATTGACACACAAAATTGTTCTTATATAAATAAATGTAAATTCGACATATAAAAAATGAAGTCAAAACTTGTAAATTGCCTTATCAAATGAGTAACTTTGGCTAACAAAATAAAAGAGAAATATTACTCGTATACATTTACGCAAATATATGGAAAAACAGGAAACATCCATAAAAGAAAGGGAACACACAAACATCAAAGAACCACGTCGCTTCAAAGTCATCATTCATAACGACGACTTCACAACCATGGAATTTGTAGTAAAAATCCTGACAACAGTATTTTATAAATCGACCATAGAGGCGGAGTCCCTGATGCTGATGGTTCACAAATCCCAATCGGCAACAGTAGGCATATACTCCTACGACATAGCAAGAACAAAAATAGCCAAAGCCACATCAATGGCGCGCGACGAAGGATTTCCGTTGCGCCTCAGTATGGCACCCGAAAATTAATCTAAAGCCAACAATTACACAATGACATATACCGAATCGTTCAACGAAGCGCTGGCGGCAGCTCTCGACGCAGCAAAAAACTACCGCCACGAATATGTGATGCCCGAGCATCTGTTATGTGCCATAAGCAAGCAAGAGCCATTCTGCGTTGCACTCGAGCAATGCATGTGCAACTGCGCCACACTGCTGTACAACATAAACGAATACCTTGACAAAATGGTAGAGAGAGTTCCCGAGCACGTCGAATATTCTCAAGAATTGTCGTTTCAGATGAACGAAATGATGAACAACGCCTACAGAATAATACAAAACTCGGGAGGCGAAATAATGACCATTCCCCACGTCATTCAATAAATATTAACCCTGCAAGAATCGTGGGCGGCAACCCTACTGCGTCAAACCGTAAGAGAAAAACTCCCCGAATTCATTAGCGAACTGATAACACAATACGAATGTTACGAAGAGTTCGAAGATGTTGAAGGAGAAAAACAGCCCGAACAGTGGCGCAAACTCGTAACCTGCATCAATGAACAGGTGAAGAGCCACAATCCTCTCATCGGCAGAAGCGAAGAACTTGAACGCACAATACAAGTGCTCTGTCGAAAAGAGAAAAACAACCCCTTGCACATAGGCGAACCGGGCGTAGGAAAGACAGCTCTCGTCTACGGACTTGCAGCACGTCTTAATTCGGGCAAAGTGCCCAGAAGACTCAAAGGCTACAAAATATACGAAATGGACTTGGGCACAATGCTCGCCGGCACACAGTTCCGTGGCGACTTTGAAAAACGCATAAAAACAGTGATGGACGGACTCTGCAAAGAGGGAAAAGCCATCATCTACATCGACGAGATACACAACCTCGTAGGCGCCGGGCGAAGTAGCGAAAGCTCCATGGATGCATCAAACATGCTGAAACCCTATCTTGTGCGCGACGACATACGCTTCATGGGCTCCACCACCTATGAAGAGTACAACAAATACTTCTCGCGTAGCAAAGGCATTGTTCGACGCTTTCAACAGATAGACATCGCCGAACCCACCATAGAAGAGGCAATAAAGATACTCAAAGGACTAAAAAAGCAATACGAAGATTACCACGGAGTAAAATATGCCAGAGGCGTCATCGAATATGCCGTAGAAGCAAGTGCCAAGTTCATAAACGACCGTCATCTGCCCGACAAAGCAATTGACCTCATCGACGAAGCAGGCTCATATCGCGAACTGCACCCCGACAATAAAGATAAAAAAACAGTCGACAAAGAGCTTATAATGGAGATACTATCGCGTATATGCAAGGTTGACTCCATGGCAATAAAAGAGGAAGACACCGCATCACTCGAAAGCCTCGAATCGCGCATCCTTGCCCACATCTATGGCCAAGATAGCGCAGTACGCGAAATAGTAGAAGCTGTACAAATGTCTAAAGCAGGACTCTCCGACGACAGCAAACCCCTCGCAAGTTTCCTCTTTGTAGGCCCCACCGGAGTGGGCAAAACTGAAGTAGCCAAAGTACTTGCAAGCGAGCTCGGGATAAGCCTGCAACGCTTCGACATGAGCGAATACACAGAGAAACACACCGTAGCCAAGCTCATAGGCTCCCCTGCCGGATACGTGGGTTACGAAGACGGAGGTCTGCTCACCGACGCCATACGCAAGACACCCAACTGCGTACTGCTGCTCGATGAAATAGAGAAAGCCCACCCCGACATCTACAACATACTGTTACAAGTGATGGACTACGCCGTGCTCACCGACAACAAAGGTCGTAAAGCCGACTTCCGCCACGTCATACTCATCATGACCTCCAATGCCGGAGCACAACATGCCCGACAAGCCTCCATAGGTTTTGGCGGACACACATCCTCGGGCGAAGCCATGCTGAAACAAGTGAAACGCACATTCAAGCCCGAATTTCTCAACCGCCTCTCGGGAAACATCATCTTCCACGACATGAACGAAGAGATGGCAAGCCTCATACTCGACAAGAAACTGCGCGAGCTTAACGACAAACTCAAACAGAAGAACGTCGTCATGCACCTACACGAAGAAGCCCGCCGGTGGCTGCTTCGCAAAGGCTTCACCTACGAATATGGCGCACGCGAAATGGAACGAGTACTATCGTCAAATCTGAAACCGCTACTGATGCGTGAAATGCTATTCGGCAAACTGCGAAAAGGCGGAAAAGTGGAAGTAGGAATACAAAACGACAAACCCTGCATAGTATAATATGGTATATCTACTGAACGAAAAAATCTCATTCCCCGACCCACGTATGGGCGAAGAAGACGGACTAATAGCTGTCGGTGGCGATCTCAGCGTCGAACGACTGTTGCTTGCATACAGCAACGGCATCTTCCCATGGTACTCGTTCCGCGACGGAGAAAAACTGTGGTACTGCCCCATGCAGCGTTTCGTCATATTCCCCGACGAGATACACATCTCACACTCCATGCGCACGCTGCTAAACAAACGAAAATACGCCTTCAGCATAAGCAAAGATTTCGAAGCCGTCATACGCAACTGCAGCAATCTGCGAATAGGAGAAAAAGGAGCATGGCTGGGCGAAGAGATGATAAAAGCCTACACCGAACTGCACAAACGCGGCTTTGCCGAAAGCATCGAAGTGTGGGAAGGAGAAAAACTTGTCGGAGGACTCTACGGAGTAACCCTGCACGGGTGCTTCTTTGGCGAGAGCATGTTCTCACTTGTTCCCAGCGCATCCAAGATAGCCCTCATAGCCTTAGCCGAATTGATGAAAGCAAACAAGTGGAAACTCATAGACTGCCAGTTCGAGACGCCACATCTGAAATCCATGGGCGGACGTTTCATCGATTACGAAGAGTACATGGATATAATAACAGGCAATACAGCCCACGACAAAGAAGAGCAATAAAAGAGAGCAACCAAAGAATAATGAAGTGAACCCCAAAGTTTGGACAAAAAACTTTGGGGTTTATTTTATGCGTAAAAAACACGATTATTCAGCATTGCTCCAATATATGCACATGCTTGAAGATGGTTATTCTTTTAATTACATCCATACCACCTATGGGATAAATGGAGAACAACTGAAAAAATTATGGTTATTGTATAAGAAAGATGGATTAAAAGTTCTTCATCGTCAGAATTACACTCGCAGTGATGCAGCTTTTAGACACAAAGTTGTATTGGATATTGAGAACAATGGTGTATCTTTGGTGCAAGCCTCGATAAAATACGGAGTAAGTGTCAGCCGTTTGAGCATATGGTTAAAGACCTATAGACATGGCGGTATCGAAGCTCTGTCAACAACCAGGAAACGAGGCCGACCACCAGGTATGGGAAGACCAAAGAAAGTACAAAAACCAGAAACAGAACTTGAGCGCCTCCGCAGGGAGGTTCAGGAGCTCAAGACGGAGAATGCGCTGCTAAAAAAAGTGAAAGCCTTAGTCGAGGAGAGAGACGCCCGTCTGCGCGCGATTGGGCGGGGGCAATCCGAGAACTAAGGCAAGAAGGACACAACCTGCACTTTATGCTCGAACGCATAAAGATGCCACGTTCAACCTATTATTACAACATTGCACACCTTGAATCTACGGACAAGTATCAGGCAGAGCGAACGCGTATAAGCGAGATATTTTCACAGCACCACAAACGCTATGGCTATCGGCGTATATGCGCCCAGCTGCGCAATGAGGGGTTTGTAATCAATCACAAGACTGTGCAGAAACTAATGCAGGAGATGTACCTTAAATCAGTTGTACGCAGAGTTAGATACCGTTCATACAAAGGTGAGGTAGGCCGCATTGCTGCCAATGTTCTGGAGCGTGATTTTACATCACAAGCACCCAACCGCAAATGGGCAACAGATGTAACTGAGTTCAAAATAGGTGATAGAAAGGCTTATCTCTCACCGATACTTGATATTTTCAACGGCGAGATTGTCTCCTATACTATCTCTGACAGCCCAGATTTGCGTATGGTAATGAATATGGTAAACAGTGCTATAAGGAAGGTAAAGCCACAGGAGGGACTTGTGCTGCATTCCGATCAAGGCTGGCATTATCAGCATATGCAATACCAATTGGCGCTCAAGCGCAACGGTATTATACAGAGTATGTCACGCAAGGGCAACTGCCTTGACAATGCAATGATGGAGAACTTCTTTGGAATAATGAAATCTGAATTGCTATATTTGCAGGAGTTTAAGGATATGGATCACTTCAAACAGGAACTCAAGAAGTATATCCATTACTACAACAATGACAGAATTAAACTGAGACTAAAAGGAAAGAGTCCGGTGCAATACCGAACTCTTTACCAATAAA
>JAFTTA010000175.1 GCA_017467015.1 Bacteroidaceae bacterium
AGACATAGCTTACACCTCCACATCATTTTCTATCATAGCTTTGGGCTCAACTTTTGCACCCTCAGCAACCTTTACGCCTGCACCGATAACTGCAACACCCCAGTCGTCGCGGTTTGGATAATCCTCAGGATATCCGCCAACGACTGCATTCTTGCCGATATGTGCATTTTCTGCAACGATTGAGTAAAGTACCTTGGCACCTTCTTCAATAACTGCACCGGGCATAATAATTGAAGAGTTAATCTCAGCTCCCTTGCCAATTGTAACACCTTGTAAAATAGTAGCTCCTACTCCAATCCAGACATAGTCCTTTATTACAATGGGAGTGAACACGCCTGTAAAGTTCGGCGACATATGGTCGTGCCCACCGGTCATTATATTTACATTGTGCGACACGGACACACTAGAGCCAATTGTTATATCTCCACGTGCATCAAGTACAACTCCTCTGTTTATATGGCTGTAATCCCCTATCTTCAAGCGATTGGGACTCTGTATATATACATTTTTCATAACAAATGTGCCTTTGCCTATTTTAACCCGCACCATCTTCAGATACATACGCCTGAGGAACCAAAATGGCACAAAATGTAGACAACTGTTCAATACAAACTCCATAAAGAAAGCACGCACCCATCGATAAACGGTTGAGTTAAAAAAAACGTAGAGCAGGCAGTTGTAAATGAAATATGCCATCTTCTTCGGCGAGAACCTACCTCCACTTGTTATTCTGTAATTATACCAACGGCTCTTGTATGGTCGGTCTGAGACACCCTCTTTCAGAAATGCTTGAACAGCCACATCCTTTTTCTTGAACGTGCAACCGCTTTTGTACATCCTGTGTATCATCTCCCAATCGAGAGAATATCCCAGTTTATCCTTAAGCTCCAAATTGAATTTATACTTTCGTTGCACAGATGTTCTCACGAATGAAGAACCGTGACGATATACCGGATAATATTCCATTCTTGAGATATCGGACGGTGCCACTTGGAGCAAGCGCGAAACCCCTGTTACCTCAATGCTATTACCATATACGACATCTATACCTTCAAAATCTTCATTTTCAAAGACACGCTCAAGGACTGTTGAGTCAACAAAGACATCTCCACTGTTTAGGAATATTATCCATTCTCCCGTAGCCTTGTCTATTCCTTTGTTCATCGCATCATATATTCCCCTATCAGGCTCCGAAGACTTATAAGCAATATTTCCGGCAAAAGAGTTTATGACATCCCAAGTGCCATCGGTGCTGCCGCCATCTACAACAACAATCTCCTTATTGCTCCACGACTGGGAAACAAAACTTTCGAGAGTAGTTCTAATACCCTCAACATTGTTATACACAACTGTTATGACAGTTACTTTATTTCTTTTATGAACATCCATATTACGAAACAACAAAAAGAACTCACTCTTTTTTATTCACCATGTATATTGTATATCTCTCGGCATATGACTTTGCATTAAACAGAATATTATCGTATTGCATTTTGGGTTCGTTTGTCATTGAATGTATTTTCAAGACTCCATAACAAAGTATAAAAAAGGCATAGAGAATCTTGTTACCCTTGTATGCAAAGCATTTAAATAAATCGCACCACAGTATCCAGTAAGAAAAGACAAAGAGCAGTGCAACCCTTCGACTCGCGACCTCAAATTCACGCAGAAATGCAAATGACAAGAAATATAGCAGAAAGGCATTTATAAACATTACATTATCCTTACTAATCTTTACCAGCTTATTATAATAACATATTACCAAACAACCCGTAAAAAGGCGCTCAAGAACACCGATAGATAAGAATCCTTGGATGGCAGTCATCTCACCTTCAATATAACTGTATACCAAGTCCTGATACAACTCGCCCATGAAAGAAGCTGCATAAAGCAGAATTGGGCCTATGAAATTAATCTGTGCAACGAGAAAAACTGCCGAAAAGACAAATATTGCCACAAAAAGCCACAGCGGCAATCTCTTATGCAAGAAAAAATATAATGGAATAAATACAATTGATGATATATGTAATGTTGTCGCGAGCAAACACAAAGCAAAATATTGTAATGGTTTACGCGCCATCAGATAATCCAATGCATTCAGGCATAAAAAGAGAGATATAGAGTTTCGCAACAGATTAATTTCAATCTCAAGACCTGACATGCAAACAAAGATAGAAAATGCCAAAGGTAAATTGTCAACTCTTTTCCGAAAAAAATTATATATTAATGCACATTGCAATGTACAGCATACAAAAATAAAAAAGTGATAGTCCGGATAAATGAATTTGCATATAGCTTGCAAAAGACCAAACCCTAATTCCAAATCGGAACCTTGCATTGAAGTGACAACATTTACCACATTATCACTATACATGCTTTGGAATGTTGGATAGTATATCAGCCAGTCATCTCCAACGAATCCTCTAAGACCAAAGAAAAATATAAAGACAAGAATAGACGCGGCTTTAATCCACTTCTTTCCATATTCAGATGAATAGCGATACATTAACGCCATCACTGCATATAACAGGAATAATATTATATACGCTGTTGAATACATTTTCTTTGCCCAAACAAATTCATTTCAACAGGTCCTTACACTATCTCCTTTCGTCCGGTTTCTCTTTTACGCTTAACAAAACACCATCCTGCGCCTATAATACAACCAGCGAAACAGAACAGGAACAATCGTACAATGGATGACAGCCCGGTAGCCTCCAATGCCACCGTTGCCGGTTGTATTATCGTAAATGCAGGAGTGCGTTCTTGCACACGCTGACGTGTCAGTTGCAATTGCTGCGCCATGCTTGTATACAAAGTAAGTTTCAATTGCATTTCGTTATTCAGATTCTCAAGCATAGCCTTTTGACTGGCACGCACAACATTCATATTTGCATCAGCAAATTTTGCATATCTCGCCTGCACATCAAGATAATCCTGCTGAGCCTGGTTATACATTTCTGTAACGAACTCCAAATCATGCCGTGCCTTTTTTGTGCGATAATCTATTATATAGTTTTGTAAACGGACAGTTAAAGTATCAGCCATTGTTGCTGCAACTAAAGCATCAATATCAGTCACAGAAACTGTTATTAGGCTTGTGCGTTGGTCAACGACACATTGAATGTTCCTACGCATCAAGTTACAGATGTTATACTGCTCCTTTGTAAGATGAAACGGGTCCAATCCTTCCTTTTTAACCTCTTTTTCTTTAAAAAGAGAAAGAAATTTTGCAAGCCATATTTGTGGATAAGATAACAGACCGGGCTTATAATCATATTTCAAGTGATTGTAAAAACTTTTTTGACTACCATCCTTAAGGACTACCGGCACATCAAACAAATCAATAAGAAAAGTAGTTGACGTAAATATATTAGGATACAATTCGGGATATATTGCATCAGAGCCGCTTTTACCCAAGGCATTTCCTAAAAGATTTCCAAAACTTTCCATTATTCCCG
>JAFTTA010000176.1 GCA_017467015.1 Bacteroidaceae bacterium
CGAACTCAATGAAACAGGTTGTGTGGAATTCCTTTGCGAACCCTATTCACATGGACTATCTTCGCTTGCCAACGAAGAGTGTTTCCGCGACGATGTTGAGCGTATGCGTACTAAGGTGAAACAGATGTTTGGTAAAACTCCCAAAGTGTTCCGTAACTCCAGCCTTATTTATTCAAACGAGATAGGTGCCATCATTGGAGATATGGGTTTCAAAGGTATACTTACCGAGGGTGCAAAGCATGTGCTCGGATGGAAGAGTGCGCACTATCTCTACCACTGCGCATACAATCAGAATCTGAAAGTCTTGTTGCTCGACTAGAAATTGTCCGATGACATCAGTTTACGCTTCAATAATTCAGAGTGGAACGAGTATCCTCTCTTTGCCGATAAGTATATCGGTTGGATAGCTGATATGCCCGAAGAGGAGCAGGTTATCAATATCTTTATGGAGCTCTCGGCGTTGGGCGTGGCTCAGCCGCTATCGTCAAATATTCTTGAGTTCATGAAGGCACTTCCCGCATGTGCAAAAGAGAGGGGTATAACATTCTCAACTCCTTCGGAGATTATATCTAAGTTGAAGTCTGTTGACTCGGTAGATGTTCCATATCCTATGTCGTGGACCGACGAGGAGAGAGATATAAGCAGCTTCTTAGGAAATATTTTGCAGCGTGAGGCATTTGACAAACTTTACAGCGTTGCCGAGCGTGTACACTTGTGTCAGGATCGTCGTATTAAGCAGGATTGGGATTATTTGCAAGCTAGCAACAACTTCCGCTTTATGACTACCAAGAATACAGGTATGCACATAGAACGTGGTATCTACGACTCTCCATTCGATGCTTTTACCAACTATATGAATATTGTTGGAGATTTTATATCTCGTGTGAATGCTCAGTATCCCGAGGATATCGACAATGAAGAACTGAACTCA
Source organism: Bacteroidaceae bacterium (assembly GCA_017467015.1). Classification (GTDB taxonomy): domain Bacteria; phylum Bacteroidota; class Bacteroidia; order Bacteroidales; family Bacteroidaceae; genus HGM04593. The sequence goes on from JAFTTA010000176.1 coordinate 932, forward strand.
TTGCTGAAAATGATATCTAATCAGAATGAAGAAATTGCGGCTCTCAATAAGGAACTTGCAGCGTTGAAAAACAAGTCAGCAAAGGCAGCCAAGGCTGTTGAGCCTAAGGAAAAGCCGGCAAAGAAAAGTTGCAGAAAAAAAGCCGAGAAACCCGAAAAATAAATATCCCTTAATATATAATAAAGGCAAAGACTCAAGTCTTTGCCTTTATTATTATAGCTCGGCAATGTTCATCTCCAGCCACGTTTCTGCGATGGCAATGCTGTCCTCGTGTGCAGTATCTCTGTCTACTTCGTATATGCTCATAATTGTCTCGGTAAGTTCTTCGATGCAGAAAGATGTTTTCTCCTTCATAGCCACCCATAGGTCGGCGCTGACAGGGTCGAGGCTTATGCAGTCGTTGCCGATGTTTTCATCGGTGGGTACGAGTATGGCTTCGTTGGCGATATTGTGCAGTGTGTAACCTTCTTTGATTTTCATGGCTTCTCTATTTTCTGTAAGTAATAGTGTGCAAAATTAGTGGAAATTTGTATTTTTGCAACAGCAAAACAGTATATTGAAGCTAAAACTCTGATTGATGAACTTATCATACTCGATAAATGTAAACGGACGTCTTCTGACTATGGAGCGCCCACTGGTGATGGGGATTGTGAATGTGACATCGGATTCCTTTTATGAGACTTCGCGTGTCACAGAGCAGACTGTTTTGGATCGGTGCCGACAAATGATAGGTGATGGGGCGGATATTCTTGATGTCGGTGCTTGCTCCACCCGGCCATCTTCGCAACCGGTGAGCGAGTCGGAGGAATTGGAATGTTTGCATCGGGTTTTGGAACTTATTAATAAGAATATGCCGGATGCGGTGCTTTCAGTCGACACATTTCGTGCGAAGGTTGCCCGCGAATGTGTGAAAGAGCATGCGGTAGCAATTATTAATGATGTTTCGGGTTACGATTGGGACAAGGGTATGCTGGATGTAGTTGCCGAACTCAATGTTCCATATATTCTTACCCACACGATGGGTAGGGCAGGGGATGAACCTGTGTATGACGATTTTGTTCCTGATGTTTTCAAAAAAATATCCTCCAAGTTGTGGACACTCCGTCAACGAGGGGTGAAGGATGTTATTGTTGATCCAGGTTTTGGCTTTGGTAAGTCGTTGCAGCAAAATTATCAGCTTATGGCTGTGCTGGATGATTTCTCGATGTTTGATGCGCCTTTGCTTGTAGGTGTCTCGCGCAAGTCGATGGTGACCAAATTGCTTGATGTAGCGGCCGAAGATGCGCTTGGCGGCACCATTGCCCTCAATACAGTAGCTTTGATGAAAGGTGCGAATATCCTTCGCGTACACGATGTCAGAGAAGCTGTACACGCAGTGAAGATAGTGACTGAATTAAATGAACAATAAATAAATCGCAAGATATGTTTTTCGACTTCTCCATAATGGATTTTATTGATATATTGCTGGTGGCAGCGTTGCTCTACTATTTCTATAAATTAATGAAAGAATCGGGCACGATAAGCATCTTCACCGGTATATTGGTGTTTATTGTGCTTTGGATTTTTGTATCCCGAGTGCTGGAGATGCGCCTTTTGGGGTCGATATTCGATCAGATGATGAGTGTCGGAGTGCTTGCGTTAATCATTATATTCCAAGAAGAGATTAAACGTTTTTTCAAGACTCTGGGTTCGCATCGCCATTTCAGAAAAATATCCGATATTTTCTCCAATAATAAAGAAAAACGTGAGGATAAGACAGTGTTGCTGCCTATAGTGATGGCATGCATGAGCCTAAGCCAGCAAAAAGTAGGTGCTTTAATTGTGGTGGAGCGCGATGAAAGTCTCGGCGAATATATGCAATCAGGAGATATAATAGATGCAAATATAAACCAGCGCCTTATTGAAAATATCTTTTTTAAGAATTCACCGTTACACGATGGCGCTTTGATAGTGCAGAACGGACGTCTTATGGCCGCATCGTGTATTCTTCCGGTGTCGCACGAAATGAATATACCTCGCAAGCTGGGTCTGCGTCACCGGGCTGCGCTTGGTATCTCTCAGGAAACAGATGCAATCGCTATTGTTGTTTCCGAAGAGACGGGTTCAATATCTGTTGCAAATAAAGGTAAATTTAAACTTGGACTGAATGCACAGCAGCTTGAGAGCCTGCTTTCTCGTTGAGCCGGTTAAAAAGTTCAATTTTTTTTAAAAATATTTTTCGCGTTAAAGTTTTGATACATTGCATTTTGTCATTTTCGTTAAAAAATTCTTCAAATTTTTCTTTCGAAAAAGTTTTGTAGTTTAGAAAAAAGCTGTACCTTTGCACTCGCTTTCGACAAGAAACGACAACGTTCTTGAAGAATAGCA
>JAFTTA010000177.1 GCA_017467015.1 Bacteroidaceae bacterium
TCTTCGCGAACAATACGAACTTTGGGACAGCACCAAAAATCTGCCTCAGCCCACATGGACCGGTATCACCTCGCCCGAGCTTGACGACCTCACCGACTCAATGGCAGTGGTGATTGCAAAAACCCACATTGTGCCTTTCACTTACGAAATGGCAGAGATGAGAGAGGGTGTGCTTGACACACGTAACTACAACGACCGCTACCTCAGCGTAAGTTTTGTTACTGTTGACGAGAAATTCCGCATCGTCATAAACAACCAGGCAGGTATCATAGAGGGCGATAATCTTGTGGAGAACGGTGTGGTGCACATCACCGACGAGGCGGTAGCTCCTTCTACAAACACAATGCCCAAACTGCTCTCCGACCAGCCGTTCTTCAGCCTCATGACTGCCGCGCTCTTGGAGACCGAGTTCGACAAGCAACTTCAGGACTACATCACAGAACTAAATGGCGAGGAGTACACACTGGGTAATGTTCCTGCCAACTGCTTCCAGTGTGGCGCAAATATGGCTCGCTACCCCCACACCTATTACACAAAATTCACCGGCTTCATCGAAACCGACGATGTGTTTGCGGCCGAGGGTATATACAACCTTGACGACCTGAAAGCGTTTGCCGAGAAATGGTATGGAACAGAGGATAAAGGCGACCCCACAAGCCCCAAAAATGCTCTTTATAAATTTGTGGCATATCACTTCCTCAACAGAGAACTTAACTACAACATGCTCGTTCACTTCGGTATCGACCATCCCAGCTATAAGAGTGAGGGTCCTAACGGAATGGTACAGGGATTGGACCGTGTAGATTATTACGAGACAATGCTAGGTAAGCTAGTAAAGGTGTGCAAACCCCTCAGCAGTACCAATACAGAGGAGACACAGAACATCTACTTGAACTACTCTCATCGTTCAACCAGACAGATTGAAATGAACAAGCATCTTGATGTTAAGGTTTATGACTTAACAACCTTCACTCAGATGGGCGAGAAATATGCCTCATTCGTGCAGATTGGTTTGAACGGTACGGTGCACCCCATCAACAAAATTCTTATCTACAACGAGGATGAGATGCAGGGTAATGTCCTTAACGAGCGCATGCGTTTCGACATAGCTTCATTGCTGCCCGAACTTGCCAACAACGGAGTGCGTTTTGGTCGTTGGCAGCAGACCGGTGGTAGATGTACTCATGGCGACTACAACATCCCCAATGGATATTGCAAGAATATAGAGGTTTACGAGCCCACCACAGAGTGGCACTACTTCTGCCCCTACTCATGGGGATGTAACTATCTCGGTGACGAAATCATCGTAGTGGGACAGTACGACTTTGCTTACCGCTTGCCGCCTGTTCCTGCAGGAACATACGAGCTTCGCATGGGTTACACAGCAACCAGCATCCGCGCTATCACGCAGTTCTATGTAGATGGTAAGGTGACCGGAATTCCTGTCGATTTGCGTGTGCTTTTCGATGACCCCCGTATCGGTTGGGAGGACGACAAGGATACAGAGGATGACGGCGTAGAGAATGACAAGGCTATGCGTAACCACGGTTACATGAAGGGTCCCGACTCATATTACATGCAGCATGGTACACCTATTACCGCTCGTCAGCACAATGGTGCCGGTCGTATCATTATCACACAGAAATATTTTGACAGCAATGACCACTGGATTCGTATGAAGAAGGTGGATGAGCCTTTGGATAGAGAGTTCAACCACGACTATTTCGAGCTTGTTCCTAAAGGTATTGTCACAAGCCACATTCCTGAGGACAGACATTAATCTTCATAATTTAACAACAAAAGGTGACTTAAGTCACCTTTTGTTGTTAAATATATTGTGTGTTCAAGATGGGTTGTGGTAGCAATTCAACCCTTGTTTTTATGTTTATAGAGGCTTTGTTTGTGGCTAAATGTTAAGTGCACATTCGCCAAACCCATAATTGCGCAATTGGTTGTTGAGCGCCTGTTGTGTCTCCTTTAAAAATTTGTAGCTTTGCATCACCTCGGCTGATAGTTCCGGGTTTTGCATGGTCTCCGGCTCTTTAAGTTTTCTCATTGTCTCTTTCAGCATTTCGTCAATCAGACTCTGTTTGTAGCTTATTGTGAGTCGTGTGGCTTGTTCGAACAGTATTGCTGTTTCGTTGCGCTCTTCTGTTTCGCCGTTATCCATGAAGAATTTGCTCAGCATATAGCGGTCGTTGCATAGTTCGGCAGTCAGGCGCGACACCTCTTCGTCGGGGTGTGCAAGGAAGTGCTTTTCAGCAACAAAATCGGGGTCGTCGGCATGTGTCGCAGCCTCTTCGAATATCTTTTTGTATAACGGATGCGATAATTTTATTCCATCGCCGTCGATGGAATAGTGCATGTTTGATATGACGCTTTCGGTGAATGCGGGGGTGTTGCTTTCGGTGTTCTCAGGGACAAGTAATTGCTTCTCGCCGTTGCGCAAAATGAATTGTACTATCGCGCGTTCCTTATTATATATAGGGCTGTTCTCTTCAAATACGATTGATTGCTCGTTGTTGCTTTCGTTTGTTTGTTGCTCGTTCTCATCCTCTGTTGCAACTTTTGTCTGTTTGTTATATTGCTCTTGTGCTGCTTGTCGTCTCAACTTTGCAATTTCAGCCACTAGCACTTGTTCTTTTGCTTGCAACATTTCGCTACACCTTTTTGTGTATTCGCTGCGCAGTATCTCGTTGGGGATTACTGCTATGCTTTTGATAACATCGCCTATGAGAGTGGCGCGGCGAATAGGGTCGTTACCCACTTCGTCGAGCAGCAAACTTGTTTTAAAGGTGATGAAGTCTACTTGGTTCTCTTTCAGGAATGTTTCAACCTCTTCGGTCGAGTGCGACTGTGCGAAGCTGTCGGGGTCCTCGCCGTCGGGCAATAATGCCACCTTTATGTTCAGGCCTTCGCGCAGTAGCATGTCGATGCCTCGCAGCGATGCTTTTATACCGGCTTTGTCGCCATCGTATAGCAGCAACATGTTGTTGGTGAAGCGATGTACAAGGCGTATCTGTTCAATGGTTAGTGATGTCCCCGACGATGCTACCACATTTTTAATTCCTGCCTGATGCAGTGATATTACGTCCAAATAGCCCTCCACCATTATGCAGCAGTCTTGTTGCATGATGGCTTGCTTTGCAAAATATATGCCATAAAGGTGGTCGCTCTTGTGGTAAATTTCCGACTCGGGTGAGTTGATGTATTTTCCTGCTTTGGGATTGCTTTGCAATAGTCGTCCTCCGAATGCAACCACCTTGCCCGATACTGTGTGTACGGGAAACATCACGCGACCCCAGAAACGGTCTAGTTGCCGGCCATCTTCGGTGGTGAAGCATAATCCGGTCTTGTCCACCAGCGAGGGGTTGTAGCCCTCTGCTGCGGCTTTTTTTGCCAAGGCGTCGCGCCGTTCGGGTGAATATCCCAACCCGAATTTTCTGATTGTCTCTTCGTTTATACCTCTGTGGCGGAAGTAGTTCAGGCCTATGGCTTTCCCCTCTTCGCTGTTGTGCAGATTGTCTACAAAAAAACTATGGGCATATTGATTTATTACGAAAAGGCTCTCGCGCATGCTTTCGCGCAGCTTCTCTTCGTCAGTCAGCTCGCGCTCCTTTACCTCTATATTATATTTACGCGCGAGCCATTTGAGTGCTTCGTGATAGGTGAGCTGCTCATGCTCCATTATGAAGTGAACAGGGGTGCCGCCTTTGCCGCATCCGAAGCATTTCCAATAGTTTTTTGCCGGCGAAACGGTGAACGAAGGTGTCTTCTCGTCGTGGAACGGGCACAAACCTATCATGTTAATTCCGCGCTTTCGCAGTGTTACGAAATCCGATACCACGTCTTCTACTTTCGCGGTATCTACAATGCGTTCAATGGTATTGCGGTCAATCATCTTCTTTTACTGTCGTTTTGTGTGGAAAATACAAACTCGGTTATTGCCTGTTCTGAGTGCAAATTTATCGAAAATAACCCGTATCTCGAATTTTATTCATAGAATTTATCTCTATTTGTGAAGAAAAAATCGTCGAAAAATGCTGCTTCTTTTCTCGGTATTCCAAAAAGTTCAATTTTTTGTAAAAATATTTTTCGCGTTAAAGTTTTGATACATTGCGTTTTGCTATTTTCGTTAAAAAATTCTTCAAATTTTTCTTTCGAAAAAGTTTTGTAGTTTAGAAAAAAGCTGTACCTTTGCACTCGCTTTCGACAAGAAACGACAACGTTCTTGAAGAATAGCAAAACGATCCTTGAAAACATTCCATACAGACATAGCA
>JAFTTA010000178.1 GCA_017467015.1 Bacteroidaceae bacterium
GCTTGTATGTTATACCACTGTGTGGGCAGTTCGCTTTCTTGAAGAAAATAACGTTTTTGTTTTAAAGACATATTATTATAAATGTTTCTATATTCGGTTATTCTGAATTCAACTTGCAAAGTTAGTAATAAAGATTATCGTTTACAAGACAAATGATGTTTTTAATTTGAAGTTGTTTGACTCTAATTGAAAATATAGGGCAAAAATAGCTCTTTCCTTTTCCTTTTTTCTATAATGAAATTGATAATAATCTTTATCATGGAATTTTTGAAGTGAAACTATTTTATTGCTATTTTTGCCGTTAAATAATATAAATCTATATTATGAAGATAAAATCATTCTTATTTTTATGTGCATCGTTATGTATTGTGCTGTCCTATGCGCAGAATTCACATATTGCCCCTGTTGTTCCAGTTCAGGAACAACTAGAGTGTGACTTCGGTACACACGACAAAACTGCTTTTGTAAAACCGGATAAGGTTTTTTATCCCGAGACATGGTTCCACTTTATTGGTGGCAATGTTTCGCATGAAGGTATCACTGCCGACCTTGAGGCTATAGCAGCAGCCGGTATTTCCGGTATCCACTTTTTTCACGGACAATATGGTGGCAAATGGCCTGCTACAGGGGAGGATATTACCTGTATGAGTGAGAAGTGGGAAGATGCTGTAAAGTTTGTAGCTAAAGAGGCTCAACGTTTGGGGTTGCGTTTTACCATGCAGAATTGTCCTGGTTGGGCAATGTCGGGTGGCCCATGGATAAAACCCGAGAATGCGATGCGTTTGATAGTGTCGAGCGATAGTAAAATTTATATTGACGGGACTGTTGAGGTCTCATTGCCCAAACCACAACCAACAAAAGAGGATTGGCGCGATTACAAGGATATTGCAGTGTTGGCTTTCCCCACACCTATCGGTGCGAAAAATCCCGTTCCCGTACCTGCTAAGATTAGCGGAACAGGCGAATTTGACTGGGTGAACCTATTGCTAAAAAATAAATTGGTAGATCTGCCTGCCGGTGGAAATACTCATAGTGTGGAGGTTTTTTATAACCAACCTACTATTATTCGCACATTAGAGCTTTCTTCTGTGCAACGCTTCAATCATGCCATGTGTTACAATCCCGAAGTGAGGGTCACTGTCTATGCGATTGATGTTTCGGGTAAGGAGACAAAGGTTGCCGATGTTCCCATGCCCTCGTCTAATTGGCAGGATGGCTCGTTGATGACTATTGCCCTCAACGAAGTTAATGATGCTGTAAAATACAGAGTGGATATTACCAATAAATTTAAAATGCGGTTGTCGCGCATGAAGTTGATGAGTGTTGCTCATAAGAATAATTATGAGGCAGAAGCTGCATGGACATTGCGAGGTTTTGAACGTACGGGCGAGAATGTGGTTCAATCGAAAGAGGCTTATGTGAAGAAATCGCAGATATTCGATGTAACTGCTTTTATGGATGAGAATGGTACATTCCGTTGGAAGGCTCCCTATGCCGGAGAGTGGACAATACTTCGCATAGGTCACATCAACGCAGGGCGTGTGAATGGTCCGGCTCCTCCCACCGGTACCGGATGGGAGTGCGATAAACTCTCTGTTGAGGGGCCGCAGGTGCATTTTAATGGCTATATAGGTTTTTTGGCAGATGGCGCTCTGAACGGTGGCATGCTTAAGGGTATGCTACTTGATAGTTGGGAATGTAACACCCAAACATGGACAAACAAGATGGAACAAGAGTTTAAGGAGAATCTTGGTTATGACCTGCGTTCATGGTTGCCGGCAATGTGGGGTTATGTTATTGACTCACCCGAAACCACTGCCCGTTTCTTGCGTGATTGGCGCTCGAATATAGGTGAGCTTTTTGCCAATCGTTTCTACAAACGTATGTCGGAACTTGGTAGAGAAAAAGGCTTGTCGGTAATGTATGAGACAGCTGCCGGTGACGTTTTCCCGGCCGATATTATGGAATATTTCAAATATGCCGATGTGCCCATGTGTGAATATTGGCATCCTTTCAGCCTTGGATATGTGGGCGATTTGGATTTCAAACCTATAAAACCAACGGCATCTGCTGCGCGACTATATGGAAAACCCCGTGTCAATGCAGAGGCTTTCACGTCGTTCGATCTGCATTGGGACGAGCATTGGGAAATGTTGAAAGAGACCGCCGATTATCATGCTGTTGAGGGTGTCACGCATAATGTATTCCATACATATACCCATAACCCGCAGATAGATTATCTGAAGCCGGGAACATCATTTGGCTCAAAGATTGGTACTCCTTTCTTGCGCGGGCAAACATGGTGGAAGCACATGAAAGAGTTTACATCTTATCTCGCACGATGCAGTTATATGCTGGAGCGTGGTAAGAGCGTAAGCGATGTACTGTGGTATCTTGGTGATGAAATAGGGCATAAGCCTACGCAGAAATATCCTTTCCCTGTGGGGTACAGATATGATTATTGCAATCCGGATGTGCTTCTTAACCGCTTGAGCGTGAAGGATGGTTTTCTTGTTACCCCCGAAGGACTGAGCTATCGATTTATGTGGATTCCCGAGAATAAACGTATGCTTCCTGAAATTTTGGAACGTCTTCATTCACTGATAAAACAGGGTGCCATTGTAGTGGCGTCTGCTCCCGAAATGGTTGCTACGCTTGAGGGTGGCAAGAGTGCAGAGCGCCGCTTTGCAAAAGCAGTACGTGCCATCTGGGGCAAAAGTAAACCGGGTGTTCTTAAGCGTATCGGCAAGGGTGCTGTTCTGTCAGGTGTTACCATTCAAGAGGCAATAGACATTTTGAATGTTCCTGCTGATGTATCTTCTGCCGACGTGCGTTGGTTGCATCGCTGTGTAAATGGTGCCGATTGGTACTTCGTCACTCCACAATTGGGCAAGAACTATGAGGGAGAAGTGAAATTCCGTGCAACGGGTAATGTGGAACTGTGGGATGCTGTAACGGGTAAAATAACTGCTGTTGAGGGTAAACGCAGTGGCGATTATACAGCTGTCGACCTCTCGCTTGCAAAAGCCGGTTCGTGTTTCGTGGTATTCAGTAGTGGAGAAGCAATGAATGTTGAAAAACCTCTCTTGTTGTCGAATAAGAAAGCGTTGGCTTCGAGGTGGAAACTTTCGTTCCCCAAAGGATGGGGAGCTCCCGAGGAAATTTCTATCAGTGACCTTAAACCTTGGAGAAATCTCGACATCCCCACAGAGGCAAAGGCGTTCTCGGGTACGGCAAGCTATAGCACCACATTCACTGCCGATGCTGCAATGTGCGACGGAAAACTTATGCTCGACCTTGGCAAAGTGGATATGATTGCTGTGGTGAAGGTGAATGGAAAAACGTTGCGTACTTTGTGGTGTGCTCCGTACAGCGTTGACATAAGTTCGGCTGTCGTGGAGGGCGAGAATGAACTTGTAGTTGAGGTTACAAGTACATGGTTCAATCGACTCGTATACGATGCTGCACTGCCCGAAGCAGAACGAAAGACATGGACCATAGCGGGTCCCTCGGCCAATAAGCAGTTGCGCGATACGGGACTAATGGGGCCTGTTTATCTTAGGTATTAAAATTATCCGATTAAACATCGCTATACAACAAGAGTGTGCGCCATTTATAATTTGGCGCACACTCTTGTTGTAACTTTAATGGTTTTTGGAAAAATTTGTGTATCTTCGCATTTTAAAACAATTAGAAAATGATTTCAGTTGATGGATTGACCGTCGAGTTTGGCGGCACGACATTATTTAAGGATATATCTTTTCAGATTAACGAGAAAGATCGTATTGCTCTTATGGGTAAGAACGGTGCGGGTAAAAGTACGTTGCTGAAGATACTTGCCGGGGTGCGAACGGCGACGCGTGGCACAGTTTCTGTGCCAAAAGATTGTGTGGTGGCCTATCTGCCACAGCATCTCATGACTGAAGATGGTCGCACCGTGTTCGAGGAAACATCTCAAGCCTTTGCCCACTTGAAAGAGATTGAGCTGGAGATTGAGAGCCTAAACAATGAGATGATGGAGCGCACCGATTATGAGAGCGACTCTTATATGGCGTTGATTGAGCGTGTAACGGCATTGAGCGAAAAGTTTTATGCTATAGATATGACTCACTTCGAGGAGGATGTCGAGAAGACTCTGCTTGGTCTGGGTTTTGAACGTAGTGATTTCGACCGTCCGACAAGCGATTTTTCAGGCGGATGGCGTATGCGCATCGAACTTGCAAAATTGTTGCTAAAAGACCCTGATGTGTTGTTGCTTGACGAGCCTACCAACCACTTAGACATTGAGAGTATTCAATGGCTCGAGGAGTTTATAAAGACATCGTCAAAGGCTGTGGTGGTTATAAGCCACGACCGCAAGTTTGTTGATTCCATTACCACTCGCACCATTGAGGTTACGATGGGGCGCATCTATGACTACAAGGCTTCATACAGCCACTATCTTGAACTTCGTAAGGAGCGTCGCGAACAGCAGCAGAAGCAGTATGAGGAGCAGCAGAAGATGATACGCGAGACTAAGGATTTTATTGAGCGTTTCAAGGGTACATACTCAAAAACATTGCAGGTACAGAGTCGTGTGAAGATGCTCGAGAAACTGGAACTTATAGAAGTTGATGAGGAAGATACATCACAGTTGCGCTTGAAATTTCCTCCTTCGCCTCGCAGTGGCAGCTATCCTGTGCAGTGTGACATGGTGGGCAAGAGTTATGGTGAGAAATTGATATATAGCAATGCTAATTTTACCATTGAACGTGGCGACAAGGTAGCTTTTGTGGGACGCAACGGTGAGGGAAAATCTACAATGGTGAAGTCTATCATGGGTGAGATTGAGCACGACGGAAAGATTACTCTCGGTCATAATGTGCAGATAGGTTATTTTGCACAGAACCAGGCGTCGTTGCTCGACGATGAACTGACAGTGTTCCAAACTATTGACGACATAGCCAAAGGTGATATTCGCAACAAAATACGAGATCTTCTTGGTGCATTTATGTTCGGCGGCGAGGAGAGCAGCCGTAAAGTGAAGGTGCTTTCAGGTGGTGAACGTACACGTCTAGCCATACTTAAACTTTTGCTAGAGCCGGTGAATCTGCTCATACTTGACGAGCCTACCAACCACCTAGACCTAAAAACAATGGATGTGTTGAAACAGGCCTTGCAGGACTATGACGGCACACTAATCGTTGTGAGCCACGACCGCGACTTTCTCGACGGACTTGTGACTAAGGTTTATGA
>JAFTTA010000179.1 GCA_017467015.1 Bacteroidaceae bacterium
ATTTCTCCACGCCTTCGTTCTCGGGCAAGAAGAAGGTGTAGGTGCCGTAGGTCGACAACAAACCGACCATCTCAGCCTGCTTCAAGATTTTTATCATGTGGCTGAAACGATCTTCACGATTAAGAATAAAATCGGCAATGGTCTCACCGACAAATGTGTATCGGTTCGACTTGTCGATATCATCGCTACAAGAGGCAAAGCCTGATGCAAGGCTTACTGCCACAACAAGCGTACTGATAAATTTTGTTATTGCTTTCATAAGTATTCAGTTTTTTCGTTTTTTCATTTATTATTCCTCTGGCATAAACATTGGGTCCCATGCAGGAAGCAATGTTGCCTTCTCCTCGAGCACTTTTAATACTTTTGCAGGAACATATTTCTTGTCCACTACCACGCGGAACATGTATTCGTCGAACCATTCGTCGGTCATGATAAGCGTGCCTTTGTAACCCGATGATGCACCCCAACTATTCTCAACCTGCCATTTCACTGTTTTGCCATTTTCGTCGATGTCGACAGATTTCAGTGTCATGGCATGAGAAGAACCGCTGTCGCGTGTCATGATGCGCTGTTTTTTGTCCATTTTAAACTCAACTCCGAAGAGTGACTCGTAGTCGTAGTTGTCGATGTCAAGCAAGCCGCGACCTGAATCGAGGAACTTACCTACGTCGCAAGAGAAGTACATCATGACGCTGTCTTTGATGGATGCAATTGCCATCTGCTTGATGTCTTCCATGGGAAGGTTTACATACAGCCAGTTATGTCCTTCGTGTACGTGGCGGTCGTAGGCGATTTCATAGCTTTTCCAGTAGGGACGTGAGGGGTCGTTCATCAACATCACGTAGTTGTTTTGAAAGTCGAGACCGACATATTTCTCGTAGAAACTTTTAGGAGTGTACTCCTGAGGTTTTTCGCGATATTTGCCGTTGCTGTTCTTGGCTGCCCATGTGAATGTGGTGGGAGGCACACCATATACGCTTGCAAGCATCTTGTACACTGTGCCAAGCATCTCTTTTTTCATTGCCAACAGCTCTTTCTCTTTCTTGCCGTTGTCGCTTGCCTCGCGCAACTGAATACCGAACTCACGGAGTTTTCTTTTAAGTACGCTGTTAAACGCGCTTGTATTGTTGCTACCGTATGTCTCGGGCATTACCTCTTGAGGCACAACACCATATTTGGCAACAAGGTCGGCAACGCCGGTGAATGTACCTCCGTCGCTCAATGGGTGACTGAAGAGCCACTCGACTGTTCTGTCGTCGAAAGGTTTCTTACGGGTGTCAATGATGCCTTGCAGAAAAAGGTTTGATTTCTCCAACTGGTCGAAGAAGAAGTTGTAGACCTGTGAGAACTCAAAGCCGTTGAGCTTTTGCTCGGCAATCATTTTTGCTCTCATCACGTTGAGACCGGTGAACAACCAGCAACGACCCGACGACTGTTGATCGGTAATGCCTTTTGAATTTACCGTGTTGCTGAAGTATGTGTCGAGAGGCTTCCTTTTGTTCTCTTGGTTTACAGCAAGTGTCTTCACTGATGTTGTGAGCATCGCATTTTTCAAAGCTTTCTCTGCACCTGTTGGTTTGTAGTTTTCGGCAAACTCTTTCAGCATTTCTGCATCTATGGTGCCGTCGGTCTTCTGTGCCGTTGCGCTGCTTGTTGCCATGATTGCCGCAACAATGCAACCTGCGAACTTAAGTCGATTGATGAATTTCATGGTATGATTATTTTAAATTTATTCCCTCTAATTTATTTAAAGTTACAAATTAAGGCATTTTCCATATATTCTGCAATAATTAGATTGTTAATTTTCAAAGAAAATTCAACAATTTATTTACTTATTACATTCTACTGCCATTAATTTTGTGTACAAAATTCCTGAGAGCACTCTTACGCTTTATTAATTCACAATTATCAATTAATCGTTTTTTGAACATATAGGCTATTCTATGGATTTTTTCTTATTTCACACACGACAAACATCAAACAAACAACAGCTATTCTTTTTGTATGGTGAAAGAGTAGCTGTTGATTTTGCCATTTGTCCTATAAGGGCAAAGATGACTGAATAAACATAGAGGATTAATGCCTATCCTCGGGAATGTGGCTTGTGATGATACCTTTGGGAACAAGTTCGAAGTAATCATGGTTGAACTCTCTATCCAAAGGCTCGTCTATCTTCTTCATACGAATCCAATGGTCGTTGCTGTCAAAATATTTCTGTGTAATAATAATACGACCGGCACCATTGTGCTGACGAGCGGTATGATGATCACCATTCTGGACATAATATGAGTCGGGGGCCTTCATGTAGCCGTGGTTACGCATAGCTTTGTCATTCTCTACGCCGTCATCCTCTGTATCCTTGTCGTCCTCCCAACCGATACGGGGGTCATCGAAAAGCACACGCAAATCGACAGGAATTCCGGTCACCTTGCCATCTACATAGAATTGTGTAATAGCACGTTTCCAATATGCGGTATAACCCATGCGAAGTTCATATGTTCCTGCCGGAACAGGTGGCAGACGGTAAGCAAAGTCGTACTGTCCCACTGCGATGATTTCGTCACCGAGATAGTTACACCCCCATGAGTGGGGACAGAAGTAGTGCCACTCCGTGGTGGGCTCGTAAACCTTTATATTCTTGCAATATCCATCCGGTATATTGTAGTCGCCATGGTTACATTTACCACCGGTCAATTGCCAACGACCAAAACGCACTCCGTTGTTGGCAAGTTCGGGCAGCAATGAAGCTATGTCGAAACGCATACGCTCGTTAAGGACATTACCCTGCATCTCATCCTCATTGTAGATAAGAATTTTGTTGATGGGGTGCACCGTACCGTTCAAACCAATCTGCACGAATGAGGCATATTTCTCGTCCATCTGAGTGAAGGTTGTCAGGTCATAAACCTTAACATCAAGATGCTTGTTCATTTCAATCTGTCTGGTTGAGCGATGAGAGTAGTTCAAGTATATGTTCTGTGTCTCCTCTGTATTGGTACTGCTGAGGGGTTTGCACACCTTCACCAGCTTACCGAGCATTGTCTCGTAATAATCTACACGATCGAACCCCTGTGCCATTCCATAAAGACTTTCACTTTTATAGGTGGGGTGATCAAGCCCATAAAGAATTAACAAATTGTAGTTAAGTTCCCTATTGAGAAAGTGGTATGCCACAAATTTATATAGAGCATTATTGGGACTTGTGGGGTCGTCCTTATCCTCTGTTCCATACCATTTCTCGGCAAACGCTTTCAAGTCGTCAAGGGTATATATGCCCTCGGCGGCAAACACATCGTCGGTCTCGACGAAGCCGGTGAATTTTGTGTAATAGGTGTGGGGGTAGCGAGCCATATTTGCACCACACTGATAGCAGTTGGCAGGAACATTACCCAATGTGTACTCCTTGCCGTTAAGTTTTGTAATGTATTCCTGCAGCTGCTTGTCGAACTCAGTCTCTATGAGCGCTGCCGACATAAGACTGAAGAAAGGCTGGTCGGAGAGCAGTTTGGGCATTGTGTTTGTAGAAGGAGCTACCGCCTCGTCGGTGATGTGCACCACACCGTTCTCCACAAGGTTATCGCCCTCGATAATGCCTGTCTGGTTGTTTATGACGATGCGGAACTTCTCGTCAACTGTAACAAAACTTACGCTGAGATAGCGGTCGTTGTAGTTACGTGTGTCGAGCACACCCTCTTTCATCTCTGCCATTTCGTAGGTGAAAGGCACAATGTGGGTTTTTGCAATCACCACTGCCATTGAGTCGGTGAGGTCGTCAAGCTCGGGCGAGGTGATACCGGTCCATGTGGGCTGAGGCAGATTTTTGGTGCTGTCCCAAAGTTCGTATTGTTCGCGAAGA
>JAFTTA010000180.1 GCA_017467015.1 Bacteroidaceae bacterium
ACACCAAATATGGAACGAGCGCAAGCAAAATGCATGGCTCTTTCTTGAACTGATAGTCGCCATCATCTTCCTGTGGCTCGCCATCGACCCGCTCTACACACTTATATGCCGAAAAAACATACCAAGCGGTTGCGACATCTCAGACGTATATATGATAGAACTTACGCAACGCATCCCACAGGACACAAAATTCAAACCCGAATATATGGACAATGACATTGCATACGAATGTCACACACAGGTAATCAATATAATACGCTCATTGCCCGAGGTCGCATACCACACGATAACGGAATATGCAGGATACCCCAATAGCTACTCCAGTTCAAGCACAGTATTTACAGCCGACAGCCTAAACACTGTAGGGGTATCATACGACAATTTAAAACAGATGATAGATGAAGGAAAGGTAAAAGTCGCAAATATAAAATATTGGGAATATATCTCAACAGAGGGGGGCAACTATCCTGCCACATTCAACATTAAAGACATACACACCGGGGAGTATCTCATGAACAACGAGGCACACTACCCTAACGGCGTGTTTATCTCGGAAAAAGCAGCCATGGAACTTTTCGGCACCACCGAGGCAAGGGGCAGAGAATTCAGAGAACTTTTCAACAGAGGGAGATATCGTGTTGCAGGTGTCTTTAAAGACATCCCCTTAGTGCAATACGAAGAGCCATGGCCGTTAATAATCAAAAACACCTCAATTAATCACGATCATTTATTAAGAACAATCAACGGCACAACAACGTTTCTGCACATACGTCTGAAAGAGGGAGTAAACAAAGAGGATTTTGAGAAAAAGTTCCACACAGAGGTCATGCCCAAATTGGAGATTGGTAATTTCTATTGCAACAATATAATCTCTCACGAAAATAATCGCAAGAAATATGCCCATATGTTCGGCATCAGCAACATGTACAGACTATATGCGGGACTCTCCGCCTTTGCACTTTTTTGTGCTTTTCTGGGACTGCTCAGCTCATTCTGGATACGTAGCGCCGAGCGCAAATGTGAGATTGGGATAATGCGCAGCCTTGGAGCGTCGCGCCGAAAAATCATCAGCCAATTTGCAATGGAAGGGGTGCTGCTGGCTACGGTGGCATTCATGGTTGCAATGCCGTTTATCATGCATCACCTGCACATCGAAGGCTTCTCCGACCCATTTAAGGTACAGTCTAAAATGGGCAACATGGATGTAGCCGACCCTGCATATCTACACAATCAGCAAGGGACACATTTTGTGGTTGTCACAGCAGCGAGTTATCTTTTCATAACAATAGTAACACTTATCGGTGCCATCGTTCCGGCATGGCGTGCCACACGCATGCTACCTGCCGATGCTTTGAGAGATTATTAATGGTGAAAGGAAAAGAGGAGAAGTACACCCGTAGGGAATCGAACCCTAATCTGAAGAACCGGAATCTTCCATTCTATCCATTGAACTACGGGTGCCTGTTCTTTTTGCAATACTCGTGCAAAGATAGTGAAAGGCGAGTGAAGAAAAAACAAGTTACTTGATTTTTTCTTCCGAGCCGCATCCTATCTTATCTAAAGATACGATTAAGCGAGAGCAACACAAAATAAACTTGATTATTTTTGTTGCAGAACTATTGTGCCAGCGAGCGAAACGCAAGTTTACTTGCAAAGTTTTAAAACGAGCGCAGCCGATTTTATCTAAAAGCCCGGCACACGGGGCGCATCAGTCGTCACTTCCTTTGTTCAGGAATTTCCCTATGGGAAATATCCTTCAGTCGGTGCGTTCCTTGTCGCTCAACTCTTATC
>JAFTTA010000181.1 GCA_017467015.1 Bacteroidaceae bacterium
AAAATACCCCAATATAACATGACACTTAAAAGAATATTGGCATTTCTCAGAAGGAAAGATGTCATTAAAACAATTTGCGTAGTACTCTTCACACTTTTAATCTGGTGGATTCCCACCGAATGGTTCGGAATAGAGAACCTGACAACATTACAACATCGTGTAATAGCAATTTTCATCTTTGCAGCACTTATGTGGATAACAGAGAGCGTACCGGCGTGGGTAACCTCTGTACTGATAATAGTAATAATGCTGTTGACGGTGTCGAACAGCGGTATCACCCCATTGGTAAACTACCTGCCAAAAGAGGAACTTGTGAGTTATAAATCCATTATGTACACCTTTGCCGACCAAACGGTGATGCTTTTCCTCGGAGGCTTTGTGCTTGCCATTGTAGCATCGAAATATGGTGTCGACGTAACCCTTGCACGCGCATTGCTTAAACCTTTCGGCACACGCTCAAACACCGTGCTTTTGGGCTTCTTGATGGTAACAGCCTTCTTCTCCATGTTTGTGAGCAACACAGCCACAGCAGCCATGATGCTCACCTTCCTCACACCTGTATTGAAGATGTTGCCCCCCGATGGTGGCGGACGCATTTCTCTTGCCCTTGCAATTCCCATCGGTTGTAACGTCGGTGGTATTGCCACTCCTATCGGCACCCCTCCCAACGGCATTGCATTGGGTTATTTGAACGATGCAGAGGGGCTCAACCTCGGCATCACATTCGGCGAATGGTTTGCAGTGATGTTCCCCCTGATGCTCTGCATAGTTGTCATTGCATGGTTCATACTTAAGACCATGTACCCCTTTAAAGCCAAAGAGATTAAACTGGAAATAAAAGGTGGTGCAAGAAACAACTGGCGCACCAACCTCATTTATGTAACTTTTGCAGTTACAATCGCATTGTGGATGCTAGAGAAGGTTGTGGGTATGAACTCATACGTAGTGGCTCTCATCCCCGTAGGTGTCTTCTGCGCAACAGGCATTTTCAGCACCGACGACCTTAAAGAGATTGAATGGAGCGTGCTATGGATGGTTGCCGGTGGATTTGCGCTTGGCGTTGGAATGGACAAGACAGGGCTTGCAAAAACCCTTGTCGAGGCTATACCTTTCAACGAATGGCCGGTGATAGCAGTAATTATTGGCAGCGGATTGCTCTGTTGGGCTCTCTCTACATTCATCTCAAATTCGGCAGCAACAGCCCTAATGGTGCCTATACTTGCAGCCATAGGAAAAGGAATGGGACCTCTGCTTGACGAAACAGGCGGAATAGGCACCTTGCTCATTGGTATTGCGCTATCTGCATCATTTGCCATGGCTCTTCCCGTGAGTACACCCCCTAATGCCATTGCTTATTCAACAGGTCTTATAACTTCGTCGCAAATGGCACGTACCGGAATAATTGTAGGTGTAATCTCCATCATTCTCGGCTACTCACTGCTGTTCATTCTAGGCTCAATAGGATATTTTGCATAATACAATAGTAACTTTCCAAACATATGAAAAAGACCATTTTAGCAATTGCCGCAATATGCTTAGCGCTGTGCGGTCAGGCACAAGAGAAGAAAATCACATTCAAACCCTACGGATTCATACGCAACTACGCCGCATTCGACACACGCGACAATCTGAGCAGTAACAGCGACCAGTTCAACATGATTCCTAAGGACGAGGCATTGAACGCATACGGCGACGACCTTAATGAAAAGCCCGACATTCTGTTGCTCAGCATCACCACACGTCTCGGACTCAACATCACAGGTCCCGAATTTCTCGGTGCAAAGACATCTGCAAAAATAGAATCCGACTTTGCAGGCTTCGGCACCAGCAACACTGTTCTGCGCATACGTCAGGCATATGCAAAAATGGACTGGGAGAAAGATAACCTGCTCGTAGGTCAGGCATGGCACCCCATGATGGGCGACATGATGCCCGACGTCTTCAGCCTTGCCACAGGAGCACCTTTTACACCCTTCAGCCGCTCGCCGCAGGTACGTTACAACCGCATTGCAGGTAAGTTCACACTCACAGCCACTGCATTGTATCAGTTCCAGTATTTGTCGTACGGTCCCAATGCAAACGATCTCAAAACTTCTACCACCTCCATCGATTTTGCTCGCAAGGCTCTTATCCCCGAACTTTATTTCCAAGCAATGTACAAGAATGACAACTTCATGGCAGGTGCCGGTGTCGACATTCTCACGCTGAAGCCTCGCACAGAATACACCGACCCCACAGGCGTGAAAATGCTCTCCGACGAGCTTGTTACAAGCTTCACTCCCACAGCATTTTTCTCGTACAAGGAGAGCAACTGGGGCATTAAAGGTCGTGTGACATACGCCCAGAACGCATCGCACTTGAACATGCTCAGCGGCTACGGAGTCACAAAGGAAAAAGAGAGCGGCGAAGTGGAATATGGAAGTCTTAGCAGCGTAACAGCATGGTTAGACATAACATACAAGCAAAAACTAAAGAAAGGCACACTCACATACTGTCTCTTCGGTGGTTATGGCAAGAACCTCGGCTGCGAGGACAACTTTGTAAGTCCCTCAATGATGTATGTACGCGGTTACAAAAACATCGATAGTTTCTGGCGCGTAGCACCCAGCGTGCTGTACACACACAATGCAATGCAGGTTGGTCTTGAGTACGAGCCCACAACAGTTGGCTACGGCACTATGAAAGCCGATGGCAGTGTAGACAAGACACACTCTGTCACAAACCACAGAATTTGCGCTCTGCTGAAATACAATTTCTGATAAAC
This sequence comes from Bacteroidaceae bacterium, assembly GCA_017467015.1. Taxonomy (GTDB): domain Bacteria; phylum Bacteroidota; class Bacteroidia; order Bacteroidales; family Bacteroidaceae; genus HGM04593. The sequence continues at coordinate 2,765 of JAFTTA010000181.1, forward strand.
ACATAACACCTAAATTTAATGCGTGTCTGCTGTCGCAGACACGCATTAAATTTATAATATTACAATAATCTTAAAACGATGTTCGGTAAGATTTCAATTCGTGGCGAAGTTGCTTGCTTTTGCCATCGGTAACATTGTCCATAAGTTCCCAAAAGCGAGGGCTGTGATTCATTTCCACAGTGTGGCACAGTTCGTGCAACATCACATAGTCGGCAAGATGCTCGGGAAGCAGTTGTAAATAAATACTAAGACTTATGTTCCCGCGACTGCTGCAGCTACCCCAACGGCTGTGACTGTCGCTCAACGACACACCGTTGTAACAAAAATTGAAACGACGGGAAAGATAATCCAATCGACGGGGCAAATTTTCCGATGCCACACGTCGCAAGGCAGTAACACGCACACGACGCAACCACTGTTGCATCTCCTCGGAGTGGAAGTCTGTATTTTGCGGATATATGAACGTCGCACGAAAGCCATCGTAACGTATAAAGAAATCGCGTTTCTCTCCTTCAGACAAACAGAAACAGAAGCGTTCCGATTCATATTTATATGTGCCGTCAATAACTTCGAGAGTAGTTGCGCGGCTCAATGCCCATAATTTTGCGCCATACTTATCAACTGCCGCATCAAAAGCTTTACGAGTGACACCGGGTGGCAGTGTCACCTCGATAAAACCTTCACGAGCGCGGAGAATAATACGCCGCGCTCGTGGGTTTACTTTCACTCTAATCTTGCCGTAAAGCGGATGTTCTACTACATTGTATTGCATTACAACATTATATGCGTGCCATGCTTGCCATCTATGGAATCGGCGCGAGTGATTATAACCTTCTTCACACCATTGTTCAGTGCGTTAAAAGCATTGTCTATTTTAGGTATCATACCACCGCTTACAATGCCCTGTTCTTTGAACATACGATAATCGTCGGTTCTAATCTCGGGAATGACACTTGTTGCATCCTCGGGGTTACGCATCACGCCGGGAAACTCGAAGCAATAGGTCAATGTGACATCGTAGTAGGGAGCAAGAGCCTTTGCTGTCTCGGCAGCCATTGTGTCGGCATTTATATTGAGCATATTGCCTTTGCCATCGTGGGTAAGTGGAGCAACAACAGGAACAATACCCTGCTCTATCAGCGCCGAAAGCATCTTGCCGTCGGCACCATCAACATCACCTACAAAGCCCCAATCAATCTCTTTCACCGGGCGTTTGTGAGCATGAATGACATTGCAGTCGGCACCTGTAAGTCCAAGGGCATTCACACCACGAGCCTGCAAACCTGCTACAATATTTTTGTTCACAAGACCTCCATAGACCATTGTCACCACTCCCAGAGTAGCCTCGTCAGTGACACGACGACCATCGATCATGCGACTCTCGATACCCAATTTCTCGGCAATCCTTGTTGCCGAACGACCACCGCCGTGTATGAGAACTTTTTCTCCTTCTATTGCCGCGAAACGGTCGAGAAGTTGCATCAGTGACTCACGCTCCTCGACTATTTTTCCGCCGACCTTTATTATTGTTATTGCCTTTTTCATTCTATTAGAATTTTATGGTTCAAGATATGTATATCCATAAAGCCCCGAACGATAGTTTGAAAGGAACTCTTTGCCTTCTTCAAGTGTTATACGTCCCGATTTTACAGACTTTGTCACCCATGTCTCCAACGTGCGCACCAATCGACGGGCATCGAACTGAACATAGTCGAGTACATCGGCAACTGTTTCTCCATCAATTATTTTATCAACCTTATACCCTTTTTCGTCGACACTTACGTGTACCGCATTTGTGTCGCCGAAGAGGTTGTGCATATCTCCCAGAATTTCCTGATAAGCCCCTACAAGAAAGACACCTATGTAATAGGGTTCGCTCTTTTTCACGCTATGAACAGTGAGGGCATTGGTGGTGTTGCCATAGCTACGGAAATTGGCTATCTTACCGTCGCTGTCGCATGTGATATCCTGAATGGTGCAAGTGCGGTCGGGACGCTCATCCAAACGGTGTATGGGCATGATTGGAAAATATTGGTCAATTGCCCAAAGGTCGGGCAACGACTGGAACAACGAGAAGTTGCAGAAATATTTGTCTGCCAAAAGTTTAGGCAGTTTACGTAGCTCATCGGGGGCGTGTTTCAAGTTTTTGGCAATATCGCAAATTTCGCGTGTCACTGACCAGAAAAGACGCTCTATCTGCGCACGTGTCTTGAGGTCGACAATGCCGTGACTAAAAAGTTCAAGAGCCTCATCGCGTATCTGCATTGCATCGTGCCATGCCTCAAGCATGTTGCGTTGATTGAGGTTGTCCCATATGTTATAAAGTTCGCGTACAAGTTCGTGGTCGTCTTTTGCAACCTCCCACTCCTCGTCCATGTGAGGCAGAGCCGTTGTCTCCATCACTTGGAATACAAGCACCGAGTGGTGAGCAGAAACCGAACGTCCGCTCTCAGTTATTATATTAGGATGAGGGATACCGTTTTTATCGGCGGCATCGACAAAAGTAAATATTGCGTCGTTAACATACTCTTGTATAGAGTAGTTGACACTGCTCTCGCTGTTTGCCGAGCGCGTGCCGTCATAGTCGACGCCCAAACCACCGCCTATGTCTGTAAATTCAATCTTATAGCCAAGATTGTAGAGCTGCACGTAGAATTGCGAAGCTTCGCGCAAGGCGGTCTTAATATTTCGTATTTTCGTTACTTGACTACCTATGTGGAAATGTATGAGCTTCAGACAATCCTTTATGTCGAATTTCTCAAGAATCTGAAGAGCCTCAAGCAGTTCGCTAGATGTCAAGCCAAACTTGCTTGCATCGCCACCGCTCTCTTCCCACTTGCCACTGCCCTCTGAGGCAAGTTTTATGCGTATGCCTATATTGGGACGCACGCCGAGACGTTTACCCATTTTGGCTATCAGTTTCAGTTCATTGAGTTTCTCCACAACAAGGAAAATGCGACGTCCCATTTTCTGTGCCAACAGCGCAAGTTCTATATAACTCTCGTCTTTGTAGCCATTGCAAATGATGATGGAGTCGGAGTCGGTGTTTACAGCAATGACGGCATGAAGCTCGGGTTTGGAACCCGCCTCAAGACCGATGTTGTACTTCTTTCCATGGCTCATAATCTCCTCGACCACCGGCCGCATCTGATTTACCTTAATAGGGTAGACAATGAAATTCTCACCGGTGTAATTGTACTCATGTGCTGCTATTTTGAAGCATCCCGAAATTTTCTCGATACGATTGTCAAGTATATCGGGGAAACGCAGAAGTACAGGAGCAGAAACATCGCGTAACTGCAACTCGTCCATCAGTTGTTTCAGGTCTACAGCCACCCCATCTTTTTTGGGTGTGACTGCTACATTACCCTCGCTGTTGATGCTGAAATAAGAGGCTCCCCAACCTGTGATGTTGTACAGTTCCTCGGAATCTTCAATGCGCCATTTTCTCATGTTTGTAATATTATGTTTTCTGAAGCTGCAACAGCTTCTATGTTTTTATAAATCAAACTCTACTCGAAACCTCGCCACCGACTCGGCTATTTGTTCTTTATCTTCTAGGCGGTCGGATGCGAATGTATAGTCTGCCTGCAAATAGTATTTTTCGCGTCGTGCCAACTGCTCTTCTATAAAAGCTTTTATCTCCTCGTCGTTTTTATCTTTCAGCAGCGGACGACGGCTTTTGGCAATTCTGAGACGCTCCAACAAACGCTCATTGGACACTTGCAGATAAATGGTGGTACCTTGTGTATTCATGTAATCGATATTATCGAAGAAGCAAGGTGTTCCGCCACCTGCAGATATTACCACATTCTCAAACTCGCACACCTCATGCAGCAGATTGCGTTCAATTGTGCGAAAACCATCTTCACCCGACTCCTCAAATATGCGGTTAATGCTTTTGCAACGACGCAATTCGATGTAATTGTCTAGATCGATGAATGTAAGCCCTAATTCCTTGGCAAGGGCACGCCCCAGCGTGGTCTTGCCCGAGCCCATGAAACCTATGAGAATCAGTCGTGTCATTTATTTCTTTCTTGTATATTTGCGACGCCCTTTGGCCGGAGCTGTCTCGCGGTTTTGCTGCTGAGACACTATCTCCAATGACTGCTCCAATGTTAGTTCGGCAGGCACTACACTCTTTGGCAACTTATAGTTGCTGCCTTTGTATGAAATGTAAGGTCCAAAACGTCCATTAAGTATCTGCAACTCAGAGTCCTCATCGAATTTTTTTATTATACGCTCAGCCTCGGCTTTACGTTTTGCAAGGATAAGTTCCACTGCTTCGTCAAAAGTAATCGTAAGAGGGTCGTTGCCCTTAGGCAGCGACACATAAGAATCGTTGTGCTTGATGTAAGGCCCAAAACGACCTGCACCAATTGTAACGCTCTTCTCTTCGAAATCGCCCAATATACGGGGCAGGCTGAAGAGTTCTAATGCCTCTTCCAAAGTGATTGACTCAAGTGTCTGCCCGGGCTTCATTTGAGCGAATCGTGGCTTCTCTTCATCTGATGATGAGCCTATCTGGACAATGGGACCGAAACGACCAATCTTCACAGAAACAGGTTTTCCGGTCGAAGGCTCTTCACCAAGGATGCGTTCGCCCACTTTGTGTTCGCTTTTTGGTTGTAATATTTTGTTTATCAGAGGTTCAAAACCTTTATAGAAAGTACCGATAGGCTCTGTCCACACTTTCTCACCATCGGCAATAGCATCAAAATCCTTCTCCACGGTTGCAGTGAAGTTATAATCCATTATTTCAGGGAAATTGGCAAGCAGAAAATCATTTACAACAATGCCAATGTCCGTAGGCATGAGTTTTGATTTTTCGGCACCTACCTTCTCTTTCTCTTCAAAGAGGGCAACATTGTTTCCAACAAGTGTCATTCGACTATATTTACGTTCTGTGCCGGGTTTATCACCGCGCTCCACGTATCCACGCTGCTGAATGGTGCTGATTGTGGGAGCGTATGTTGACGGGCGACCGATGCCTAATTCCTCAAGTTTGCGCACAAGGCTTGCCTCGGTATATCGGGGAGGATGCTGTGTAAAACGTTCGGTTGCAGTTATATCTTGCGCCACGAGTTCCTCGCCGACGTGCATTGCAGGCAATGATTTTGTTTCGGCAAGTGTCTCGTCGTCTGTCGACTCGCGATATACATGCAGGAAGCCGTCGAAGATGGTCACTTCACCGGTGGCAACAAAACTCTCGTTGTGACCGCTTATAGCAATGTTTGCTGTGGTTTTCTCAACCTGTGCATCTGCCATCTGCGAAGCTATTGTACGTTTCCAGATAAGTTCATAGAGACGTTTCTCGGCTTGCGTGCCTTCAATTGTGCTATTTTCCATATATGTGGGACGTATAGCTTCGTGGGCCTCCTGAGCTCCTTTTGAGTTTGTAGAATACTTGCGCGTTTTCAAATATTTTTCACCCATACTCTCAGTGATAACCTTTTTACACGAGTTAAGACACAGCGACGAGAGATTCACCGAGTCGGTACGCATGTATGTGATATATCCTGATTCATAAAGTCCTTGAGCTATTCTCATTGTCTGCATAACTGAAAGCCCCAATTTACGCGATGCCTCTTGTTGCAAGGTTGATGTTGTAAAGGGAGGAGCAGGACTTTTTTTCAAAGGCTTTGTATTGACATCATCGACCGTGAAACTTGCGCCATAACACGATTTGAGAAAAGTCTCTGCCTCGGCTGCAGTCTTGAAGCGTGTAGAAAGTTCGGTGCTGATTATGCTGTTACCATCGGCTGCATCGGCGGGGACAAACTGAGCTGTCACACGATAACTCGATTCGCTGCTGAATTTGTTTATTTCGCGTTCACGCTCTACAATGAGACGCACAGTCACCGACTGCACACGTCCTGCAGATAGAGCAGGCTTAACTTTGCGCCACAGCACCGGAGAGAGTTTGAAACCCACGATACGGTCGAGCACACGACGTGCCTGCTGAGCATAGACAAGATTGGTATCTATATCGCGAGGGGTCTCAATAGCCTTTAATATGGCATTTTTTGTAATCTCGTGAAAGACTATTCGTTTAGTATTTTCAGGTTTTAAACCTAAGACGGTGTAAAGATGCCAGCTGATAGCCTCTCCTTCGCGGTCCTCATCGGACGCCAGCCACACCATTTCAGCCTTTTTCGCCTCTGCTTTGAGGTCGTTCACCACTTTTGCTTTTTTCTCCGGTATCTCGTATTCGGGTTCAAATGTATCGGTATTAATACTGAACTCTTTCTCCTTTAGGTCACAAATGTGCCCATAGCTGGACATCACCTTATAATCCTTTCCCAAGAATCTTTCTATTGTTTTTGCTTTTGCCGGAGACTCTACTCTTACTAAATTTTTCTGCATGATGATTAGCCTTTCTGCTTTTTGTGGCGCAAATGTAAAAAGAAAAAGTTGAAATGAGAAATTTGCCGAGCATATAAAATAGGTATAATATGTTTTTCGGACACCTTTTAATTACATTAAAAAAATATGGATACAAGATAAGGTTTTTTTCATCATAACACCACGAAAGCATATTCCACGAAAAATGAAACAGATTTTATGCATATTTTTTGAAAAAATATAAGTAAATTTGTGGGATAATTCCCCTTTTGAATGATTATGAACAAAAAAGTTTTTGTTTCGGGTTGCTACGATATGCTACATTCGGGACACGTAGCCTTTTTTGAGGAGGCGTCGACACATGGCGACCTCTATGTAGGCATAGGCTCGGACAGAACCATACGCGACTTGAAAAACCGTAAAACAATAAACACCGAGCGCGAGCGTCTATACATGGTAAAAGCCGTACGATACGTCAAAGATGCTTTTGTAAATTCGGGTAGTGGCATCATGGATTTTGCCGAGGATGTGAAACTATTGAAGCCCGACATTTTCTTTGTCAACAGCGATGGATACACTCCGGAAAAACGCCGTTTCTGCGAGGAGAACGGCATTGAGCTTGTTGTCAGCAAACGTGAGCCCGCGGCAGGATTGCCACGACGCTCCACAACTGCACTGCGTCAGGAGTGTAACATTCCTTACCGTATAGACCTTGCAGGAGGATGGCACGACCAGCCTACCGTCAACTGCCATTGTCCCGGAGCCGTAATCACCATCTGCATAGAACCCGATTATGAGTTCAACAACCGCAGCGGCATGAGCACATCGTCGCGCAATGCCGCTATGGAGATGTGGCACACAGACATACCCGAGGGCGACCGCGAAACACTTGCCAAAATGGTATTCCGCTACGAGAACCCCCCGGGTAGCGACTACGTAAGCGGTTCGCAGGATGCCATAGGCATTGTTATGCCGGGACTCAACCGTCTCGACTACGACAACGGCTATTGGCCCGTAAATATAGAGAGTGTGCTAGACACAAAAATCCTCGATTTCATCGAGAACAACCTATGGATAATTCCACTCTCGCCACGTGTGAGCGGCTACAATGTGTTGGAGAACACAAACATTGACAAAGAGGGCGCGATGCGTCTTGCCAAAGCCACTACAGATTGCTGGCAGGCTCTGCTCAAATGCGATGTAAACGCATGGGGAGCGGCATCATCAGCTTCATTCTACGCACAAATTGCAATGTACCCCAACATGGCACCTCGCGAGGTACTCGACTGCATAGAGCACTACAAGGACAGAGTAAAAGGATTCAAAATCACCGGAGCCGGCGGAGGAGGCTATCTGGTGCTCATAAACGACACGCCGGTGGAGAACGGGCTGAAAATAAGAATAAGAAGAAATTGACAAATAACAACATGAAAAGAACGACATTTTTTGTTATTGCGCTGTTGGCAACTATCGCCATCGTGGCGCAAGATTGGTCGGCTGTGGCAAAAAAGGCTGCAAACGACAAAAATTTTGCTTCGGCAGCCGTAGCTGTGCTACTCGACAGCACAGGAGTGAGCGTAACCGACAACGGCTCGGGCAGTTTCGCCATACACAAGGTGCTGCGCATACAGAACAAACGTGGCGCATTGGCACACCGCGTGCTTGTCTACGACTACGACCCATTGACAGCTGCAGCACATTTCGACAAAATTACCGTCTACTGCAATGATGGTTCTGTGCGCAACATCGACACAGCCACAGCTTGCGACTATGCAGCCCCGGCACGAGCAATATATTGGGGTGCACGTCAGATAATGATTGAGCTTGGCGAACTGCAACCCGGAGATGTGATAGACTACACCATCGCAAAGAAAGGTTTTACATATGCACTGCTTGCCGACATTCCCAGCGACGACGATGAACGCTTTGTGCCACCCATGCGCGGTGAGTTTTACGACATTGTCCCCTTCTGGGTAGACTACCCCACAGTGGAGAAAATATACAGCGTGAGCGTACCCGGCAACAAGTCCGTACAATATGAATTTTATCAGGGTGAATGCCGTTCATCGGTGCGCAAGACAGCCGACGGACGCAAACTCTTCACATTTGCCACTTCCATGACATTGCCCTTCAAGAGCGAAACAAACATGGTGTCGCTCTACGACGTGGCACCCAAGTTGATGCTGTCGTCAACCGATAAATGGCAGGACAAATCGCTGTGGTTCCACAAAGTAAACGAAGACTACGGAAGTTTCGAACCATTACCCGAAGCACAGAAGAAGGTAGACGAACTTCTCAAAGGAGTAAAAGATGATATGCAGAAAATATCCATACTTACCCACTGGGTTGCCGACAACATACGCTACTCGGGAATATCAATGGGCAAGGGCGAAGGCTACACACTGCACAACACAAAGATGAACTTCACTGACCGTTGCGGTGTCTGCAAAGACAAGGCTGCATTGCTGATATCAATGTTGCGAATGGCCGGCTTCGAGGCATATCCTGCAATGACCATGGCAGGCTCAAGAATAGAGAGCATCCCTGCCGACCACTTCAACCACTGTGTAACTGTCGTAAAACTTCAAGATGGCACATATATGCCACTCGACCCCACATGGGTACCTTTCAAACGCGAACTATGGTCGAGCGCCGAGCAGCAGCAAAACTACCTGCCGGGCATCCCCGAAGGCTCCGACCTCTGCCTTACCCCCGTGTCAGACCCCATGAACCACTATTTCAAAATTTCAGCAAAGAGCACACTCGCCGCCGACGGCACATTGCGTGGCGAATTTACAATAAATGCCGAGGGACAGTCTGACGGCTCGGTGCGCTCACCCTTCCTGCAAGGCTACGCCGACCGAGTTTACCGCGCACTCGAAGCACAACTGCTGAACGTATCGCCACAGGCTGTGCTCGAAAACTACACCTGTAAAGATGCCAAAGAGTACCAAAAAGCACCTATCGAACTAAAAATACGCTTCACCATCCCTGCATACGCAACAGTGGGCGAGGGTGTGATGATGTTTAAGCCTCTTGTATTCTCGGGACTATACAGCGGTGTATGCTCATTCCTGCGTGTAGACACAAGCATAAAAGAGCGCAAATATGCCTTTAAGGACGCCTGCTCGCGCTATGTGGAACTGAACGAGACAATGACTTTGCCCAAAGGCTACAAAATGGCACAGGAAGCAAAAGAGACATCAAGCAAAGGCGACATTGTTTCGGCAGAAGGCAGCATAAAGCAAGTGGGCAACAAACTGCAAGCAATGCAGAAAATATCACTCGGCAAACGTGTATACGAAGCTGCCGACTGGAACGAGTTCCGCACAGCTGTAAACAGCTATAAAGAGATGACAAACGAAATGTTGGTATTCGAGAAAAAGTAAAAAAACATGAAAAGAAATATTATCATACTAATGGCAATGATGTTGGCTATGCAACTTAATGCAACAGTTGACGGAACATACAAAAGCATCGTCAGCGAGTACACACTCGGCACAGACGGCAGCATAACACAACGCGTAAGCAAGGTACTGAAATACAACACACACCACTCATTCTTCAAGTTGTTCGGCGAGACATTCGTCATCTACAACCCCGAATATCAGAAAGTGAAAGTAGACACATCCTACACCATACAGAAGGATGGTACAATAATTAAAACCCCGGCTAACGCATTTAACTATGTGCTACCCTCTATGGCAGCCAAAGCACCCGACTACAACAAACTGACCGAACTTGTGATAACACACACCGGACTGGAACTTGGTGCGACAGCCTATCTTGAATACACCATCACCACAGAGGCAGGCGCATACAACTGCCTCGACATAGACGAGACTATAGGAGTGCAAGGTGCCGACATCGACAAATATCAAGTAATTGTGAATATACCTGAAGGCACCGCACTACGTTGGAGTCTCACCGACTCAAAAGTGAAACCCACCATCAAAGGAGGTAAATACACATGGACATTCACAGGCATCAAGAGCGCCAAAGGCGAAGCAAACACCCCTTATAGCTACGGAGGTGTGCCACACCTTGCGGCAACAACAGCCCGCACCCTTGCCGACAACCTGATGCCACTGACCATTGAAACACGCGACCTGCGACGCACACCGTCGGAGTACTTGAAAAACGCCAAAAGCGACAGAGAGCGCGTCGACGCAATTCAGAAATACATCGTTAGCGGGCTGGCAAACTGTGGAGTAAAGCCCTACCACACTGCAAACTGCGTACGCCAATGCGGCAGAGTGATGGAGACAGCCTACGGCACAGAGGCAGAGAAGGCACTCGCCATGGCAAAACTGATGCGTGCCGAAGGCTTGCAGGCAAAAGCTGCGGTAGTATACCCAACAGCACAAGATGTAAAAACAGTGCGCAATGTAGCCGAATATTGTGTTTACTGGGAAGGCTTGCTTCTTTCCGTAAAGAAAACCGGCGAATCGCCCCTGATGTGGCGTGGCGACCGTTACACAGTGTGCGACCTTGCCGGAGAAAACCTTGAGTTACCATACAAAAAGACAGAGATAACCCTCTCGGCAAAGAGTGAAATAAGCAAACAGAAGGTAACAACCGAGGCAGAATATAGCGTGAACCCACAGCGCAACGTCACAAAAAAGGAGAATATCAACAACAAATTCAGCGAAGAGAAGAAAGGGCTGGAAGAGAATAACGGATATATCACCTACACCTTGCCATCGCCAGCTCCACGCAGCGTAGACACATGGGGCATGCGTAAACTCGGCAAAGAGCGCAACGCAGCCTTTGAGATACCCTACACCGTAAACGAAAAATGCGAATATGAGCTCACACTCAACGGCGTAACATCTGTTACAAAGAGCGTACAGAAGAGCCTTAAAAACTCAGTAGGCAGTGTAAACATCAGCATCGAAAACAAGGACGGAAAGATAGTGGTAAAACGCTCAATAGAACTGAACACATCGATTATCCCGGCAAATAAGTACAAGGATTTCCTAACAATAATGCGGTTGTGGAACAACGACAACATGCGCAAAGTGATATTAAAAAAATAAATATCACCCAAGCATTTGCAGTTTAAGGATTTTTCCCTAACTTTGCACCCGCTTTCGGCGTAATCGCTGTCAAGGAAGAGTAACTTGATATGTTGCGCTGGAGAGATGAACAATTTTTAATACCAATACAATGGATTTACTTAAAATTGCAAAAGAAGCATTTGCAACAGACGTTAAACGCGAGTTGGATTTTCATCCCGGTGACACAATCACAGTAGCTTACAAAATTGTCGAGGGTACAAAAGAGCGTATTCAGATGTATCGCGGTGTAGTTATCCGCATCTGCGGTCACGGCGAAGAGAAACGTTTCACAGTACGCAAGATGTCAGGAACTGTAGGCGTAGAGCGTATCTTCCCCTTGAACTCACCCTCTATCGACAGCATCACTGTCAACAAGTATGGTCGTGTTCGTCGCGCAAAACTTTACTACTTGCGTGCACTCACAGGAAAGAAAGCCCGTATCAAAGAAATCAAGAAGTATTTTTCTTCTGCAAAAATATAAGAGGGCGACCTTCAAAGGTCGCCATCTTTCTTTGTATGGGTCAGTTATAGGGCACCGACGATAGCGAATTTGTCTTTATAAGCCTCACAGCCGAGTCCCTATCCCTTATATCCACCAACACCAGCACCTCGCCACCGAGCGTCGCATAAGGCGATGTCACCGCCGATAGCGTATCGTCCTCCAATATGCTTACAATGTGATTAGCCTCAAGCAGACCTTGAATAATCTGCGCTTGCCACAAGTTTCCACTGAAAACCTTAACCAATTTGTGTTGCGATTCTTTGCCTGACATAATTACCTCCTTTTCTTAACAAGAAACAATAAAAGGCATGGCTATGTTTGATCTGACCCCAAAAAGTTGGACTTATTAATAGATAAATTTATTGGTAAAGAGTTCGGTATTGCACCGGACTCTTTCCTTTTAGTCTCAGTTTAATTCTGTCATTGTTGTAGTAATGGATATACCTCTTTAGTTCCTGTTTGAAGTGATCCATATCCTTGAACTCCTGCAAATATAGTAATTCAGATTTCATTATTCCAAAGAAGTTCTCCATCATTGCATTATCAAGGCAGTTGCCCTTTCGTGACATACTCTGTACAATGCCATTGCGTTT
>JAFTTA010000182.1 GCA_017467015.1 Bacteroidaceae bacterium
GTCTGAGCGTGGTAGCAGGTTGGCTTCGCCCACCACCGGCTGCACTCGCTTTGAAACTTTGCAAGTAAACTTGAGTTTCGCTCGCTGGCACGGTCGTTCCGCAACACCCAAAAACCATCAGCTTCGGCTGCCGTTAAGAAAGCGTCCATGCGCAGAGCTTTTTGCTTCTTTTTGTCGGCACAAAAAGAAGAGAACATAGATAAATATCCAAATAACAAACGGCTGAAATATAATTGAGAATTTCAAATACAGATAATTTAGGATACCAAATCCTATATCACCATAATAAATACAACCTACGACCTCACATACATCAATATCAAATCAAGGAACCTATTCCTTTATAGAAAAAGCAACAGCACCCTGTTCACACTTTAAATTAACAGCACCACTTACACCAAGTTCCACTATAGCAGCTATGGCATCAGTGACTCCATCCACCACAAGCAAAGAATTATCCACAGCTACGCGCCGCAGTTTTATCACCGTGTCCACATCGACCGGAGTACCTACATACACAAGACTATCATTAAGATACAGCTTATATGATTTTCCTTTGAATGAAGAGTCGAAAGCCACCGAATAATCATATCGTTTTGTAACTTCTGCAACCTTCACACTCTCGTCGGAGTGCCAGAACTGCTGCAAAGTAAAGAAGCTGAAAAGCCCCACAATAAGTACTAAAACAAAAAAGAGAAGCACACCTCCGAAAAGGAAGTTCATATTTGCATTTACACCTTTATTTTTACGCATACTCATTATAAAGAAAGTCGTTTAAAGGCACTAAGATACACTTTTATCGACAATTATACAAAAAAAATGATAGCCTCGCAATGACACAACATCATTTTATCCTGAGGCTATCAAAAAGTCTAATCAATAGTTTATCAATTCAGCACAAAGCCCTGTATAGAGGACTCTGCCTGTCTATCAGCGCGGAAATTACGCGCAAAATTTTTCAAGAAATCCAACGTACTCTCTTTTGGCGACAAAGACGATTCGCCACGCAACGATGCACGTATTGTTTTCTCCGACACTTTAAGTTCATGAGTAAAGAGATTATCCATAGGCAATATGTTTTGCGGTTATCTACTATAATAACGTCGCACCAGCAAATATATTGCACTATGTAAAGAAAAATTATACCTCTTCCAACATAAGGCTGATATTTTTCTCCTCAGCCATGCGACGCAAGTTCATAATCGCATATCTCACACGACCCAAAGCAGTATTTATACTGACACCCGTAATCGCAGCTATTTCCTTGAAAGAGAGAGCTTGATAATATCTCATATAAACCACTTCACGCTGATTGTCGGGCAGCAAATCTATAAGACGACGAACATCTTTAAGCACCTGCTGATTGACCATACGCGACTCTATTGTACCCTCGCTATATGCCGAATTATTGAAAAGGTCGACCTCGCTCTCGTCATTGGAGATAACATTTTCGTTACGTTCCAGACGGAACTGATCAATTACAAGATTGTGTGCAATACGTGTGAGCCAAGCCGAAAATTTTCCATCACTATTGTATTTACCCTGTTGAAGCGTCACAATAGCCTTGACAAAGGTTTCTTGGAAAATATCTTCGGCTACATCGCGCGAACGTACAATAAAATAGATGTAGGAGTACAACCTATCTTTATGGCGGTTCAACAATATATCGAACGCCTTATTATTGCCTTCCAAATAGAGTGCGACCAACATGTCGTCGGTCATCATATTCAAATTACTCATTACTTGCTATGTCATTTGTTTGGAGTAACGATTTCTCTATAGGCAATAAATATTTTAGGTTTATGAATAAAAAGTGTTTTTGGAAATATTCCGTTTGCAAAGAAATAGAAATTATTCATAACTTCCAAAAAAAGTTTGTTAAATTTAGAAGTTGTAAACAATAGAAGGGGGATAAAAAAGAGCCATATATGTGTATAATTATAAACAATACGCATACATTTTAAATAAAATAGAGTCGTA
>JAFTTA010000183.1 GCA_017467015.1 Bacteroidaceae bacterium
GCCTTCCGCTACGAAGACGTCGACAAATACTACAAGACAGTCAACATATACAAGTTCTCCAAAGACTTCAGCAAGACCAAATACGTACCCTTCCTCGAAGCATACTCACGTGCAGTGGGCAACAACGAGTACTACGAGAACGTGCTTCGCATCATCACCTTCCTCAACAACAAAGAGCTGAAGGCACTGCCCACCACCGGCGAGAAGTGGTACGAAATAGACGACAAACAGGACCTCGACATAGCCGAGTGCCTCTTTGCCGAAGAGCAAGACATACTGCGCAAATACTACGGACGCTTCGGCGGCTACTGGCGCTTCCCAAAAATGCTCGACTTCTGCTACCTTGTAAACCCCTATTTCCGCACCTCTAAAATCATAGACGAGATGCAGGCAAACTTCCGCACTCTCATTGCCGAGTACCCATCGGGAATGAAAGTAAACACCCTGCTTGCCAGCAAATGCTGGAACATAAAAGAAGACTACATAGTCCCCGGTAACGGCGCAGCCGAGCTTATCAAAGCCCTCATGGAACTGCTGCCCGGCACAGTGGGAGTGACACGCCCCACCTTCGAAGAGTACCCCAACCGCCGCGACAAAGCATCACTGGTGACATTCGTTCCACAAAACAACGAATATCGCTACACAGCACAAGACCTCATGGACTTCTTCGGCAAGAACCATGCCGACAACCTTCTGCTCATCAACCCCGACAACCCCTCGGGCAACTTCATACCCATGGAAGACATCTGCGTGCTTGCCGACTGGTGCGAGAAACGCGGCATACGCCTCATAGTCGATGAAAGTTTCGTAGACTTCAGCGTGGGATGGGAGAACAACACACTGCTCCACGACAACATCCTCGAGTCGTACCCTCACATGATGGTCATGAAATCCATAAGCAAGAGCTACGGCGTGCCAGGCATCCGTCTCGGCATACTCTGCTCTGCCGATGTGGAGATAATCTCCAAGATAAAGAAGATGGTTAGCATCTGGAACCTCAACTCCTTCTGTGAGTTCTTCATGCAGATATACACCAAGTACGAAAAAGACTACAAACGTGCCTGCGAAAAATTCATCGAAGCACGCGACGACTTCGAAGCAAAGCTGCGCCAGATAAGTTTCCTGCGCGTAATACCCTCACAAGCAAACTATTTCCTTGTAGAAGTGTTACCACCCTACACAGCCAACGAGCTAGTGCTTAGAATGTTGAAAGACTTCAACATTCTCATGCGCGACTGCTCGGGCAAAGGAGGCTTCGACGGCAAACAATATATGCGCATAGCAGTGCGCGACAGCAACGACAACAACAGACTTATTGAGGCACTTAAAAAGTTGGAAAAATGAAAATAATCTCCCAAAAACAAATACGCAAACTCAACATCTCACCGGCGCAATGCGTTGAGTGGGTAAAGGAAAGTTTCTCACTGAAAGAGACGGCACAACTGCCGGCAAAAATAAGCCTGCACCCACAAGGCAACGATTTCTTCAACACCATGCCTTGTCTGCTTCCAGCACCCTACAACTATTTCGGTGTAAAAGTTGTACATCGCATAAAAGGCGCCACACCGGCACTTGGCAGCGACCTACTGCTCTACAACTCCCAAACGGGCGAATTGCTTGCCATGCTCGATGCCGATTGGATAACAACCATGCGCACCGGAGCTGTTGCGACACTTGCAATGCAGACATTCAGAAAGAGCAATGCCCGCACATACGGTTTTCTTGGGCTCGGCAACACAGGTCGCGCCACTATGCTCTGTCTGCTCGACTCGGAGCCCCAAATGATGCACGAAGTAATACTTATGCGCTATAAAGACCAAGCAGAGCAGTTCATAGAGCGCTTCAAAGAGTATTCCAATGTCACATTCACCATTTACGACGATGTAAATGAACTCGTTGCGAAATCCGATGTAATAGTAAGCTGCATCACCGAAGCATCAGGACTATTGTGCGAAGATAATAACCTCTACAAAGAGGGTTGTTTAGTAGTTCCTGTACACACACGCGGTTTCCAAAATTGCGACCTCTTCTTCGACAAAGTATATGCCGATGACACAGCCCACGTCTGCGGTTTCAAGTATTTCAGTCAATTCAAGCAATTTGGTGAGATACAAGATGTTATCGCAAATAAAATTAATGGACGTGAGTCTGACAAAGAACGCATCCTTAGCTACAACATCGGTCTCGGCCTTCACGACATCGTATATGCAAGTAAAATATACGATGTGCTGAAAGAAGATTCCAATGAGATAGAAATAGAACGAGAAACAGAAAAATTTTGGATATAAAAAACGCCTAAAAAAATGGAAATCACTGGAAAAGAGATAATGAGCTATGAGCCCCTACTCATAAACTACGCTATACAGTTTACATCCAACAAGGAAAAAGCGACAGCATTGAGCCAGGCAACAATTCAGAAAGCATGTAGCAACATTGCCGTAGGCAAGTACAAATGCCAAAACAGCAAAACCATCAAAGGCTATTTATGCAGCATCATGCACACCGAATTTTGTAAGAACTAAAAAATAAATCACAAACCATTAATAACAACGTTGCGCACATGTGCGCAACGTTGAAACAATATATTATGGCATCATCGCTGAAACAACAAACAATCTCCGGAATGATATGGAGCAGCCTGCAGCGCTTCGGCACAATGGGTATAAGTTTTATATCCAACATTGTGTTGGCACGCTTGCTGACCCCCGACGACTATGGATGCATAGGAATGCTGATGATATTCATAGCTCTCTCAAGCACATTCATTGACGGAGGTTTCGGCTCGGCACTGATACAGAAAAAACGCCCTACTACCGAAGACTACTCCACCATCTTCTATTGGAACATTTTCCTTAGCCTGGTACTCTATGTGGTGCTATACCTTTGCGCACCACTCGTTGCCGACTTCTACAACATAGAATTGCTATCCAAGGTTCTTCAGGTGCAAGGTGTAGTACTTATAATAAACGCATTAGGCATAATCCAGGCCAACCAACTGCGTAAACAATTAAAGTTCAAAGCACTTGCCAAAGTGAATCTGGCAGCAGCCATAGCCTCTGTTGTTGTAGCAATTGCAATGGCATATATGGGATGCGGCATTTGGAGTTTGGTAGCACAGCAGATAGTGCAATCACTCGCATCCACACTTCTTTATTGGGTATACAGCAGTTGGCGACCAATAATGTCATTCTCAACAAAATCTTTTAAAGAACTTTTCGGTTTCGGTTCCTTTATACTATTATCGAACCTTATAAATACCTTCTGCAACAACCTTAATGGGTTGCTCATAGGAAAGTTTTTCAATGCGTCGTCAATGGGATATTTTACCCAAGCGAAAAAATTGGAAAATATATTTTCTTTGAGCATAGAAGCGGTAGTTTTACAAGTACCATATCCCGTACTCGTAGAGGTTAAAGACAACTTCGAGAAGCTCAGAAATGTATTGAAACAATTCAATTCATTGTTGCTTTACGTGGTAGCACCTTGAATGCTGTTATTGAATCTGATGGCAACACCGATAATAGAACTCATATTAGGAGAGCAATGGTTACCGGCTGTACCTTACTTAGAAATATTGGCATTCCAAGGTATTTCTATTAGTTTAGAAGGTGTCAACTACAACGCAATCGCATCAATCGGACGTAGCAAATCGCTTTTCCAAGCAACCATAATTAAACGCTGTGTATCAGTCGTGCTATTGGTCGAAGGTATGTACTTAGGGGGAATCAAAGGTATTTTATGGGGAATGACTCTGTCATCATATTTTATATGCTTATACAATTCTGCTTTGGTGCATAAATACATTGGTTATTCATTAACCAAACAATTCTTTGACTTACTACCAATAATCGCGACTAACATACTTACGTATTTCCTAACATATTTGTTACTAATTAATATAGATTCATTTAGCTATAATATATATTTGATTGTATTAATAACGTATATAATATTATACTTTTTAATATCTATTATATTTAAAATTAGCGTATTGAACAACTTGAAAGAGTTTATAGTAAAATTAAAACAATGAAAAAGAATATATTTATGAAAATTAGAACATTTCTATCTAAATTAGTTAGGAATTATTTAATAAACAAAAGATATAAAACAAACAGAATGTTTTTTATTAATTATTTCAAGCATATTATTTCATCAAATCCAGATATTGCAAAAAATGATATTAATTCAAAAAAAGTGAATGTTTGGATGAACAAATGGGGAGTATTCGGACATAATCCACTAAAATATGGTTGGAAGGCTTTTCATTCATATGTTGATGATAATGTAAACCTTGTTCCAAACGATATTGCCCGTAATTTCATAGAACCTATATTAACCCCTGAAGAGTATCAGCCATTTTATAATGACAAGAATTCATTTGGAATGTTTTTAGATAAAGAATGGATGCCAAAAACATATTTCCGTTCAATGAAAGGAATGTTGTATAACGGAGACTATGAGGCTGTACAGAGAGAGGATTTTGCAAGTCTTTTTGATGGAATAGACGAGTTGGTAGTGAAGCCTGCTAAAGATATGGGCGGCAAGGGGGTTACATTATTTGTACGCAATGAGAATGGAGTTTTCGTTGATGATAAAAACAATGAATTGACCTTGTCGTATTTGGGGAACACATACAAAACAGAATATCTTATTCAAGAATGTATGAAACAAAGCGAGTTCATGGCTCAATTCAATCCATCATCTGTAAACACATTGCGCGTAGCTGTTTATAGAGATGTTAAAACTGGGAAGTTGGACATATTGGGAGCTGTCATAAGAATAGGTGGAAAAGGCTCATTTGTAGACAATGCATGTTCAGGAGGCTCCTTTATTTCTATAGATAAAAATGGAAAATTAGGGAGATACGCATGTAATACAATGGGGCATAAACAAAGCACATATAATTATATTGATTTTGAGAATAATGAATTCATAATCCCCGATTTCGATAAGATAAAAACATTTGTATATAATGTTGCTCAAAGAATGCCTCATATGAACCTATTTGCAAACGATGTTGCCATAGATAAAAATGGCAATCCGAAGCTTATAGAGGTAAACACAACTATGTTTTCCTACTGGTTATATCAGTTCAACGGGCAACCTGCATTTAGGGAATATACAGATGATTTAATAGAATATTGCTTAAAAGAAAATAAAAAAATTAGGCCACACCTAATACTTAAATACAACTAACGATAATCTAAATAGATTTTTATAATTAATGGTAAGAATCCCTACAATATAATCGCAGTAATATACTCATAAACATAAGAAAATGATAAAGCGTATTATTAACACTCGTAGATGGGCAAATGAAAACAGCAAGAAATCCGGAAAGTCTATACTATGGTTTATAAAGGATTTCTATACATTAAGGGCTAAATATAAAGTTTCAAAATTGGAATACACCAACTATAGATTGCATTCCATTGACAATAATTTCCGTGAAACATTCCTACCCTACGCTAAAGCTGAAGAGTATTGGGAAATATTGAATCCACGAAAAAATGCGATATTGGCACGCGACAAATTTATTGGACATTCTCTACTTTCAAAAATAGGAATCTCTACAGCACAACTTTATTTCGCGTATGATAAAGAAAGTGATGGAGAAAACACCTTAATATTACATACTGCAGAACAAGTTGTGAATAAAATAAAGCAACTGAACATTAAATCATTTGTTGCAAAACCTGCAGCAGACAGCGCACACGGCAAAGGGGTAGGAGTATATGATGTGAACAAAATAATAGAATTTGGCGGTTCAGAGATAAAAATAGAAGATATATTATCATGTGGTAAAATGGTACTCTTTGAAAGTCTTATACAACAGACAGAACAAATGTCAAAGATTAATAAATCTTCCGTAAACACCATAAGAATGATGACTGCATTATACCCAAATCAGGAAGTTAAAATGATTGCCGCTTTTATTAAAATTGGTCGTGCAGGATCATGTGTAGATAATGCAGGTTGCGGTGGGAATGTAGATTGTGCTGTAAATTTAGAAACTGGCGAGTTGTATAATGCACTTCAGTTCAATTCCTGGGAAGACACACTTCCTATTGAAAAACATCCTGACAGTGGAGTAAAATTGAACGGCTTAATTATAGAGAATTGGGATGAAATAAAGAGCATTGTAATGAGATGGCAGGCGCAAATTCCTTATTTGAAAACAATAGGTTGGGATGTTGCTGTTACAGACAATGGTCCCGTCATCGTAGAAATAAACAATTGGTGGGATACGACTGGACAATTATTCTTAGGAAAAGGTTGGCACAAAGAAGTGAAAGAATGTTACGACGCATGGGTAAAATATTATAAAAATAATGCCTAATGATAAAGATTGTTGCTGTTGGTGATATTATGCCTGGTGGTGTCCTAAATGGCATCTCACAAGAGTATGTTTCGCAAGAAGTTAAAGAAATTCTTGCAAATGGAGATTTGCGCGTAGGCACTTTGGAAACAGCTATTGGAAATGAGCCCACTTACTATGTTGAAAAGATGAATCGTAAAGCAGATGTAATATATGCCGAAGACGATGATTTAAAACGACTCATAGAGCTAGACATCAACATTGTATCTTTAGCAAATAACCATTTTTTTGATTTAGGTCCCAATGGAGCCGAACATACCATAGAATTGTTAGACAAATTTGGCATAAAACATTGTGGTGGTGGGCGTAACATTCAAGAGGCATCAGCGCCTGCTGTTGTAACAATTAAAGGCAAAACTATTGCATTTTTGGCCTTTTGTGATTGGCGTGATGAAACAACTGGTTGGTGTCCTTTTGCAACGGATACCTTCCCAGGTGTCAGTCCAATGTATGATGATTTTGTAGTTACTGAAATTAAAAAGTATCGCAAACAATATGATTATATAGTGGTTATACCGCATTGGGGAAGAGAGTATAATTATAGACCGTCTGTAGATGTTTATCGGACAAGCCGAAAAATGCTTAAAGCCGGCGCCGATTTAATTTTAGGAGGGCACACACATTGTGTACAACCAATAATTAACTGCAAAGGAAAATCTGTCGTTTACAGTATGGGAAATTTCTTGTTTCCGGATAGGTTAATTTGCCCTCCTCGCTCCACATATTACCCTCACCCGCTAATAGACATTACACAATTGCCGGTAACTGACGGTTATCCATACGTTGACGAAATAACATTTAAAATTTGGAAGCCGATGGCACGTGTAGGAATGATTGTTACTTCAAACATAACCGATAAAGGAATTTATTCCGAAGCGATATATACATCATTAACAAAAGACAATGTAGTGACAATCACAGAACTGCATATTAATGTAAACAAGAAACTTAATATAATAAGCAAAATGTTAGTTTCTGGAATGTACCCACAAATAACATTCCTCATACGATGTATTGGATTTATTCGTAATTTACCATCTAGAATTATACGTAAAATTCACACAACTTATAAACACTAAAACTATGGGATTAGCAAATAAAATAATGTCATTATATTCTGGACTTCGATTGAACTTATATACAAAGCCGCGCAGCATACTTGGTTTATATAAGCACAAAGAACTATACTCGGCAGAAAGTTATTACCCAGAAAGGACTGCACGTCCGGCTTGGAAAAATTTCCTTTTTCAAGTAGGAGAAATTTTAAAATATGGTGCAGCTAACGAGTTCTATTTTATGTATGGTTTGGATGTGAAGACTGATGAGGAACGTGATACATATATGAACTACATGACATTCTTTCATCGTCGCAACTATCTAAACCATGATAGTAACATTCACAATAGCACTTGCATTTTGCGCAATAAATTGTATTTCGATATATTTGCCCGCTCCATCGGGGTTCCTGTACCTCAAATTATAGCATACTTTTCTGCCAACAAACTACACTCTGTTGCAGAAGGATTCAAAGAAATAACATTTGGAGAACTTGCTGCAATGGGCAACAAGACTCTGTTTTGCAAAGAGATGGATGGAGAATGTGGCGCAGGAATCTTTAAACTTAAAATAGAGGATGGAACATTTTATCGCAACAATGAGAAGATTACTGTAGAAGAACTAGAAGCGTTAATTCACAATGCTGATTATATTTTCCAAGAATTAGTAGTACAACATCAAAGGATGTCCGAATTGTACTCAGGCAGTATAAACACTATGCGTTTGGTGACGGTGCGTAGTCTTAAGGACAATAAGATACACCTGATGCCTTCTATATTGCGAATAGGCGCGAATGGTAGCTTTGTCGATAACACTTCGCAGGGTGGCATTGCTGTTGGCTTTGATTTAGAAACAGGACGACTCAATCGCTATGGCTTCCATAAGCCCAAATTTGGTTTTCGTGTAGAGCAGCATCCGAACAGTGGTATACGTTTGAATGAGTTTATTATCCCTTTCATTAAAGAGGCTGAACAAAAGGCTATTTTCTTTCACTCGATGTTGAAAGATATACATTCTGTAGGATGGGACATTGCGATTGGTCCTGATGGCCCTATATTTATAGAAGGTAATGACAACTGGGAGATTAACGGCCCTCAGGTGGGTAACCATGGTCTCAAAAAAGAGTTCAAGGAATATTTTTATAAATAAATCAACAAGCCCTAAAATTAAACTTTAGGGCTTGTTGATTTATATTCATCTATCTTTTTTATCTCACATAATAATCTCCTGCGCTATCCATGCATCCAAAAATTTGGATGCAGTTGATAAGCAAATCCTTTGCAACCTTGCAATTTCTCAAATCATTCTCGCCAATGAGACCACTCAAATTCTCATTGACACTGCCATCGCTGTTAGGAACAACCAGATTGGCAGGTGTCTCAAGAGCAAAAGTGGGTATGCCGTAATCCTCCCAAATGCGATAACTGCAAGAATAGTACGATACTTCTTTGGAGTACTTTGCAATAAGGAAAGGTGCATATGTAGTTCCGTAGCCATCGCAAGCCGAGTTATAGAACTCCTTATAATTTTCGTATAACAAAGCCGACAACTGCACGGTTGCTCTCTTTACAAGGTCGAAGACGGGAGAGCCATCCCAACAAGGAAGGTAGGCATAGCGTCCCTGCGTCCCATGGAAATCCATTAGTATGAAAGCATCTGTGTTCTTCGATACCCAATCGTAGTACATCAATGTTTCTGGCGTTTCAACAGATGTCTCGCGGTTCATCACATTACCATCAGATGCAGCTCTTACACAATCGTTGAACCCTGAGGGGTTGAGTGTGGGGACAATCTTTAATATAAAGTTTGATTTTATAAACAATGCCCAATCTTCATTACTTTCGAGCAACTCTTTTATTGCAAGCATAGCACCCCAACAAGCGGTTTTTTCCTCACCATGCATACCTATGGGGATAAGTATTTTTCGAGCATTGTCTTTTATTTGCCAATGATTGGTCGCCGTCTGTGTTACAATCTCATCCTTTGCAGGCTCATGGTCTATAAGCCATTGTCGGTTGTAGCCTACGGTGTACTGACGCAACTGATAAGTGGCACTTCCTTTTGTAACCTCGCCTAAGTCCTCACCACGAGAGATATAATCGGGGTAAAGTTCGAGAAGATTGTCCCACTCGGCATAGAGTTCAGATGTCTTTTTACCATTCAAAGAGAGATACGCATCAGACGTTTTCTCCGAGATATAAAGTTTTGGGGCTCCCACAAGCATATTCTTTCTTCTTTCCTGCACCACACCGTTTAGTCTTGTAATGGAGTCGTAGTTGCTTGCCTCCTCATTGTACAGTTTGCAGTAGAATGAATTGCTCAAGACTGTGCGACAGGCTATACGCACCTTTCTTGCATTTCGAGGTATTCTGTATTTTCGCACTTCTGAAGCCGTTGAAGGGATACTACTTGTATCACTTGTACCAAAGTTGGGATACTGATGCCCAATGATGTAATTATCATTATCATCGTAGAACACGATACCTGGAGATGCACCCAATGCAGTCTTTGCAACAATGGCTTCGATAACGCTAAATTCTCTGCCGTCTACAGCTATTTCACAGTATTTGTTTACAGAAGAGGTGCCTATAGCGCCTGTATTGTAGTATGGATAACCCGACTTCCACGTTAGCGACTCATAAGGATAGTATATCTCGTTTTCTGTCTTGTGCAGCCTGAGAACCATGCCATCCAAAGCATCGCTAAATATAGTTGTACGGAAAAATGCAGCATTCTCGGGTATTGGGTAATCTGTAACCTTGGTGCTCTTTACATACTCACCGTCACCACCATAATATCGCGATGGGATGCCCGATATATAATTCCTATCGGCATCGTAGAATGCAATACCTGTCGATATGTCTTCTGAGCTTACTACATTTACAGACAGTTCTATTCTGTTGAAGCCTAATGTAGGCACATATCCCGAGCAATGGTTTACAGTGCTATTGGACTTGTTACCGTTTCCCCAATAAATGTAACCGGTCGCAAAACGTGCATTGTCTATTATATCAAGTTCGTTGAGCGTAGCCAAATAACATGGGTCTAATCTGACTATCCTATGCGGATAATCGCGCAAGCAACTAAACAGCACATAGCCATCTACATAAACACGATAAAACCCTCTATCCCAAGCAATATTGCGACCTGAATTATTCACAATTTTTTTGTCGACATCGAGCAATGTAAAAAGGTTTGACATACTATCAGTTGTACCTGTAATACAGAAAACATCGCCCTTTTTTACCTCAACGATTGCCGTGCATGAGTCTATCAATGTTTTCCACACATTGTCGTCGTCAAGATATAAACTTTGTGTCAGAGGTATGTTTGTTCCAACTATTCCATCAGCGGTGTACTGAGTCATGTCGGGCTCTTCTTTTTTCATCTCAGTGGTAATATCCTCAAAAACAAATGTTATGCGCTCTCCCTTAGGTGCTCGCACATATATGGTCAACCCATCTTCTACCGGGAAATAATCCGGTATAGTGACTTCGTAATACTCCTTGATGGATGTCTTGCCATTTAGGCTTAGTACCTTAATAGGAATCCAAGCGCTACCATCAATCTTGTAATAGATTTCAAAAGTAGCCCCATTTGGGTTGTCTGCCATAAAGGAAGCATCCCACTCTACAATTGAAGGGTATATGCGATATGTGTGCCCAAGTTCGAGTTTTCTCGTTGCCTTATACACACCTGTACCATTTGCACCATCCAATGCGATGACATCGACAATGTTGCATACAGCTTCCACTTTGTCGGTCAAAAGCGAAAGTACCGCACCATTCCACACATACGCCTCGCCACCGCATAGAAACACTTTGTCATCGCGCACCTTGCCCCCGCTCATGTAGGCGCCAATTCCCTCCCAGTTGTCGTAGTAATTTCCATTGCTGTCGGCTGCAACGAAGATGTTAGATGGCCGGTAATAGACCACTTCGGCTACAGCGTCAATAGCCTCGGACTTGATAACCGCTTCGTTCTCTTCCACACGGGCAAAACGAACGGTGAGACCTGCTTCAATCTTATGGGATAAGTTTGTAAACGCCTGACTTATCTCGTTGTTCTGCTGTATAAGGTCGATGTCACCCGTTGCTACCATTTGCCACTCGCTCCATCTACCATTGTTGGCAGTGGGGCTTATCGTACGCGAATAGGTGTTAGTGCGCCCTGTTTCCCTGTCGCATATAGTCAGGCTCTGACCATACGCAGTGTTGCTCTGCGATTCATCTTCGGGGTAACAACATGTTACACTCAGCAGAGCCTCGCAACAAAAGCAGTTTTCTGTCTTTCCCACAACATTAGGCATGCCGTTGGCGGTGGAGAGGTTTCGCCCCACAACGGTGTAGTTACCACTGTCTTTAACCTCGTCGAGCGAGTGGATCTCTTTGGTGAAAGGCTCTCCGGAATCCTCTACTCCTTTCAATAATAATTTTACCTGTTTCTGCATAATTTTTTTTGCAACAAAAATAAGGCTCATTTACCCGAGAAAGGTTGCAGAAATGACATATTCTAGAAAGCATTTCTCAGACACATGGAAGTATAAATAAAGAAAGTTCAAGCTAAGGGAATTGCCGACACAGAGATTTCTTTACAAAAAAATGCATTTGTCGTGAACAAAACGGTGCGTTTATTTGTTATTAATAATAAGGGATAGTACTATTTCTTATCTTTGCGAAGAATATTAACGGAAAAGCAAAATTAAGAAGTCCTTTTATTTATAATGCCGAGTTTTTATAGAGCAGAAAAGGAAGAAACAGAGCTTTTTGAATATAAAAAACGGCGAAATAAACTATAAGGCTTCAATAAGAAACATTTTTTAGAAATTTAAACAGCTTCCAAGCAATGAAACACGACGAAATTAAAAAAGAGATATTGATTCTGCAACCTATACTTAAACGATATGCACTATCACTGACAAGAGACGAGCAAAACGCAAACGACTTGGTGCAAGAAGTGACACTGAAAGTGCTGTGCAACATGAAAGCCTACTATAGGGACAAGAACTTCGAAGGTTGGACCATGGTGATGATGTACAATATGTTTGCAAATGAATGTAAGCGTATGGCACGTTTCAAAAATGTACCCGAAGAAATTCTTATTGAGAGGTTTTTTTGCGAAGAGGACATAAACACAAGAGATATTATGCGCATCGTCGCACTGTTGCCTAAGGAATGTAGTATTCCTCTGAAGATGCTTACACGTGGATACAGATATTACGAAATTGCAGAACTGATGAACATACCAATCGGCACAGTGAAGAGCCGCATCCACATTGCAAGAACAAAGCTGCGAAAACTATTGTAAGAGGCCTTACAATAGTTAGTAAATGTTAAAATTCGAAATATTTGTGGGAATTGAATATCTCTACGACTCTAAATTATATAAACACTAATAACTTCACATTAGGAACTGAAAGCGGAATAATCTATGCCGACAATTTGAGGAGTTTAGCTCTAAATTCTCTGACACATACATGAATGAATATGTAATCTACACAAAGGAGTAGAAAAACGAAAATTGCATAGATTACAAATCACCTATATGACCATGCTTTTTCAAGCAGAGTGGTGTTAATCAAAGACTACATTAGAGATATTTCTCAATAACCTCTTTGAGTTCAGCCATTGAACGGGAACCCGAAGAGCGCCACACAACTTCGCCCTTTTTAAACAGGATGAAAGTCGGCACAGACTGAATGAAAAAACTATTGGCAAGAGCACCGTTTTTATCTATATCTATCTTAAGGATTCGCACATTATCGCCCATGGTGTTTTTCAAGTTCTCCAACACAGGCTTCATAGCTTTGCACGGACCGCACCACTCTGCAAAAAAATCGACAAGTACAGGTTTATCTGCCGATATTATATCTTTAAAATTTGACATATACACATTATATAATTAAACAAAAATATGAGGGTAGCGTGCGCTCACCCTCATACTAAACATATTACTTTTAATAAAGTTTATTCCTCTGTTTTAGGGGTGTAACGCGAATTGAGTCCGTCAATCACCTCTTGGGTTATATCGAGCGCCTCATTAGCAAAAAGCAGATTATCGCCTACACGGCTGAGAATGAGGTCGTAGTTCTTCTCTGCATTGTAAACCTTGAGGAAAGAGTTTATCGAATCGTGAAGAGTAACATTATTCTTTTGGCTTTCGGCAGATAGCTCGCTGATTAGTCGCTGTTCCGTTTTTTCAAGAGACTCTTTCTTCTTCAGAATACGTGCCTGTTCTTCCTCTGCTCTTTCTCGTGTAGCATAAACATTGTTCTGAAGTTTACGCTGGAAATCGTCGTAATCGGCTTGCAAAGCCTTTGCTTTCTCGCTGAGAGTCATGCGCATATTCTCCTCCTTGCGCAACATCTCTTTGTTGAGAGCAATGGAGAACTCATATTTGCTGAGCAGAGAATCAATGTCCACAAAAGCAATTTTAAGGCATTTACCACCTTGCACTGCTGTAGCATCTGCCTTAGCTATATTCTGCTGTGCTGAATTTTGTTTCTGAGCACATTGGGCAAAAAATAGCATTGTTGCAAATGCAAAAAGAATCACACCCAATCCGTTTGTCTTTTTCATTTTGTTCTAATATTGTTTATGTTATTATTCATTTTTCTCGTTCAGGAATAGCATGCGGGTTGTCGCGACGGGCATCTTTATCTTGAGCCTCAACGCACTTTATACCTCTCTTACGCATCTCCTTGTTGCTACCAACATGTATATTCGGGAAGCGGCCGTTCTTTTTCAAAAGAATGGTCACTGCCATCAACACCATGCAAATGGCAACAATCAAAGTGGTTAGTAAAAGTGTTTTTATCATACAAATTACCAAGTAAGGAGGTTGTAAAAAAAAGCTAACACCTCAAATTAAAATAAATTTGTTTTGTTCTATCCGTAGGTTGTATTATCTTTAACCGCAAATAGATTGCAAATATAAGCTTTTTGTTCTCTTTTCGATTGATGTTGGATGCCAAAAAAGCGAAAAAGAGTCATATAGCAGCATTTATTAACCATTTTTCACTAAAGAGAAATTAATCATTAACATATTTATACAATAAAGGATTATGAGTAGACACAACTTGGAGCCCAAAGCGGTTTTTGATTTTTTTGATGCCATTTGCCAAATACCCCATGGTTCTAAACACGAAGAGCAGATTTCGGCATATCTGCAAGAATTTGGAAAGCAGCTCGGTTACGAGACCATAAGCGACAAAGCTGGAAATGTGCTTATCAAAAAACCTGCATATCCCGGATACGAAGATTGCAAAACCATCATTCTGCAAGGACACATGGACATGGTGTGTGACAAACGCATTGACGTTGAACACGATTTCTCTAAAGACCCCATAAAGACATTTGTCGACGGCGAGTGGCTGAAAGCTGAAGGCACCACCCTCGGCGCCGACAACGGCATAGGCGTGGCAGCCTCTATGGCTGTGCTCGCCGACAAGGAGTTGCGTCATGGACCTGTAAATTGTCTTTTCACCGTTGACGAGGAGACCGGACTGACAGGCGCCGAAGCACTCGACCCTGCTATGCTCGACGGCGACATTCTCATAAACCTCGACTCAGAGGACGAAGGAGAGGTGTTCATCGGTTGTGCCGGAGGAGTTTGCACATATGCCGACTACAAATTCATGTGGGCTCCCATTGCCGGCGACCTTTTCTTCTTCAAAGTGGAAATCTCTAACCTCACCGGCGGTCACTCGGGCGACGACATAAACAAGGGACGCGCCAACGCCAACAAACTGCTCAACCGTTTCCTGTGCAAGGTAGCAGAGAAATATGAGTTCTATCTGTGCGACATCGACGGAGGCAGCCTCCACAATGCAATACCACGCGACGCATCAGCTGTCTTTGCAGTGCAGAGCGAGGACAAAGAGTCGGTGCGCATAGACTTTAACCTGTTCGCAGCAGATGTGCAGGAGGAATACGCAGCCACCGAGCCAACAGCAAAGTTCCTGCTCCAGAGCACCGATCCTTGTAGCAAAGCTATTGACAAGAAGGTTACATACAACCTGCTGAAATCGCTTCACGCTGTATTCAACGGCGTCTTTGCCATGAGTCAGGATATCCCGGGATTGGTGGAGACATCGAGCAACCTTGCTTCAGTAAAGAAAAGTTCGGAAAACATGATTACCATCACCACCAGCCAACGTAGCGCCATAGTATCGGCACGCGAGAACGTGGCTACAACTGTCGCATCGGCATTTGAGCTTGGCGGTGCAAGCGTGAAACACAGCGGTGGCTACCCCGGATGGAAACCCAACCCCCGTTCCGAGATACTGAAGATTGCAGGCGACGTCTATCGCGACCTCTTCGGCGAGGAGATAAAGATAAAAGCCATACACGCCGGACTCGAATGTGGACTTTTCCTTGAAAAAGCACCTCACCTCGACACCATCTCGTTCGGCCCCACCATGCGCGGTGTACACTCACCCGACGAGAAGCTGAACATACCCTCGGTAGGCAAGTTCTGGAAGCACCTGACAGCTCTGCTTGAAAAAGCACCTAAAAAATAGTGTCGGCAACATACTAAAAAGGCATTTTCCGCCGTTCATAGAACAACAGACACGCACAGTTCCATGAAAAAAAGAATATCACA
>JAFTTA010000184.1 GCA_017467015.1 Bacteroidaceae bacterium
CATACTGCGCAGCGTTACCGCATGCTATGACAAAAGCCTTGAAACTCTTTTTAAAATGCTGAGTTTC
Source organism: Bacteroidaceae bacterium (assembly GCA_017467015.1). Classification (GTDB taxonomy): domain Bacteria; phylum Bacteroidota; class Bacteroidia; order Bacteroidales; family Bacteroidaceae; genus HGM04593. The sequence continues at coordinate 68 of JAFTTA010000184.1, forward strand.
AATCTTGTATGTCTCAGGTTTGTATGTAACCCAATCGGTCAGTGTCTTCTGAATGTAGCTGAACATTCCTCTTCGCCCCCCTTGGGCAAAATGGTCACTCACGAGCGCATCGAATCCCACACCGCAAGCGCAGAAGAAAGGACGTCCGTTAATCTTGCCATAATCGACACGGGATATTGCCGAAGCATTTATAAAGTCAATCGCCTTGCGCACATCAATAGGCACACCCACGTGACGGGCAAAGCCATTACCCGAGCCACAAGGTATTACCCCCAAAGCCGTATCGGTATGCACAAGAGAAGAACCCACCTCATTGACCGTCCCGTCGCCACCGACAGCAACGACCACATCCACACCACGTTCAGCAGCCTCTTTGGCAAGTTCGCCGGCATGTCCCGCATACTGGGTGGTTTCAATAGAGAAATCAAACTTTGTTTTGTCAATATATTTCTCAATCAAGCGTGGTATATTCTTCTTTTTCTGGACACCCGATTTTGGGTTTACAAGAAACAATATGCTCTTTTTGCTATCCAAGACAGACTACATTTTAATTGACAGCGCAAAGTTAACACATTTTGGAATAAATTGAGCCATAAATGCATGTTAAATAACATTTTTACCTCAAAACATCAGCCCCACACTCACAAAAAGAATAATATTTAAGTTTAATTATATTATAATATAGGCAAATGTTTCCAAAACTCAACAAAAAGAAGTATATTTGCAGATTGTAAACAAGCAGTCGACCGACTGCAACTGATAAACAAAAAAGATCATATATGAAGAAAAAAGATATCGACAATAAGCCGGAGATTATCGAGGAAGAGAACGACGACAAGCCGATTTCAATAATCGCAGAGTTCAAAATGGATGACACAGACAAAATCCACAAAAGTGAGATAATGCCTCTACTGCCTCTGCGCAACATGGTATTGTTCCCGACAACCATACTGCCGGTAACTGTAGGACGCAAATCTTCACAGAAGCTTATTGACGCAGTAAAAAAGACACCTAAAGCAAGGATTGCCGTTGTATGTCAGAAAGACCCGAAGATTGAAGAGCCGGGTATTGATGACGTGTACACCATTGGAACAACGGCAACGATTGCACGTGTGCTGGAAATGCCCGACAACACCACGACCGTCATTCTTCAGGGAATGCAGAAGATTGAGCTCGAGAGCATTTACAGCGACCGTCCTTATTTCAAAGGAGCAGTAAGCAGCATACCCGAGAAGATGGACGTCGATGAGGAGTTCCACATACTCATCAAGAGCTGCAAGGATGCAGCAGTTGAGATACTGAGGATGTCAGAGAACACCGAGGAGGCAACATACAACATGGGCACCATCCACGAAGAGATACAGATGCTCAATTTCCTGTGTGCGAACATCAAAATGCCGCTAAAAGACAAGATTGCACTGCTCAGCGAGAATTCCATCAAGGAGCGCGCATTCATGCTCCTTGCCATCCTTGACCGTGAGAAGCAGTTCATCGACCTGCATCAGCGTATAATAGACAAGACACACAAAGAGATTGACCAGCAGCAGAGAGAATACTTTGTCCAACAGCATATAAAGAACCTTCAGGAGGAGCTCGGCGGCAGCATACAGGAGCAGGACTGCATAGAACTGCAGGAAAAGGCCGAGCAGAAAAACTGGAGTCCGGCAATAGCCGAGATTTTTGAAAAGGAGCTGGCAAAGCTCGACCGCATAAACCCGCAGAGCCCCGACTATCATGTACAGCTCAACTACCTGCAACAGTTCGTAAGCCTGCCATGGGGAAAGTGCACCACCGACAACCTCGATATCAGCAACGCCCGCAAGGTTCTTGACAGCGACCATTATGGCCTTGAGAAAGTAAAGGAGAGAATCCTGGAGCATCTGGCAGTCATAAAAATGCGCGGCGACCTGAAGTCACCAATCATCTGCCTCTATGGTCCTCCGGGAGTAGGCAAGACCTCACTCGGAAAATCAATTGCAAAATCACTCAAGAGAGAATATGTAAGGATGTCACTCGGTGGCATTCACGACGAGTCGGAGATTCGCGGACACCGAAGGACATATGTAGGTGCCATGCTCGGACGCATACTGAAGAGCATTGTAAAGGCAGGCTCGGACAACCCGGTATTCATCCTTGACGAGATTGACAAGGTAGGTAAGGACAGGATGCATGGCGACCCGTCATCGGCACTCCTCGAGGTTCTCGACCCCGAGCAGAACGTGGCATTCCACGACAACTTCCTCGATGTCGACTATGACCTCTCGAAAGTAATGTTCATTGCGACAGCCAACCATCTGGCAGACATCCCCGCCCCGCTGCTCGACCGTATGGAGCTCATTGAAGTGAGCGGCTATCTGACCGAGGAGAAGATTGA
>JAFTTA010000001.1 GCA_017467015.1 Bacteroidaceae bacterium
CCCATTAGTAGTTAAACCACGCACAGCATGTGGCGCAGTAGGTTTCTTTGTTGGCAACAACTATGATAGTGTAATTAATTATCTTAACTCTGCCGAGAAGAAATTCGGTCCTTGCCTTATACAAGAGTATATACCACAGAGCGACATACAGTATAAATGCGAAATTTTCATCGACTCGAATGGAGAGATGAAAGGCGCATGCGTTTTTGCAAAGGTCAGATGGTATCCCATAAACGGTGGCAGCAGCTGTTTAAACAAGACCGTTGACCGCCCCGACATAATAAGAGATTGCGAAAAACTGCTCAAAACTATCAATTGGAGAGGTTATGCCGACATTGACCTCATTCAAGACCCCCGCGACGGAATAGCAAAGATAATGGAGATTAATCCACGTATTACAGGAAGTGTAAAGATATGTTTTGAAGCAGGAATTAACTTCTCTAAAATGATACTTGAAGACTACAACAAAGTTGAAGTTAAGCCACAATTCAACGTAAAATATGACACATACTTGAGATATATGCACACCGACATTCTTTGGTTCCTAAAATCAAAAGAGCGTTTTTCGTGCAAACCGTCTTGGTTCACATTCAAGAACACAACAGACCAAATATTCAGCTGGGCCGATTTATGGGTGGGCATAGCTTATACCCTGCAAGGTTTCAGCAAGATAATAAAGGACAAGAAAAAAAGAAAGGTATAACTATGAACATACTTACATTTGACGTAGAAGAATGGTTCCACCTGCTCGACTATAGCGCAACAAAAAAAGAGGAGCAATGGAAAAAATACGAAGTGCGAATCCATGAAAATATGGAACGCATATTCCGCATTCTTGAAGAGACCGACACCAAAGCAACATTTTTCATAATAGGTTGGATTGCCAAAACATATCCCGAAATAGTGCGTCGCATAGCCGAGAAATATGAAATCGGCAGCCACACAATGACCCACCAGCTTGTGTGGCAACAAACCCCAAGCGAGTTCAGGCAAGATGTTGATGCATCGATAAAATTGTTGCAGGACATAACCGGCAAGCCGGTTAAATACTTCCGTGCTCCGGGCTATTCAATACGCAGGAGCGAAGCCTATGCCTTTGAAACCCTTGCGGACCTTGGTATAGAAATCGACTGCTCGGTGTTCCCCGCAAAGCACGCACACGGTGGCATGCCCGGTTTCCCCACAGCCGGTCCATGTATAGTTGACTACAACGGCATCAAGATGAAGGAACTCCCCATCTCCCTGGGCAAGGTTGCAGGCAAAAACATTATATACTCCGGTGGCGGTTATTTCCGTCTATTCCCATATAGCCTCATCAAACGATTGACAAAGAGTAATGAAGCATATAACATGGCATACATTCACCCACGAGACCTCGACGCTGGGCAACCTATACTTGAAGGGCTGACACTTACAAGACGATTCAAATCATACGTCGGCAGGAAGGGTGCAGAAGCTAAACTGCGCAAGTACCTGACCGATTTCAAGTTTACCGACATTGCTACTGTAAACAAAGAAATTGACTGGGACAATGCACAGATAATCAAATTATGAATAAATATAATAAAAGGGCTATTCAA
>JAFTTA010000185.1 GCA_017467015.1 Bacteroidaceae bacterium
AAACAGCGCTCTGAGATAATTAATAGAATTGCCGACGACTATGTGATGTACGCTTCGTGGTACAAATAACTACATATTTAAAAGAGAAAGGCTTTTACCCGAGGTAAAAGCCTTTCTCTTGATGTATCATAATCATTACTAAGCCGATTTCTTACGTGGCCATAAGGTCACAGCAACAATTACCAAAGCAGAGAAGGGTAAAGCATAAAGAATGGGGTCTATCGCATAATAAGGGAAGATATCCACAAGAACATCCCTGCCAAATATAGCTTTACATATACCCAAAGGAGCAGCCTCTGCCTTATGCATAAATCCAAGCACGAATAGCGACACCAAAAGACCCGTCCACATACTTGCTACAGCAGCATTGCGATTAACCTTCTTCCAATAAAGAGCACAGAAATATGCCGGTAAGAAGGTGGAAGCACACACACCCATAAAGATTGATGTTCCTCGAGCAATTATGTTCATGGGCAATGTGTAACATATAACATAGCTTACAATGATTGCAATGAACACACAAAAACGTATAACCTTTGTTGCACTACGTTTCTTATTTGTCAATGGAGCATAAATATCGGCACCTGCAGCAGCACCCATAGTGTGGAAAAGAGCACTCATGGTAGACATGCTTGCAGAAAGGATGCAAAGCATAAAAAGTGCCGAGAACCATGCAGGCATCGACTTGTCTATGAAATATGGGATTATCTTGTCTATATCGGCAACCACCTCAGTAGCAATCTTACCCTCTGTATTGTAGAAAAAGAGGTTCGAGAGGGCTCCGGCATGATATATGACACCCACAGTAACAACGAGGAAGAACCACCCACTGAACACACCGCGGTTAAGCTGACGTGTACTCTCTACAGTCATAAATCGCACTACAAGCTGTGGTTGAGCCAAACAACCTATACCCACACCCAAAATAAGTGATGTTACCAATGAGTACCACTGTGCCGAACCGGTACGAGGCATAGATGTCCAACCCTCATGTCCCAGTTCTTTGAATTTCTCGGGAATGAGATGTCCCATCTCACCAAGAGCCACATTAGCTTCTGTAAAGCCCATATCCAAGCTCGAGTACAATTTAAATATAAGAAAGAGCATGCATACAAACATAATGCCTGCCTGCATTGCATCCGTGTACATCACTCCCTTCATACCTCCGGCTATAACATAAGCTGCAATTACAAGTGTAAAGACAAGAAGAGCCACATTAAAATCTATGTTAAACATCTGCTCGATAAACACCGCACCACCCTTTAGCACAACAGCAGCATAGAGAGGCATTCCTAAGAAAATAACGGCGCCGGCAAGCACCTGAATGGTTTTAGAATGGAAACATCTTCCCATCAGTTGTGGAAATGTTGTAGCATTGTACCTTACACCAAGACGGCGTGTCGGTCGTCCGAAAATGATAAATGCAATTATTACTCCCATGAACATATTCAGCAGACAAAGCCACTGCAATCCCATGCCATAGGCAGCTGCTGCGCCACCAAAACCAACAATCGCCGATGCCGAAATAAATGTAGCACCATAGGATAATGACATAACTATGGGATTCATATTTCTGCCACCAACCAGATAGTCGCTGGCACTTGTTGTCTTTTTATATCCCAAATAACCCAAGAAAGAGAGCGAAAGCAGATAAACCACTACAATCAACCCCAAATAAAATGTATTCATACCTTTTATTAATCTACTTTTTCTACACTAATCTTCCGTTTCAAACTCTTTTTCAGTTTTAACATCAGCGTCAGATTTATCATCTTTGTTCCAACGTGTGATTCCCCACCACGCAGAGAATGCGAGGCAAACAAATGCCAACAAATAGGGCAACCATATGCCCGGATCTTCAATTCCAAACATTTTTATTATTAGATTTCTTTTCGTTAAATTCGTGCAAAGTTACTGAAAATATGGTAATTCACACAAAATCCACGTCCATTTATCCACATTGGGCGAGAAGTTTATCTTTTCTTGGGCACTGTGCCATTGATGCACACACTGTAATTCCATTCTGCTTCAGCTGTTTTTGCAGAATGCACTGCCGGGGCACTATTCACAATAAGCCATAGATGCGACAAACCGGTCTCGGGAATAGTATATCGTATCTCCTTGCCCACTCCTTTCACGCTCTGCGCACGCAAAGACGGATTATAATCAGCCACAGAGTCGCAGGCAACCGGCAGAAGAGCATAATTCCACTCCCCTTCCACTTCATTTGGCATTTCACCATTAAGGCTCAACACAATTTCAGTGCCGGGTGCAGGCACTTCAAGTTCCACACCATTATATCCATAGCTTTGTAGCACGCACCTTTCTGCAACTCTATAGTTGTTGCCTGCAATGTGAGAAAGTTCTGCTTTATGAGCATTTCTATAAGGTTTGGCATAGGGGCGTATTCTGTCAAGGTCGTATGTAATGAAACGCAAAGCAGCGTCAAAGCACTCATCATTGAACTGCTGTTGGCCTATACCAGTCAGTTGCTGATAAATAACAATAGGATCGTGTTCATCTGTGTTGTTTCTCCACACACGGCTCATTATCTGCAATCCATGCTTCTGCGACCAATATTCAGCCAAATAGGGATTGCAATACATTGTCTTATGGCTAAAAGGATGAAGATGGGTATTCAGCATATAGTTTTTCCAATGATAGTTTTCATCAGTCATCCAATGAGGATTTACCTGAAAAAGCATCCATTGCGATGTAATCTCCCATAGCGGACCGCCGGCGCTTGTCAATCCATCTGCAGCAATCTGTGCCTGAAACGAATGTCCCAGTTCGTGAGCAATGCAGTTGAACTTTTTCTCGTGTAAACGCATAGGTGTAACCCACAAAGCACCAATCTTGTTATCGTATGCACCGCCATAGGCTGTACCCTCTTTCGAGTAATTAATCATCACCATCATTCTGTATCTGTCGGCAAGAGAACCCGGCTCAATAAATTTCAATGTATCACGATAATATACATAAAAACGCTCAGCAGCGGCCTTAAGACCTTCAAAATCGAATGTCATATCCACACTATCGAGCATTGGAGCTTTTGAAATATCATTTCCAAAGCCCTTTTCCCAAAAGAATACAATATTAGGTGTGGTGTCCATACGCGCGTAACAATAGCGGCTCAATGTATCATTCAAGTCCATATCGGCAAATTCCTCGGGTATATATATATCCTTGCCGGAATAAACAACTGAAGAACCATTGTTCACGCACGAAGTAATGGATAGCAAAGCAGCAATGACTGCAAACAACAAACTAAATTGTTTCATAATAGAAATGTAAATTATTAATAATCAGTTATAAAATAGATAGATTTTTATCAGAACGGCTTTTACGTGTCTGCGAAGGTGTCTCACCCATCATACGTCTGTAGTAACGACTCAAATAAGATTGATTAGGGAAATTATATTCTTCGGTGAGACTCTGCATCGACTTATTAGTATTGTAAAGTTCAAATTTAAGTTGCGACGATACGTATTGGTCGATAACCTCTTTTGCAGAATGTTCGCACACTGTCTGGCACACCTCATTAAGATAGTTACAACTTATATTCAAACTATTTGCGTAAAAAAGCACCTCACGAGACTGACGACACGATTTCACAAGTTCCTTAATAAAAGCAACAAAATAGTCTTTTTTGCTAGACACCATATTGTTGTCTACATTTTCCAGCATATTATTATGCTGAAAATAGAACTTCAACAAATTCATGAAACAAAAATATTGACACATGGCAGTTTTCTTTAGAAATGTCTCATCTCTGTATTCTTTTGCCATATCTATAATTTTAAACATTTGTTCTATAAAATCCGCATATTTTACATCCCAGGTGATAACCGGATTACGTCTCAATGCAGACAAGAACGAGAAGTCATAATTTCTGGATTCCATCATCAATAAAGAGGGAAGGAAAGCCACACACTTGCCCGAGAAATCCTTACTGACATAAAGGCGTGACACTACCTCTTTAAAAAGAAAGATGGCCGTAGTACGAGGTTTTATATTATATCTTTGATAATTTATCTCAACTATTGCGCTTCCCTCCTCACAGTAGCATAAAACATTATATTCACATTTTCTAATACTCTTCTCCGTATCGTTATGGGCAATGGAGAAATAGTAAAAATCTTTATTATTTATAAATACGTTTTCCATAGATGTAAGTCCAATGATTCCTAGGCAACAAACACATTTTGCAAATTTAATAAAACAGAAATATAGTTCAAAGCACAGAACCACGAAAATGGACAATTAACCAAACAAAATGAGCTATAAAGCACGATTTTTGTTTTTAAATTTGCAAACAAAAATAAAAAAGGGGAAAATGATTATAGAAAAAGAGGGAAAAGAAAGAAAAAACACGATAATTAAAAAGCTGCTCATACATACGATATTTTCACTTATATTTACAACTATAATTTTATTCACATCATGCGACATGATAGAATATCACCCATACGATTGCGACGTATCGGGCGAAACTAATCTAACAGTAAAAAACATTGAAAAAATAGAATCACTGCAGCAATCAGACACCCTACGTTTTGCAGTGATAAGCGACACTCAACGCTGGTACGATGACACATACGATGCAGTTAAAGCTCTCAATCGTCGTAACGACATCTCATTTGTGGTGCATTGCGGCGACATTTCCGACTTTGGAGCGACCAAAGAATTTATGTGGCAGAGAGATATTCTTCAGAAATTAAGATATCCATATATATGTGTCATAGGTAATCACGATTTTCTAGGAACGGGCGAATATGTATATAAACGAATATTCGGTGCGTTAAATTTTGCGTTCACCATCTCCGGCACCCGCTTTATATGTCTTAATACAAATGCGTTGGAGGCAGAAGAAATGGATAATACCCCTGATTTGGAATTTCTCGACAAAGAACTTTCCAACATCGGAGAAGATATATCGCAAACAATAATAGTGATACATGCCCAACCATTCTCTGAGCAATTCAATAATGCAGTTGCAGATAAATTCAACGACAAAATAAAAGAATTTCCTAACTTGCTATGCGTACTTTCGGGTCACGGGCACTCCTACAGCGACAGAGAACTTTTTAGCGATGGCACACACTACATCATGTGTCCGTGTATTCACGAAAGAACATATATGGTCTTTACTGTCACCAAAGGAAATTACAGCTATGAAATTCATAAATATTAAAAACATAATAATTATTATAATTGCACTCACATTCTCGTATGCTTGTATGGCAAGCGAGAATAGGAGACGTCACCCGCTTATACCTCGTAGCGGTGTCATTCAATATGCCGGCAGCATAGGCTTTGTTTCGGTTGGTGCCGAATGGGAGTATGGCAAACGCGAGCAATGGGCAACAACTTTGATGATAGGTTATGTTCCCAAGCGCCATTCCAACAGACCGAAAGCAGCAATAACACTTAAACAAACCTATTCGCCATGGAACATAGTCATAAACGGTAACATAAATCTGCGGCCACTCAACTGTGGACTTTTTCTGAATACCATCTATAGTCACAAATTCTGGACAAAAGAGCCGGAAAAATACCCCGAAGGATATTATCAGATATCCACACGCGTGCGTCCACATATATTCATCGGACAAGAAATTGAATTCAAAGCAAAAAAGCTAAAAGATAAGTTTATAAAATCAATATCCCTCTACTATGAGTTCAACAGCTGCGACATATATCTATGCAGTTATTTCCCAAACATGAAATATCTTAGTCCGGCATACATTTTTGCTCTCGGCATAGGCAAGAAATTAAACGTCTAAAATAAGTAAATACAAACCGTTTTAGAGCCTATACATCTTTCATTGTGAGACTGATACGTTTTCGCTTTAAGTCGACCTCAAGCACCTTCACAATCACCTGCTGTCCAAGTTTCACAACATCTGATGGTGAAGTCACAAATTTGTTTGTTAACTGAGAAATATGCACCAGCCCATCTTGATGCACACCGACGTTGACAAATGCACCGAAAGCAGTTATATTCGACACAAGTCCGGGAAGTTTCATGCCCGGTTTCAAATCCTCAATCTCGTGTACCGAAGCATCGAAAGCAAATTCCGAAGCATGTTCACGAGGGTCAAGCCCTCTCTTGTTAAGTGCATCCATTATATCAATCAATGTCGGCATACCAACTGTTTCGGTCACATAATCCTGTAAAACGACTTTGGAGCGAAGGTCGGCATCAGCCACAAAATCCTCAAGTGAAACCCCGCAATCTTTTGCCATTTTAGAAACAACAACATAAGACTCAGGATGCACCGCAGTCGCATCGAGCGGTTCCTTGCCGTTAATAACACGCAAAAAACCGGCAGCCTGCTCAAATGCCTTATTGCCGAGACGAGGTACTTTAAGCAAATCTTTACGCGAACGAAAATCGCCATTTTCGGCACGATACTTTACAATGTTTGCTGCAAGCATAGGACCCAATCCCGAAATGTGAGTCAATATCTGCTTAGTCGCAGTGTTCACATTTACACCGACTAAGTTCACACAGCTCTCAACCACCGAGTCGAGTCTGTTTTTAAGTTTCGTCTGATCTACACTATGCTGATACTGCCCCACTCCAATGGAACGCGGCTCAATCTTCACAAGTTCCGACAGGGGGTCTATGAGCCTGCGTCCTATTGAGACAGCACCGCGCACCGTCACATCTTCATCGGGGAACTCTTCGCGAGCCACTGCTGAAGCCGAGTATACCGAAGCACCATCCTCATTAACAGAAAAGATCTGCGGATTCAAACCCAATGAACGTACAAAACGCTCCGTTTCGCGTCCGGCTGTGCCGTTACCAATAGCAAAAGCCTCAATAGCATAATCCTTAACCAACGACTCTAAAAGGGAGGCAGCTTTCTCACGGTCGTTGTGTGGAGGATGAGGATAAATAACTGTATGTGTAAGCAAATTACCTTGTGAATCGAGCACAACCACCTTACATCCGGTGCGAAAACCGGGGTCGATGGCTATAACACGTTTCTGTCCAAGAGGAGCAGACAACAATAGCTGACGAAGATTTTCGGCAAAGACGGCAATTGCTTCGTCATCGGCACGCATTTTGGCAACATTCTTCGTCTCATTTTCTATCGACGGCTCTATTAAGCGCTTATAGCCATCGGCAACTGCTGTACACATATAGTGTTTCGAGAGTGAACCACGTTTCACAAAATGGCGATAAAGTTGCTCCAGCACAGGCTCGTCATCTACAGAAATCGAGAGTCGAAGAAAACCTTCCTCTTCGCCACGCATCATAGCCAGCAACCTATGCGATGACACACGAGCCACAGGTGCCGAAGCCTCATAATAGTCGGCATACTTTATACCATCAGCCTCTTTACCCTTTACTACTTTTGTGGTAACAACACCATAGCGCTGAAATGAGCGACGAGCAGCATTACGCGCATATTCATCCTCAGAAACCCTTTCGGCAATAATATCGCAAGCCCCCGAGAGCGCCTCTTCCACTGAAGCAACCTCATTGTTCACAAAATTGCGGGCAAAAGCCTCTATTCCTCCTTTTTGCTGCAAGAAAATAACATCGGCTAGAGGTTCGAGACCTCGTTCGCGAGCAATTGTAGCACGTGTACGGCGTTTAGGACGGAAAGGCAGATAAATATCTTCAAGTTCCACAGAATTAAAACAATCAGAAATACGTTTACGCAATTCTTCAGTCAGTTTTCCTTGTTCTTCTATGGTCACAAGAATGGTTTCCTTACGACGTTGCAACTCAGTATACTTCTCGTTCAAATCCTTTATTTTGCCTATGACAACCTCGTCCAACGAGCCGGTAGCCTCTTTTCTGTATCGCGCAATAAAAGGGACAGTCGCACCACCCTCCAACAATTCAATGGTGTTTCTGACCTGCCTTTCGCTAAGCAAAAGTTCGTTTGCAATTATCTTCGCCAACATCTTAGTAAATATATGAAATAAATAACAGACGAAGATAATCAAAAAAAACGGGAATTATTTAGAAAGCAATTAAATTAACGCTCAAATTCGTTTAGTAACAGATTCTCAACCTCTCTTCCATTGAAATTTGCGACTTCTCTCCCGGTACATCCAAAGCCTTCCCAAATGGCATCTGAGCTACTAAGCGCCAATCATCGGGTACATCAAACAGCGACACACAGTCTCTTTCCACCAATGCACCATAATGCTGCAACGACGCCCCCATCCCCAGTTCGGAAAAAAGCAACCAAGTTGCAAACTGATGCATTGCAGATGTATGTTCAGAATAGATATTAAAATCCTTGGCATACAAAGGAAAATCCTTTTTCATTTGGGCAATTATCGCTTTATCTTCGTAGAAAAGGAGTGTGCCATATCCCGATGCAAAACTTTTTTCTATTTTCGTTTTACTTCTATTATAATCAGCAAGTGAGACCATGCCCTCAATCTTTTCACAAACAGTCTGCCAAAAGAGTTTATGCGAATTTCCCATAAGCAACACCAAACGTGTGGATTGCGAATTGAAAGCAGAAGGAACATACAACAAAACATCCTGCAAACAAGAAA
>JAFTTA010000186.1 GCA_017467015.1 Bacteroidaceae bacterium
AAACGCAATGGCATTGTACAGAGTATGTCACGAAAGGGCAACTGCCTTGATAATGCAATGATGGAGAACTTCTTTGGAATAATGAAATCTGAATTACTATATTTGCAGGAGTTCAAGGATATGGATCACTTCAAACAGGAAATAAAGAGGTATATCCATTACTACAACAATGACAGAATTAAACTGAGACTAAAAGGAAAGAGTCCGGTGCAATACCGAACTCTTTACCAATAAATTTATCTATTAATAAGTCCAACTTTTTGGGGTCAGATCAGTGTCCGGCTTAATAAAAAGAAACAATTCAAAAAACAGGAAGAATGAGTTATTTTATTTCAATATTTTTTTGTCTATTGTTGCTTTCAGGCTGCTCATGGGGTCTGGCATCTGCTTCGGGCTCTTCAGATTGTAGCGATGATGGAAGCATTGAGAATTATCACAAGGCAAAATTCGACTCTTTTCTCACGCAGTTTGCACCGTACAAACACGTGGGTTTGGATAAGTCGTTGTTTGATGTTCGCGAAAAATACTCAACAGAAAGATACGAACCCGTAATAGATAATTTCTACTTTTCTTTATTTCTTCCGTATGATGATGAATGTAAGTGTGAAGCAAGACAAATTGTTTATAGTCCTTGTTGCAAAATTGAAAGAGCGAACTATTATATAGTCTCTTTCAATGGCGCTTGCGATATCCCGAGGGTAGCTTGCTATCCATACGATGATAATATATTGGCAACATATGACAAAACTGGTAGAATCATTGATTTTGCAATAGTAGGTACTGTCGGTGACGTGGAGGCATATAAAATTTATCCCTTAGAAAGTGATAATGAGATAGCATATACGCAATATGTGTTCAAAGCATGTGAGAATCTATATGATGGTGATTGTGATGTTGCTACCTACAAGGTAACGATTGATGAGGATGGAAAAATTGACAAATGCTTGATTCGTGAGGAGAAAAATATAAAAGTAACTTTATCGGAAAAATGGTATAATGATTAACTATTTATATTCGTTATGAGAATATTCTTTGGATTTATATTTTATTCCTTTTTGTTCTTTTTCAGTATATATAGTTGCAGTCTTTCAACTGCCGATGAGCAACGTAGGGATAGGTTCAGTTCTTATCTTGAACAATTTACATTAGATGATAATTCTCAATTAGATGAGACGTTTTTTAAAATTCGTAAGCAGTTCCCCGAGGAGAAGTGGTGCCCGGAGTTGTGCAAGTTTCTTTTTTCTTCGTTTTTGCCCTGCGACGATGATAGTAATTTCATAGCAAAAAAAATTCTTTATCGTCCTTGCTACAGAATAGAATCCGTTAATTATCATTTGGTATCTATTTTTGCCAGTTGTTATTTTGATAAAAACAGGTACGTTGCGTACGACGATGCCCTGTTGCTTACGTACAGCAGGAGTGGAGAAATGATGGATTTTGAGGTTGTTGGAACCTCTAGTCTTAGTTCGGCTTTTATAATAGATTCTTTGACTGATGAGCTCGGGGTTCTTGTCACTCAATATAATTTTACGGATGTAGAAAGTTTTTACGTTGGTGATTGTGATGTTGCTACCTACAAGGTGACGATTGATGAGGATGGCAAAATTGATAAATGCTTGATTCGTGAGGAGAAAAACGTGCATGTAAACCTGCTCAATCATTCAGACATTTGAATATAAGTAAGAAAGAGCGAAAAGTGTGTCACTTTTCGCTCTTTCTTACTTTTCGCAGCAGGTCCGACGAGAAGAGGAACTCGTTCAATCGGCTGTTATCGGTGTAAAGAATTTCATCCTTTGTGCCCTCCCACGATTTACGTCCTTCGGCAAGGAAGATAATATGGTCGCCTATGCCCATTACCGAGTTCATGTCGTGGGTGTTCACGATGGTGGTTATCTGATACTCTTCGGTGATGTTGTGTATAAGTTCGTCGATGATGAGCGAGGTTTGTGGGTCGAGTCCCGAGTTTGGTTCGTCGCAGAAGAGGTAGCGTGGTTCAAGGGCTATGGCACGGGCTATGGCTGCTCGCTTCTGCATGCCTCCCGACAGTTCCGACGGGTTCTTGTATTGCGCGTCAATCATGTTCACCCTTTCGAGGCAGAAGCGGGCACGCTTCAGACGGTCGTCGCTGTTCATGTCCGAGAACATATCCAACGGAAACATCACATTCTCCAGCACGCTCATCGAGTCGAACAGGGCTGCGCTTTGGAATAACATCCCCATTTCGCGTCGCAACATCAGGCGCTCTTTCTTGCTTATGGTTATAAGGTCTCTGCCGTCGTACAGCACCTTGCCACTGTCGGGTGTCAGCAGCCCCACGATACATTTCAGCAATACGGTCTTTCCGGCACCGCTGAGACCGATAATAAGGTTGGTCTTGCCGTTGCCGAAAGTGGCGTTTATGTTGTCGAGCACCACCTGTTTCTCGAAATTCTTTGATATTGACTCGATTTCTATCATTGCATCAGAATTTGTGTAAGTACAATGTCGGCAAAGAGTATCAGTACACTGCAACTGACCACGGCGTCGGTGCTTGCCTTGCCCACCTCTATGGAGCCGCCATCAACGGTGTAACCATAGAACGATGCTACCGAGGTGATGATGAAAGCAAAGAACAGCGACTTGATGATGCTGCACCATATGTACCATTGCGAAAATTCATATTGCAGACCATAGGTGAGGTCGTCGGGGGTCATTATGCCGGTGAAGATGCTTATGCCGTATGCTCCCATCACTCCGGCGAAAACGCTGAAGATAACCAAGATGGGAATCATCGATACCAATGCTGTTATTTTGGGGAATATCAGATAGTTGGCAGAGTTTACGCCCATTATCTCCAGCGCGTCTATTTGTTGTGTCACGCGCATGGCGCCAATCTCCGATGTTATGTTTGAACCAACCTTGCCGGCAAGTATCAGACACATGATGGATGATGAAAATTCCAGTAGCAGGATTTCGCGTGTGGCATAGCCTACCACAAATTTGGGCATCCATGCGCTCTCCACGTTCAGTTTCATCTGAATACAAATCACGGCGCCTATGAAAAAGGAGATAAGCAGCACTATGGGTATCGAGTTTATTCCCAACTGCGACACTTCGCGTATGTATTGTCTGAAATACATACGCCCGCTTTCGGGACGGGCAAATACCCTTTTCATCAGCATCAGATATTTGCCAAAGGTGGCTATGGAGTCAATTAAAAACATCTTTTTTATTGGTCGTTGCCCTCTGTGAAGTGCATGTGACAGACAAAGGTACTCTATTTTTGTATATATTAAGCAACCTAACCCCTTAAAATAACAAAATTTACTATTTTGCATCTGCGGAGCATCTGCAAAATTGCTTCAGAAACAGCGAACTTATTTGGGCGACAAGCGTATTCCTTCTTTGTAAGACAACCAATTTTGGGAATAGATTACGCTTCAAAAATGTATCTGATATTACGGATTTTAATGGTGTCACGTTCGATTATATTGAGCTTGTACCACTGCACATAGTAAATGACCCAAATAAGCCGGAGGATAGGCACTAAGAAATAGTTGAATTTCTAAAAAATGGTTTGTCTTGTTGAAACCGTATAGTCTGTTTCTCCTAATAAAAAACT
>JAFTTA010000187.1 GCA_017467015.1 Bacteroidaceae bacterium
CCTACGAATTGGTCGCCGGTGTTCATCATTCTTATCATGCCTTCTACAAGGTCGTCGACATATTGGAAACTGCGGGTTTGTTTGCCATCGCCGTAAATTGTGATGTCTTTGCCTTGCAGTGCTTGCACAATGAAGTTTGAAACTACGCGTCCGTCGTTCATGCTCATACGCGGACCGTAGGTGTTGAAGATGCGTACTATTTTTATGCGCAGATTGTTTTGTCTGTGATAGTCCATGAAAAGTGTTTCGGCACAGCGTTTGCCTTCGTCGTAGCACGAGCGTATGCCGATGGGGTTGACGTTGCCCCAATAGCTCTCCACCTGCGGGTGTATGGTTGGGTCGCCGTAGACTTCGCTTGTTGATGCTTGTAATATTTTGGCTCTCACCTGCTTGGCTAGACCTAACATATTCATTGAGCCTATTACGCAGGTCTGTATTGTTTTAACTGCATCGTATTGGTAGTGTATAGGCGATGCTGGGCAGGCAAGATTGTATATCTCGTCTACTTCGGCTGTATAGGGCTTGGTGATGTCGTGACGTACAAGCTCGAAGTGGTCGTTGCCTATGAGGTGGCGTATGTTGTCTTTACTGCCTGTAAAGTAGTTGTCAAGACATATAACATCGTTGCCTTCGTTCAGTAGACGTTCGCAAAGATGTGAACCTATGAAGCCTGCTCCTCCTGTTACAAGTATTCGTTTCATTGTAGTGAGTGTTTACACCTTGTTGTTATTTCTTTACTACGAAGCTGTTGGAACCTATCATGTTTCCATCGGCAAAGATGAAGACTTTGTATGTTCCTGCTTGCAGGAATTCCTCTACATCCCAATATACTTTTACGCTCTGCTCTTCGCCTGTGTATTCGACATATTTCTTTATAGAGTATTGCAACTCTTGATTTTCGTATGCAAATGTGTCGCTATTGCTTTTTGAGAGCACCTCTTCGTCGGGTTTAAGTATGCGTACATAAATAGCTTTCTCACCGGTCTCTGTGGTGATGTTTTTCGCAATGGTGAAACCTATGGCAAGTTTCTTTGCATCTTTAATTTTGCGTGCAGCCTTGCCATTCTTTTTGATGGGTGTGAAGCTGATGCCAATGGCGTCGAGTTGTGAAGCAAGTGTTACCTTTTTCGAAAGATTTTCTTTCTCTTCGGTTATCTTGTCTATCTGTCGTGTGGCTTCGCTATAACGCGCTTTCACTCGTTTGTTCTCTTTCTGAAGCTGTTCGTTTGCTCTGTTGAGTGAGTCTATCTGCACTACATAGCTGCGAAGTACGGCGCGTACGGTTTTAAGTTCTTTTTTCAGACGGGTTATTTCTGCTGCGTCTGTGGCTTTGGTCTGGCGTAGCTCTTCGAGCAGTTGCTGCGTCTTGAGTTTTTCCTGTTCGAGCTTATCGAGCAGTGAATCGTTGGTGATGCGTATCTGCAATTCGTCGTATTGCGTGGCGAAGGTCGAGTATTCGTTCTCAAGTTCTTCTTTTTCTATGGCGAACAACTCTTGCATCTCGGCATTCTGCTTTTGGCTATCGGCAAGCATTATGCCCAATACTATGGCTGCTATCAGCAGTACTGCCGATACTGATATGTATACTATTTTTTGTTTGTCTAAAACCATCTTATTCTATTATTTTGATAATTTTTCGATGTTTTCTTTCAGCATTGAAATCTTTTCATTGGCGTCGGACTGTTTTTTCTTTTCGGCGGCAATGACATTCTCGGGTGCTTTCCCTACGAAATTTGGGTTGTTGAGTTTTGCTTCAACTTTCTTGAGGAAGCCTTCAAGATATGTTAGTTCCTCTTGCAGTTTTGCTATCTCGGCATCTTTGTCTATGAGGTCGCCAAGGGGTACTGCATACTCGGTTGTGCCTACGCGGAATGATGCTGCGGTGTCATCGGCTGTTGATACATAGTCTATCGATGATAGCTCTGCCATTTTTGCAAGTGTGGCTTCAAGACCTTCAACGGGTGGTGTACCAACGATTTGCAAAGCGAGTGGTGTACGGGGTGATATGTTCTTTTGTGTACGTATCGCTCTTATGTTTGTTACTACCTCTTTGAGTGATTCTATTTTTGTCAGCAGTAGGGTGTCGCAAGGTGTCTCCAGGTCGAGTATGGTCTGCATCATTAGGCTTTCGCCTTCTTTGCGCTCGCTGAGTGACTGCCACAATTCTTCGGTGATGAAGGGCATGAAGGGGTGTAACAGACGCAATAGGTCGTTGAAGAAGCAGAGTGTGGCGTCGTATGTGGCTTTGTCGATGGGTGTGCCGTATGCGGGTTTCACCATTTCGAGGTACCATGCCGAGAATTCGTCCCAGAAGAGAGTGTAGACGCTCATTAGGGCTTCGCTGATGCGGTATTTGCCAAAAAGGTCTTCTATCTCTGCTGCTTTTTGCGATAGTATGGCTTTGAACCATTCGATTGCTGTTTTCGAACTTTCGGGTTGTGCAACCTCTTCGCTAACGCTCCAGCCTTTAACCAGACGGAAAGCGTTCCATATCTTGTTGCAGAAGTTACGTCCTTGTTCGCAAAGCGATTCGTCGAAGAGTATATCGTTGCCTGCTGGGGCAGAGAGCATTATACCCATGCGCACTCCGTCGGCACCGTATTGTGCTATCAGTTCCAAGGGGTCGGGGCTGTTTCCGAGTGATTTGCTCATTTTGCGTCCCAACTTGTCGCGTACGATGCCGGTGAAGTAGACGTTGCGGAAGGGCATGTCTCCTTTGTATTCGTAGCCTGCCATTATCATGCGTGCCACCCAGAAGAAGATGATGTCGGGTCCTGTGACAAGGTCGCATGTGGGGTAGTAGTAATTTATCTCTTTGTTGTCGGGGTTGCGTATGCCGTCGAAAAGTGAAATAGGCCACAACCACGAACTGAACCATGTGTCGAGTGCGTCTTCGTCTTGTGTGAGTTGGTCGGCTGTGATGTTTTCGTAGCCTGTGATGTTGCGTGCAAGTTCGAGCGCCTGTTCTTTTGTCTCTGCCACAACGAATTGCTCTTCTGTTCCTTCGGCTGTGGGAAGGAAATAGGCGGGTATGCGGTGTCCCCACCATAGCTGGCGACTGATGCACCAGTCTTGTATGTTCTCTAACCAGTTTTTATATGTTGTCTTGTATTTTGCAGGGTAGAATTTCAATTTGTCCTCCATAACTGGTGGAAGGGCTATGTCGGCAAAGTGCTGCATGCTGAGGAACCATTGCATGCAGAGTCGTGGTTCCACTGCTGTGTCGGCGTTACGCTCGCTGTAACCTACTTTGTTTACATAGTCTTCGACTTTTTCGAGCAGTCCTGCTGCTTCCAGATCTTTTGATATCTGTTTGCGCACTGCCATGCGGTCCATGCCTACATACATTCCGGCTGCTTCGCTTAAGGTGGCGTCGGGGTTGAATATGTCAATTGTGTCGAGATTGTGTTTCTTGCCCAGCATGTAGTCGTTGGTGTCGTGTGCGGGGGTTACTTTCAGACAGCCTGTTCCGAATTCTATTTCTACATAGCGGTCTTCAATCACGGGGATGGAACGTCCTACGAGGGGGACTATCACACGTTTGCCTTTGAGCCAGCTGTTTTTGGGGTCTTTGGGGTTGATGCACATTGCTGTGTCGCCCATGATTGTCTCGGGACGGGTGGTGGCAACTACTGCGTAACGACGACCGTTTTCGTCGCGGTGCAGTATTTGGTGCTTAACTGTGGGGTCGAAGGGTGCGTCAGGGGTTAGTGTCACTGCGTCTGTCTCTTCGCCGTCGGTGCTGCCTGTTGCTTCGTCTACATAGTATTTCAGATAGTAGAGTTTGCTCTTTTCTTCTTTGTATATTACCTCTTCGTTACTGAGTGCTGTCTGTGCCTTAGGATCCCAGTTTACCATACGCAAGCCGCGGTAGATGAGTCCTTTGTTGTAGAGGTTACAGAATACTTTTATTACGCTTGCACTGCGTGTCTCATCCATGGTGAAAGAGGTCCTGTCCCAGTCACATGATGCGCCGAGTTTGCGAAGCTGTTTAAGGATGATGCCACCATGTTCGTCTGTCCACTCCCATGCGTGTTTCAAGAACTCCTCTCGTGTGAGGTCGCTCTTTTTTATCCCTTGTTCAGCAAGTTTTTTCACCACCTTGGCTTCTGTGGCAATGGATGCATGGTCGGTACCGGGTACCCAGCAAGCATTTTTACCTTTCATGCGGGCACGACGTACAAGTATGTCTTGTATGGTATTGTTAAGCATGTGACCCATGTGAAGAACTCCTGTGACGTTGGGAGGAGGAATTACAATAGTATAGGGCTCTCTTTCGTCAGGCTCGGAGTGAAACAGATTGTGTTTCATCCAATATTCGTACCACTTTTCTTCAACTTCCGCAGGAATATATGTGCTTGCTAAACTCATGGTTTATTGATTTATTTTTGGTGTTGTTTTTTTTATTGTTTAAAAGTTAACTGCAAAGTTAATCTATATTATTAAATTAATTACATTTGCAGACGAAAAAAATAAGATTATGCATAGTAGAAATGAAATTTTGGAGGCGTTTAGTCGTTTCCTTGATGTTTTGGACGAACTTCGAGAGAAATGTCCTTGGGATAGAAAGCAGACTAACGAGAGTTTGCGTCCTAATACTTTGGAAGAGGTGTATGAACTTTCCGAAGCTCTTATTAATGACGATACGCCTGATATTTGTAAAGAATTGGGTGATGTGGCTCTGCATGTGGCTTTCTATGCAAAGATTGCTTCTGAAAAGGGGCAGTTTGATTTAAAGGATGTCTTCGATCGCCTTTGTGAGAAACTGATATATCGTCATCCGCATGTATTTGGCAGTGTAAAGGCTGAGACTGCAGGTGAGGTTTGCAAGAATTGGGAGCAGTTGAAGTTGAAGGAGAAAGATGGCAATAAAAGTTTGCTCAGTGGTGTGCCTATGTCGATGCCTTCGCTCATAAAAGCGTTCCGCATGCAGGAGAAGGCTGCAAATGTGGGTTTCGACTGGGAGAAACGTGATGATGTATGGGAAAAGGTGCAGGAGGAATTGCGCGAATTGCGTGTGGAACTTGAGCGTGGCGATATTGATGCCTCGGAAGCCGAGTTTGGCGATTTTCTGTTTAGTTTGGTGAATGTGAGTCGCTTCTATGATATTAATCCCGATAATGCTCTTGAACGCACGAATAAGAAGTTTTATTCCCGTTTTTCATACATAGAACAGCGCGCAAAAGAACAGGGCAAGTCGTTGCGTGATATGACATTAGGCGAAATGGATGCTCTATGGAACGAGGCAAAACTTGCAGGTAATTGATTTGGTTGTAAAGAACCTCCGGTCGCATATTAATATGCGACCGGA
>JAFTTA010000188.1 GCA_017467015.1 Bacteroidaceae bacterium
CACGTTGTTCGTTCAGTACGGATATGATTCAGTTGATGCTTTGCCGTGCATATAAATGCCGTGGCACTTCAAATGAACAGGCATTTATTGCGAACATTTTCAAGCAGGTCGAGATTATCGAGGACGAACTATCCTATGTCATACCAAACAACGATTATTGTAGAAAAAATATTATCTTATCGGCAAATGCTTTGCTATTGTTTGCTCAGCAGGCACAGGCTTATACATCTAACGAACAGGCGAAAAAGGATATGGGGCTGGAAGATAAGGAGAAAACTTTTCTTCAGTTCCGCGATCTTATCACACAACATTTCAGAGAGGAACGCTCGGTGCAGTTCTACGCTGACAAACTGGCTATTTCTACCAGAAATCTGAATTCTGTGTGTCAACGAGCGGCAGGGCAGAATGCAAAAAATATAATTGACCACTACACAATTGTTGAATTACAGGTGGCTCTTATGTACACTCACAAGACTTTTCAAGAACTTGTCGGTGATTATCACTTCCCCGACCAATCATATCTTAACAGATATTTTAAACGTCACACGGGCTACTCCCTGTCTGAGTTCCGTTCAAAAAGAGCTTTGGCTGTGACGGTGTAATAGTAAATAGAAACGAGACCCAATCGCGGTCTCGTTTCTATTTTATTAGTCTTACCAACCACCGCCAGGCAAATGGTTAATGTCGTATCCCTCATCGGCACCTTTTTTCTTGAGGAAGGGTGGAGGAAAGAGGGGTTTGCCGTCTGGCGAGAAGAATTTCTTTCTTATGCTGTCTGGGAGGTCTTTGATGTCTGTATGCGGCGGCATCATTCCCGGTGCACCTTGTCCGTGTGGTGGCGGCATCATTCCCGGTACGCCTTGTCCGTGTGGTGGCGGCATCATTCCCGGTGCGCCTTGTCCGTGTGGTGGCGGTGGCGGCATCATCCCCGGGTTGAATTCTGTGGTGTCCATTTCGAGATGCTCAATGTTTCCTTCTCTGTCCACTCTTGTTACTATTGATGTCGGAGTAATGTTGAAAATCTTTTCTTCTGAAATGTTTCCATCACGATATACTCCGTTGCCACAGTGGTCGCCACCTTCGATGGTGTCGCTTATGGCAAACTTGTAGCTTTTGCCGTCGCTGAGTGCGGGTGATGATATTATAACTCCTCCGCGATTGATGTTGCGTGGCAGTCTGTACGAAATGATGGCTTTACCTTTCTCGTCGCACAGATTAATGTATTTGTCGCGTTTGAGCTCCATACCGCTCATGACTGCTGAACGCGCAGTTGTTGCTCTGTTGCGAGGCATGTTTGGAGCGCGTCCCATCATTCCTCCTATGGATATTACTTCGCCGCCTGTGATGCAGAAGTTTGCGTCGAAGTCGCAATCGATACCTTGCTCGGGACTATCGCTGCCGTTGGCTACTACCATGCCGCCATTTATGGTTATTTTCCCATTGCTGTCTATTGCGTCGTTCATAGCGGAGTAGGCATACACCTTACCGCTGTTGACAATGAAATTGTTTCCGCAGTTTATTGCATCGTCTGTGGCGTAGACATATACTTCGGCATCGCCACCTATGATAATTCTCTCTTTAGACTCAATACCTTCGCAGCGTTCACCCTCGCCAAATACAAGTACCTCTATTTTTCCGCCGTTGATGGAGATTATGCTGTCGCATTTTATTCCTTTTGCCGAGGCGTGTGCATCTTGCAGGGTGGGGTGTACTATATCGTTGCCCGTGTTTCGCACTAGCAGCAGTCCGCCGTCCATCTGCATTTTGCCGTTGCAGTTGATGCCTTTGCCGGCTGTTGCGCGGTTCTCTAAATTGAGATAGCCGCCCTTCATGTATATCGAATTGTTGCATTTTATGCAGGCGCTTGAACTGTAGTCGGCCTTTTTGGGCGAGAATGTGTAACTGCCCTCGGTTACCACAGACAGCGTGCCATCGATGACATATACAGAGCGTTTGGCATTGAAACCTCGCGATGCGTTTCCTTTGGTGTTTATTGTCACATAGCCATCGTATATGTAGATGTTTGAGGCTTGCACTCCGTCGCCCTTTTGCCCTGTGGCTGTCAGTTGTGTGATGCCTCCAAGGAACAGTACATTCCCTCTCTTCGATTTTATAGCGTCTTTTGTGGCATTAACGCGTAGATTGCCACCGGTCACTGCCACTCCTCCGTCGGCACATATGGCATCGCGCACGGCATCCTCGACGGATATGGTTCCGTTATCTATTATGATGCGACCACTGCAATTTATAGCGCTTCGACGTTTGCCGCTAAGCGCAAGTTTACCGCCTCCGCACATCACAATGTCGCCTGTTACTTGCAGCACAGCTGCTGTCTTCACCGTGTCAGCTGATGGTTGACACGGTGCATCTACCAAAAAGTTGATTGTCTTCTTTTTACTTTTCAGGTATGTTACTTGATTGCTGCTTATTCTCATTGCCGCATCACTCCTCGATGCGAGTGCCAGTCCGTCGAGTGTAATCATCATTGTGCTGTCGCTGTGCAGAGCGAATGAGCCATTATCGCAGTGTCCCGAGAGGTTGAAGCTCACACCTCCTGTTTTTGAAACGAAGCTGATGTTTTTGCCGTTGACGTTTGCACTCACCCCCTCGGGTAGTTTGGAGTACCAAACACGCTCTTTTTCATAGATGACCTCAATCTCTTTAGTAAAGACTTCTTCGTTCAAACTATATTTTTTATCAAGGATAGGCTTCTCGGTGGGAATGCTGTCGAGTACATTGTGGCGTACCTGAACATGTGGCGTTTTCTGTGTACAGGCAGCTATCAATGTAGTAATAAATATCAATAGTGACAGAAGTTTTTTCATTGTTTGGTTGTTTTGTTTGTAAAAAGCGGGACTGATGTTATAAATAACACTCAATCCCGCTTTTCTATCTGTTTTTATATATTATTTAGCAGACAACATCTCATCCATTGAGGCAGCGGCTTTGCGTCCGTCGCCCATGGCGAGAATTACTGTAGCGCCTCCTCGTACAATGTCGCCACCTGCGAATATGGTAGGTATCGACGATTGCATCTTCTCGTTTACAGCAATGGTGTTCTTGCGTCCAAGCTCCAGTCCTTCTACTGATGTGGGAACAAGGGGGTTGGGCGATACACCAACGCTGACAACAGCTGTATCGATGTCAATGGTCTCTATTGCACCTTCGATGGGTACGGGTGAACGACGTCCCGATGCATCGGGTTCTCCAAGTTCCATCTTTTGCAGAACAATCTGTTTCACGCAACCATTCTCGTCGGCAATATATT
This sequence comes from Bacteroidaceae bacterium, assembly GCA_017467015.1. Lineage (GTDB taxonomy): Bacteria > Bacteroidota > Bacteroidia > Bacteroidales > Bacteroidaceae > HGM04593. Next base: position 3,269 of record JAFTTA010000188.1, read on the forward strand.
CGATGGGGTTGTGCAGTGTGAGGAACTCTACGCCCTCTTCTTTTGCATGTTTAACCTCCTCGAGACGTGCGGGCATTTCAGCCTCGGAACGACGATAGATTATCATAGCCTTCTCTGCGCCCAAACGAAGTGCTGTTCTCACTGAGTCCATGGCTGTGTTGCCGCCACCGACAACTGCCACGCGTTTACCTATTCTCATGGGTGTGTCGCTCTCGGGGTTCGATGCGTCCATGAGGTTCACGCGGGTGAGGTATTCGTTAGACGACATGATGTTTATAGAGTTCTCACCGGGGATGTTCATGAAGTTGGGGAGTCCTGCGCCCGATGCCACGAATATGCCTTTGAATCCATCGGCTTCGAGGTCGGCAATGGAGAGTGTTTTTCCTATCACGCAGTCTTTCACGAATTTAACTCCCATCTGCTCAAGTGTATTGATTTCAACATCCACAATGGCGTTGGGCAGACGGAATTCGGGGATACCATATTTCAATACACCGCCTATCTCGTGCAGTGCTTCGAATACAGTCACATCGTAGCCCATTTTTGCCATGTCGCCGGCAAAAGAGAGACCTGCGGGGCCTGAACCAACAACTGCCACCTTAATGCCTTTGGCAGGTGCAATAACGGGGGCTGAAAGTTCGCCATGCTCACGGGCATAGTCGGCTGCAAAGCGCTCGAGCGAACCGATGGCTACCGCTTTTTTACCCATCTTCAAATGCATACACTTCGACTCGCACTGTTTCTCTTGTGGACACACGCGGCCACAAACGGCTGGCAGTGAACTTGTCATCTTCAACACCTTTGCTGCTTTACCAAACTCACCACGTTCAATGTTTTTTATGAATGAGGGGATGTTGATGCTTACAGGGCAACCCTCCATACATGTGGGGTTAGGGCAGTCGAGACAGCGCTGTGCTTCGGTGAGTGCCATCTCTTCGGTGAGACCGCGGTTAACCTCCTAGCGCAAGCTGCGGGCACGATAAACGGGGTCGAGCTCGGGCATCACGCAACGCTCTATGTTAGTTCTGTCTTTGGCTTTCATCTTGCCACGCAGAGCCACGCGCCACTCGGCATTTCTGTCAATAAGTTCTGCATCCTCGTTCTGAGCAGGGTCGGCTTCGCAGTGTACATCGTTGTATTTCTCGATCTCTTCGCGCTCCATGTCCTTGAAGGCTGCCAAGCGCTTCAACATTCCGTCGAAGTCTACCTTGTGACCATCAAACTCGGGACCATCTACGCAAACGAATTTTGTCTTTCCGTCGACAGTCACACGGCAGGCACCGCACATACCTGTACCATCAACCATAATGGTGTTGAGCGATACCTCTGTGGGGATTTCATATTTCTTTGTCAGCAGGCACACGAATTTCATCATCACGGCAGGACCGATAGCGAAACATTTGTCTACCTTCTCGCGTTTGATAACGCGTTCCACACCTTCTGTAACAAGACCTTTGTCGCCGTATGAGCCGTCGTCTGTCATTATGATTACCTCGTCGGATACTGCGCGTACCTCTTTCTCAAGGATGATAAGTTCTTTGCTGCGCCCTGCAAGTACCGAAATTACTCGGTTTCCTGCTTTCTTCAGTGCTGTTGCTATGGGGAGCATGGGGGCTACGCCTACACCACCACCGGCACAAACCACTGTACCATGGTTCTCAATGTGTGTGGGCTGTCCCAGGGGACCTACTACGTCGAGGATTTCGTCGCCCTCGTTAAGCTCGCACAGACGTGTGGAACTGAGTCCTACGCGCTGCACCACAAGGGTGATGATTCCTTTTTCGGCATCCGATGCTGCAATTGTCAAGGGGATACGTTCGCCTTTGTCGGCTATTCTGACGATGACGAAGTTACCTGCACGGCAAGCACGTGCTATGAGTGGAGCTTCCACGCACAGACGGAATACATTCTGTGAAAACTGTTCTTTTGAAACTATTTTGTACATTGTGTCTATTCTTTTTGTGGTTTGTGTTAATCAATGATGTCGAAGCCGCAGTAGGGTACAAGCACCTTGGGTATTCTGATGCCTTCGGGTGTCTGGTTGTTCTCCAATATTGCTGCAACTATACGAGGAAGTGCAAGAGCAGAACCGTTGAGTGTGTGGCACAATTCGGTCTTTTTGTCGGCATTACGATAGCGGCATTTCAGACGGTTTGCCTGATATGACTCGAAGTTTGATACAGAACTTACCTCTAACCAGCGCTCCTGAGCAGCCGAGTATACCTCAAAGTCAAATGTTATTGACGATGTGAAGCTCATGTCACCACCGCAAAGGCGCAAAATTCTGTAGGGAAGCTCCAACTTCTGTACAAGACCCTCAACGTGTGCAATCATCTCGTCGAGCGATTCGTATGAGTGCTCGGGTGTGTCTATGCGTACAATCTCCACTTTGTTGAATTGGTGCAGACGGTTCAAACCGCGTACATCCTTGCCATATGAGCCTGCCTCACGACGGAAACAAGCCGAGTATGCACAGTTTTTGATGGGCAATGACTTCTCGTCGAGAATGACATCGCGATAAATATTTGTCACAGGTACCTCTGCTGTGGGAATAAGATAGAAATCGTCCAATTTGCAGTGGTACATCTGTCCCTCTTTGTCGGGCAACTGACCTGTACCATAACCTGAAGCCTCGTTTACAACATAAGGAGGCTCAATTTCGAGATAACCGGCGTCGCGTGCTTCGTCGAGGAAGAAGTTTATGAGAGCGCGTTGCAAACGTGCACCTTTGCCTTTGTACACGGGGAATCCGGCTCCGGTAATTTTTACACCGAGTTCAAAATCTATAAGGTCATATTTTTTAGCCAAGTCCCAGTGGGGCAGTGCGTCCTCGCCCAATTGAGGTTTTATACCACCTTCGCGCTCTGTCACGTTGTCTTCAGCACCGTAACCCTCGGGAACAGAGTCGTTGGGCAGGTTAGGGATGGTATAAAGAATCTCCTGTATTTTTCCGGCTGCTTCTTCCATAGCAGTCTCCAAAGCTTTTGATTTCTCTTTCAGCTCGGCAACCTGTTTTTTCACCTCTTCAGCCTCGGCGATGTTTTTCTCCTTCATCAGTTGACCTATTTTTGCTGCAAGTTGTTTGCTTTGTTGCAATGTGGCATCGAGTTCGCCCTGCGAAGCACGGCGCACTTTATCTAATTCCAATACTTGGTCGATTGTCTCTTTTGCATTTTTGAAATGCTTCTTTTCCAACCCTTTCAACACTTTTTCTGTCTCTTGGGTAATAACTTTTAGCGTCAGCATCAGTCTATATGTTTATTTGATATTTTTATTCAATTGTATGTTTCTTTTACATTCTGCAAAGATACGATTAAGCGAGTGCAACACAAAATAAATACATTTTATTTTTGTAGCCGAGCGATAGTATTTTATCCTTTCTCCTCTGCTATCAACTCTCTTATGGCACAACATAGCTGGTGGGGGCAAGATGTCTCTTTCATGCCACAGCGTATATGGTCTAAGCGAGCAATGACATCCTCATATTTCATGCCCTTTACTAATTGGCTTATCCCTTGTAGGTTGCCATGACATCCACCGTAGAATTTTACATCGACAATGCATCCGTTTTCACCTGTTACCTCTATACAGAATGAGCATGTGCCAGTGGTGTTGTATTGAATTTTTTTCATGTGTGTCGTAATCTTTTGGATTATTTGTTTTTGCGTCCGAAAAGTGAGAAATGTACATAACGTCCCGGTTGTTCGCGCAGATTCACAAGAAGCGATTCTGCTTGTTCGCATGTGTTACACAGGTTGCGATAGAGAGTGGAGTCGTTGAGTAACATACCCACAGTTCCTTCTTTGGAGTTAAGTGCTATTGTTACCTGCTCTATGTTTTTAAGTGAACTTTCGAGCTGTTTGCTCAGTTGTACATAATCAATTTGTTTAAGTTGCCCGCTTACTGCAAGCATGTCGTCTTCAATCTTCACCATGCGCTCTGTTACGGCAGGCACATCATTTGCCAGCAGCTTGTTTATGCCGGCTGTTGTCTTTTTCAGCTCTTCGCTAAGAATTTCCACATTGTTCACTGTGTTGTTTATTGCTGGGTTGGCAAGCAGTATGTTTAGATTGCTGAGTATGGAGTCCAACTTGGGCATCATGTTGTCAAATGCGGGAATTATCTTTTCGCCGGCTACAGCAGCAATGCCTTTGTCGGGTACTCCTATAAGGGTGTCACCCGGTGATAATATTTTTTCGCTATTTCCCAATACAAGGCTTATATCGGTGCCGCCCAACATATGTGTAGTGATGATGGCGTAACTGCCCGAGGGTACTTTCATACGTTCGTCAATCTCTATCGTCACGATGATGTTACCAGGGTTCTCGTAGTCGTAATCAATGTTGCGCACATTGCCCACGCTGTATCCGTTGATGAATACGGGGCTTGAGTTTACAAGCTGGCATACATCTGGGAATTTGATGTAGTAATGGTTCTCGGGGTTGAACAGGTTTATTCCTTTAAAAAAGTTTATAAGGAAATATATCAATACTATTGCTAATATGCCGGTGCCTCCTATGAGAACTTCCCGTGAAAAAATTTTCTTCATTTTCTCTTTTTATTTTGTTTGAACTCGTTTATTGCTTTCTGCGTGTCCATCCTTACTCCGTTGCGGAAGGCTATGATAAATGCTTCTTTGAATTTCGGTGCAATTTTTTTGCGCAGCGCCAGAATTTCGTTGTAGTC
>JAFTTA010000189.1 GCA_017467015.1 Bacteroidaceae bacterium
AAATAGTAGTAACTTTGTTTATAATAAATTTATAGAGTCATGTCATTGCAAGAATTATCCAAGGAATTGGAACGTCACTATGAAATTGGTAAACAACGAAAAGAGTGTAATGCTCTTGTGCAGTGTTTTGGAATTAAATTTGCAGATGTTATAAAAGAAAATAATATAAGACCTGAAGATATTGTAGAGTATTCTTCTTTGAAAGGTACGACATATGCGACAGAAATAAGAAAAGGAATAAAACTGTCTAAGTATGTTGTAATAACGAAAAATATTTAATATGTTTAGATTTTAGCGTGTTAGATAAATTGATTTGTTAGAGAGTGTTTTTGTTTCATATCTGCTGTAAACAAAACTCTCTCTTTACTCTCTGTACTGTGCTAACGCTTACATTTGAGAGTATCGCTGTGTTTCGTACAGAGTAACCACGCTTCAAGAAAGAAATAACCTCTTTGTATTCTTCTTTCTTCTGTTCTCAGACAACTGCTACTGGTGTCAAAAAGTGGTGTCAAATTACATTCGTTAATTATAATGTTAAAATACCCTCCAGAATGGTCTGGAGGGTGTGAAAATAAAGCAACCGCCTCAACAAAATAAAATGTTGAAGCGGTTGTAAGTTGTTTATTATTTTTAACTTGCCCTTTGGGGCAACTCCCATTGACCACATTGCAGTTGCTTCGCAATCGCCACCCGCGCTGTTGCGAATTTCTTCCGCAACGCGCGACTTGTGGCTCTGCAATGTGCTCTATAGTCGTAAAAACATAGTTTTTACTCCCACTCAATTGTGGCATTGGGCTTGGGTGACATGTCGTAGCATACGCGGTTGACATTTTTCACCTCTTTGAGTATGCGGTCTGTGATTTTCATAAGTATAGACCATTCAACGGGCTCTATGCTGGCTGTCATTGCGTCTATGGTGTTTACGGCGCGGATGATTACAGGCCACTCGTATGAACGGGCGTTGTCTCTTACACCTACTGACTTGAAGTCGGGTACTATGGTAAAGTATTGCCATACTTTTTTGTCGAGTCCGGCAAGGGCGAACTCCTCGCGAAGGATAGCGTCTGACTCGCGTACAGCCTCTAGACGGTCGCGGGTGATGGCGCCAAGGCAACGTACTCCTAAACCGGGGCCGGGGAAGGGCTGGCGATATACCATCTCGTAGGGGAGTCCTAGCTCGAGACCGCAGGCGCGTACTTCGTCTTTAAAGAGCTGACGTATGGGCTCGACCAATTCAAACTGCATGTCTTCGGGCAGACCGCCTACGTTGTGGTGCGATTTTACCATCTTGGCTGTTTTTGTACCGCTCTCTACGATGTCGGGGTAGATGGTGCCTTGTCCAAGGAAATCTATGCCGTCGAGTTTGCGTGCCTCTTCTTCGAATACGCGGATGAACTCGCCGCCGATGATTTTACGTTTTTCTTCGGGGTCGGCTACGTTCTCGAGCTTGCCGAGGAAACGGTCGGTGGCGTCGATATATACGAGGTTAGCGCATAGCTGGTTGCGGAATACTTCTACAACGGCTTCCGATTCGCCTTTACGCATGAGACCATGGTTTACGTGTACGCATACAAGGTTGTTGCCGATGGCTTTGAGCAAAAGGGCTGCCACTACTGAACTATCGACACCTCCTGAGAGAGCAAGCAACACTTTCTTGTCGCCTACCTGACGGCGTATGAGCTCCACCTGGTCGTTTACGAAGTTTTTCATGTTCCAGTTAGTCTCTGCCTTGCAGATGTCGAATACAAAGGGCTTAACAGCCTCTTTTATGCTCTCTTCGTCGTTGGTGAACTGCGCGAGTTTAATTTCGCAGAGGGCTTTGTCGTGACCGGCTGCCATTATGGGATAACCGGCTTTGTAGATATCGGGGTTTACGTCAATAGCTACTCCATCTATGATGTTGTTGGGGCCTCCGTTAATGATTATACCTTTTACATTGGGGAGGGCATTTAACTCTTCTACTGTGATGTCGTGAGGGTATATTTCGCTATATACTCCTAATGCACGAATGGCTCTGGCAAGTACGGTATTTTCGTGGCTGCCGAGGTCCAAAATTACAATCATGTCTTGGTTCATATCTTTATATATGGATTTTATTATTTTTTATTGTTGTTTCTCTTTGGGATGTGGTTTATGCTTGAGGTAGCTATGGGAATGGGTCAGGGTAGAGCATTTCGCAAGTCTTTACAGGCTCATGAATATTGTGTGTCATGAGTTTTGCTGTTCGGAGATCGAATTCACTTGCGATGATTCGTTGCATACTGTTTATTTTTTATTGTTGTGAATGTGGTTGGTGGTACACTCTCCTTTTCCTATTTTGCATTCTGTTGCAAAGATAGTGCAAGCCGAGCGCAATACAAAAAAAGCTGGCTTTTTTTTATTGCCAAGGCGCCGCCTATCTTATTAAAAGATAGTGCAAGCCGCAATTGTAAACTACAAAATGCCTTTCCGTCTGCTTTTTTATTGCCAAGGCGCCGCCTATCTTATTAAAAGATAGTGCAAGCACTCCTGATGGTAGCCACCAATACTTTTATATATGAACAAACAAAATAGTAATGTATGATGTCCCATATATAAATTCAGACGCATGAAACCATGTAAAGGTAATCTATGCGTCTGAATACTGTTTTCTGTTTGACCGGCTTTTATTTTTTCTCTTTCAACAAGTCGCGTATCTCTGTGAGAAGTTTTTCCTCGGCAGAGGGTGCTGGTGCTGGTGCCGGCTCTGCTGCTTTCTCTTCCTCTTTTTTGCGTGAGAGGTTGCCGATGATACGTATTACCATGAAGATTGAGAATGCTATGATGAGGAAATCAAATGTCTGCTGTAGGAAATTACCGTAGTTCAGTGTTACGGCTGCCTGTTCCACTGCGCCATCTGCGCCAAGTACCTCGTCTTGCATCACCAACTTCAAATCTTTGAAGTTCATGCCGCCAACCAACAAACCTATGGGGGGCATGATGATGTCGTTAACTATTGATGTAACAATTTTGCCGAATGCACCACCGATGATAACACCGACAGCCATGTCAATGACGTTGCCTTTCATGGCAAACTTCTTAAAATCCGAAAGAAAATTACTTTTAATCACCTTTTTTATTATTTAAGATTAATATTTGTCGCAAATATAAAAACATTTTTGTAAATTTGCATCGCAATTTTAAGAGTAAAGTATGAAATCGTTGAATTTATTTGTAATTGTGATTGTTTTGGCACTTGCAACGGTGGCGTGCAGCAGTGCTCACTATTGTAATTGTGGATGAATTTATAAGATGTTTTTTTAACCTTTTATTTATAAATAAAATTTAATTATGACAAAAGTAGGTATTAACGGTTTTGGCCGTATCGGCCGTTTCGTTTTCCGTGCCGCTCAGACAAGAAACGACATTGAGATTGTAGGTATCAACGACCTTTGCCC
>JAFTTA010000190.1 GCA_017467015.1 Bacteroidaceae bacterium
CCCACAGATTCACCTCGCTGTTGCGCTGCAACACCATGTCGTTGACAATCACAGCAGTCAGTTTAATCTCGGCAGTGGCAACCATTGCCATCATATCCGCAAGTGTCAATGATAAAAATCTGCGTATCATAATATTTCGTTGTATTTAGAAGCTGTTTAAATTTCTAATAAAAGTTTTTCGTATATTGGAGCTGTCATTTCGTTGTTTTTTATATTCAAAAATGTCTGTTTCCACCTTTTACGCGGTTACATAGCCCGCTATGTGCCCTTTAAAAAGGAGCAAACATCTTATTTTTGCTCTATAAAAACTTAACGATATAAATTTAAACAGCTTCTTATTTCTTTGTGAATATGATTGCAAAGCCGCCACCCGAGCCCATGGCGATATTCAGTTTGTCGGCCGAAGTAACGCTCTGCTCTGTTAGTTTGTAATCCTCTGCCACACGGTCGACATTCATGCCATCCTTGTAGATACGTGCAGTGTAATTGCCCGCGCCGAGGAACGAGAGGTCGACCTCGAGTGAGCGTGCATCCCAGTCGTTGAAACCACCCAGATAGAATGTGTCGCCTTTTCTGCGACCCATGACAAGGTATTTACCCATCTCACTCTTCTGCACAAAGGTGCTGTCGAACACAGTAGGTATGTCGTTCATGAAATATGTTGTCTCGCTCTCGCGTACGTAGTTAGTGGGCGAGTCGCACAGCACCGACACAGGCATATCGAAAATGATATACGCCGCCACCTGATGTGCGCGTGTGCCCTGACTCATGGGACGATGGTCGATGGAACGGAACATCTCGCGCGTGCGGTTAAGCATGGCGCCGGGAGTGTAGTCGTGAGGACCGGCCGCCTGACGCATGAATGGAATAAGAAGGTCGTTACGTGCCATGTCGGCATCCTTTTTGTCGGTCCACTTCATCTGCTCGAGACCAAACACCGACTCGAAGTTCACCACATTGGGATAAGTGCGGTTAAGCCCTTTGGGCACATACACGCCATGCAAATTGAGTATCATCTTGTACTTTGCCGCTGTTGCCGCCATGCTGTAGGTGCGCTCAATGAGGTGCTGGTCCTGACGCTCGAAGAAGTCGAGTTTGAAGCCGGCAATACCCATTTTGGAATAGTATGCACACACCTCTTCCGCCTGTTTATCGAAAGCGTCACCCACCATCCACAGAATAAGGCGGATGTTCTTTTTCTTCGCATATTCACACAGCATGGGGATGTCGAGCGCAGGGTTGGCATCCATCACATTGCGGTTGCGATAGGTGTACCAGCCATCGTCAATGAGCACGTAGTCGAAATTATATTTATCGGCAAAGTCTATGTAATATTTATATGTGTCGTTGTTGAAACCGACTTTGAAATCTACATTGTAGATGGAGCAGTGGTTCCACCAGTCCCATGTAGAACGACCGGGCTTAATCCACGATGTATCGTCGATGCGGCAGGGCGATGCCAGCGCATAAACCATGTTGTTTACGGGGATATCTTTTTCGTCGGCTGCGTATGCCACGATGCGCCAGGGAAATGTGCGGTTTCCCTTCACCGATGCCACATAGGGGGCACGTTCCGACACTCGGAGCACGCCGTTGGATGTGTCATTGTGTTTCAAGGGATAAGGGGGGAACTCGCCCACCAGACCGGTCTGTGCATCGTTGCAGTTGATAAACATGCCGGGGTAGTTCTCCACGTCAGATTCAAGAAGCACAGCCTTGCCGCCGTTGTCGTAGTGCACCATGATGGGCATATAGCTGAGACGTCCGCCATGGTTCTTGAAACCCGAAAGAGGTTCGTAGTTGTACTGTTTCTCGAAGCTGGAGATATATTTATCGCGGAAAAGGTCGCTAAAAGGCAAGGTCAGATTGTAATCCTTATCGAAATTGAACTCCACAACCTCGTTCTTGATGTTCAAGTCCTTTTTCATTGTGGTGAACAGACGATAGGCAACACCATCGTTGAAGGCACGAGCCTCGATACCCCAATTACCCTTCATCTTCAGCGTGAGGCTGTTATATGCGCTTTGAAATTTGCTCTGACGATAGAGGGGCGCAGTGATGACCTCGCTTTTGTTGCCACGGCGCGAACTTGCCACACGCGGTTTCTCGCCCAGCACAGTGCCATCTTCGAGCACAAGGGCTATTGCCGAAGGAGCCACCAATGTGGCGTCGCCGGCTCTCACAGTGTAGGTTACTTTGTCGCTGACGTCAAAGGTCATTGTCAGTTTACCATCGGGGCTGCTGACAGTGTAGTTCTTTGCCGAGAGGGCAAATATGGCCATAAAGGCGAGCAGAAGTGTGAATGTCTTTTTTCTCATAGAATTTAGTAACTGTTTATTATGCCCAAATTTTTCCAAAGTTATGCTTTTTTGATGGATTTTCAATGTTTTTGTCGTTATATTTAGAAGCAATGGAAATTACTCGGTGCGAATATCCATATTGCTACATCCGTCAAAGACAAAGGGGCGTGTCTCGCCGAGCGTATACTCATAGTCGGCACTCTTCTCTATCTTGTTATTCACAAACAGACAGCTGTCGGTGCTCACAAAATTTAGGATGCGAGGGTCGAAGACACGGAAAGTGTTGTTCTCTATCACCACATTGCGATTGTAGCGGCTCTCGAGCTTGCTCTCGCGCGGACCGTTGCCGGTGGCTATACAAGCCTTGCCCCACTGGAAATATCCATAGTTACAGTTGTCGAAGACGTTGTTGCGGATGATAACGTCGCGCACACCTGCCTGTTCGAACCAATAGTAGCCGTCGCCCTCTAACAGGATGGCAGCACCGGGAATGTGGAAGTAACAATCCTCGACGATGGTCTTGGCACGTGAGCCCAGCAACAATCCGCGTGCGCGGTTGTTACCCATGCGGCAACCCTTTATGAGCACCTCGGGATAGTCGAGCGTGGTTATAAGGTCGGTCACACGCAACGAGTCGCCGAGAGGCTCGGTGAAGGTCACTTCGTACCACTCCTTGTTCAGGCGGCGACACTCCTTAACCACAGGATAGCTGTGTGTTATCAGGCTGTACTGGTGCAAAATCTCGCATTTTTTGCCCGGTTGCAGAATGTCGAGACCATACTGCTGTTCGTGGGGAAATTTCACCAGCACCTTGTCGGCAGCACGCCTCTGCATCACCATGCCATACATTCCGTGAATGTTTGTAGCATCGTCAATCTGGTTGAAAATCTCGCAATCAATCAGTCGTATATAGCCTGTACAATGCGAGAAGTGTGTGGCATCGGCTGTGATGCTGACCATACGACCACCCTCGCGAGGCTTTATGTTCACCTTGTTAATCTCAATGTCGGAACTGAACTGGGCAACCACGCCCATGCCTCCGCAGTGGTAGATGTTCATGTCGCGCACAAGCACGCCACTGCTGTGGTTGATGACCACACAAGGCGAATAGCGATGACGATGACCGCCGGGACCGAGCATCAACACATTGCCGGGCTTCACATTCAGACGGCTGTGGAAGATTCGCACCGTGCCGTCGGGCTGCTGCTCGGCAGGAACGGTATTCTGCTTCAGCCAATAATCGGCACCCATAAGTTCCGGCTCGCGACGTTCGCTGTTCCACTCGAGCAGATGCGATGTAGGATAGGTCTCGCCCCTGTCGTCGAAGAAGTGCAGACAGCCGTTTATAATCTCATACTTATATTCATCGTCGAAAGAGAGGTCGGCCCACCCCTCACCCACATTGGTGATAAGACCTTCGGAATGAAAAGCGCGGGCATAATCAATCGTAAAGCCGCCGATGGTCACATTCTTGCTGCTGTCGACCGTGAAGGGCACTATGTAGCCATGGAAAAGCAGATTGGCACCAGTGCCGTCAATCTCAAAATCCTGCATGCCCGCAACATCGAAAAGTATTCGTTTAAGGGCAGCCGTGTTGTTGCTCACGTATTGATATTTCTCGAAAGCATAGTCGGGGTAAATGTTATAGTCACCTGCAGGGACAACCAACTTTGTGGCACCAACCTTTTTGCAATGTTCCAGAGCATTGCGAAATGCCAACGTGTGGTCGTTCTCTATTGTTCCCTCCTCGATAAAATCGCTCAAATTTACTTCGCCACCCTGCTTTGTACCGCCACAAGCGACAAGCAACAGCAGTGCAAACAATCCGCAAAAAGCGCTTTTTACAACCATTTTCATAGTAAAATATTTTTCAAAAATTATATTTATTCATCTTTTACGACAAAGATAGTTCTTTTATACGAAAAAAGGATAACTAACAGATTGTTTAGCTATCCTTTTCGTATAATTTGCCCTTTTCGGACAATGAGCAAGAACTATCGCAGCAACACCTTCTTTTTCACCACTTTATCGCCGGCCTTAACAACAAGAATGTGTGTGCCCTTGCTATCGGTGGGCAGGAATATTTCGCTGCCACTGCCCTGTTGCTGCGCCACAGTGACGCCGTTGCTGTTGTAGAGGGTTGCCGACCAATCGGTGGTGGCGCCTAAATTCACGGAAAGAGCGCCGGCGGTGGGGCTGATGGTGAGGTTGTCGGGGGTGAGCGATGAAATTCCTGTCTGTATAAGATGTAAAATATTACGGTTGACATACAATGTGTCGCCCGTGGGTTCCACGCAACAGATAAGTTCAGTTATATGGCTGTTATAATAATTTTCCAACAGAAACGGAGGACGAGAAACTTGCCCTACACCCTGAAACCATCTGGAACCTGAAGAACCTTCCCAATATTTGCGACCTTCGATATATCCTATTTCAGTAATGATTTGTTCTCGGTATATACTCATTGTGTCGCCCACCTCCCACGATTCATCAAACATAAGAGTGTCGCGTTGTGTCTCAGGCATATATCTCAAACATTTTGTTCCATCCCAACGTATAAAATTACTTTCACCATAATAGTCGGAATAGATAAAAGTATATAGGTTATCATCAATTATAGTGTCTCCAATGGCGTCGAAAGAAAGAATTTGGTCGCCATAAAGAGGATAGACAAAAGGATTGTATCTGCGCATTATATATCTGCGACCTATGGGAATTACATAATTCTGCGCAACAACCATTTCTGATGATATTGCGATCAACAGCAAAAAAATAAAATACTTAAGAGCTCTCATATGTATGACTTTTATTGATTTATTGCTCCGTTAACTATTCTCATTTTTGCACCTTGGGCGATGGTAAGATGCTTGTTTTTCTTTATTCTTCCTTTATTTTTAATAATAAGCTCGCCACCGGGTTCGACTTTTATATTGGGATTTTTCATATAACCGGCATCTACAACTAATTGTCCTCCATTTTCAACTATTATATTAACCCCTTTATAAAACTTCACATTTGATTTTATATTTAAAATTCCTTCATTTTTTATAACAATATGTTGCCAGATATAGTTTTCTTTGTCCCAATCTGTTTCTTCTGTTATGAATATCGTATCTTTCTTGTCCGGATTGATTTCCAATAATGACCCATAACCTACGGTACCATAATTAATTGGTCCATATTTAGGATTAGAATCATCACCATCGGCATACCTTGGTGCCCATTCAGGCAGGCTCGAAGGTCTGGTATTTCCTATCCCCCAAAAATAATAACCATCACCATCGTTGTCCGTGCAAATAATATCATCATCAGAATACACTTTGCTATACAATGGCGTTCTAATATATAAAGGCTCTATCATTTCAGTATTATTATCAAATAGCACATACATATAGCCATTCCTACCAAAGTCCTCCCCATAACTATTTTTAAAAACCCAATATGTTTTTCCCACACGCCAATCCCCTTCTTTAATTACAGCAGCTCCATTATATTCTTTTGTTACATGACTAATAGTATCTCCTACATTAATTTTATGGAAGCCAACTAATGTCATTGAATGATGCATAGTACCTGCAGTTATTCCACTAATCAATGGTCCATAATTTATCAAATCTTGTTTAATTCTATCCGTTAATTTCTGATAATAAAAAACTGCATCGAAATTATTAAAACGTATACATTCTACGCTATTTCCCCTTTCAAGTGGAACTGAAACAGAATCAGAATCAATAAAAGGCGAGGTAGCTTCATCTATCACACCTTTATCCCGCACACTAAATAATAAAACTTTCGAACTAGTTCCATGTTTATAATAGTGACTAACAGAAGTATTACCATACTCTCTCAGATATGTAAAAAAAATATCCTGTTCTGATAAATCTATATCTATCTTTTTATTGTAATACAAATTAACAAGGGCTTCCATTGCTCCATTTATAGCAAAAGCAGAACAATAGCCGGAATTACCCTGATGTTTGCAACTAGTCATCCAATTCTTTCCGTGCCTATTGCGCCAATCAAATGACTCAACACACGAATACGCAAAATCAACACTATCTGTATCAACACTTTCAACTGTATCATTTTGTTCACCTATTTCATACAAACCACCAATATAATATTCAATGCCATCTGTATCACAAGCATCATGGTGTATACCGAGAACTCTTTTCTTTGTTTCATAATTCATCAATGAAACATTTGTGACACCGGCACTCCACAATTTGTCATTCTCGCTATTATATTTATTTATATTATCAACAATTTGCTTTACCTGCCTCTTCTTTATTGTATCTGCATTTATCATATCTGCAGCATAATCAAGTGGAGAATTGGTCGCAATTGGAGAATATTTAATCTTTTCAATATTAACAATTGCATCTTTTATGTAAATCTTTAGATATTTAGGGGTTAAACTATTTAAAGATGCTGTTTCTTCACAATATCCGACATATTTTATCGTATCGCTATTGTTACGATATTTATCATTTTCAAGGACAAGAAAATTTCTGCCTGATGTATCTTCTAATAGTATTCTTACGAAACTATTTTTATTTGCTCTGATAATTTCACAATCTAACGAAAATCCATTTATAGCTCCACAAATATTGGAAATATCCATTGTGTCAGTAACTGAAAATGATACATCGATATTAGAATATGATTGGACAGAATATGCTATTTTAAATGGGTTATCATCTGCATAATTGTTCAAAGCGTGCAAAAAACACAAAGTGAATAACAAATAAAACGACAACATGTATTTATTCCTTCTCATAGCTCACTACTTTTTAAATTTATAATCAATTTTTACTTAAGCAGTGACAACTATTACTTTGTCAGCACCATTCTTTTTGTGTCTATTACATTGCCGTCGGCTATGAGTGAATAGAGATACATGCCGGCATTTAGTTTGTAGCCGTCTATCTGCACGGATGAAGCGCCGCGTTCTACTATGTCGATTTGTTCTAG
>JAFTTA010000191.1 GCA_017467015.1 Bacteroidaceae bacterium
GAGTTTTCTCTTGGTGCCACGTGTGGCATGCCATGTGGCAATATAATGTAGTTTGTCGTTACCTATGAATGACAGACGTGCATATGCTTCGCCTGTGTCGCGACGCACCATCTGACATGGGTCGCTCAGACGCACAAATGTGTCGTTGCCTTGAATATTTAGTTTTTTGTCGTCGTATTTTTCGTTTCCGTAACCCTCTAATCGTGGTGCTGTGCCATAAAGCGCAAGGCAGATTGCGTCGAGTATGGTGCTTTTGCCCGAACCTGTGGCACCGCAAATGAGAAATAGCGGTTCGTTAGCTAGTGGCGACTCGTCAAAGGCTATTGTTGCATCTCCTATGGATGCTATGTTCTTTATCTCTATCTTCCGGAATTTCATGATTTTTCTCTCTCTCCTTTCTCAACAGATTCCATACATTCAAAAAACATTTTCTTCAGTTCGTCGTCCATTTCGCAGCCATAGAGCCTGCTGTAATAGTCCATTGCTATCTCCATTGGTGATAGTTGCTGTATATCCAATGACGAAGTATCTTCTTTCTTTTGTGAATTAAGTTTCTGTCGCACTGGTGAAATTTCGCACAACTCAGAGCTGATGTCATTGAATTTTTCCTCTATTATTCTTCTTTCGTTCATGGGGATAACGTCAGCAACCTTCAGTTTGACACGGACATAGGACCTCTTATCGTCAAGTTGCTCAATGGCTTGCAGTACTTCATTAATATCTCCACCCCCATCTGAAGGTATTGTACAGAGGGGAATCAATGGCTCTATCTTGTGTACTTTTATTGTCGGTATGTCGCCATGCTTTTCTATTTCTATAACGCTGATGCTGTGTTGATAGTCCTCGTCGAAGCTCATAGGAAACGGGCTACCCGAATAGCGTGCATTTTTTGTACCGATTACTTGCTGCGGATGGTGTATGTGCCCCAATGCTAAATAGTCGTAACCTTTGCCAAGCTCTTCAATATTCTCATATACAAGTCGCATTTGGGTTGTTTCATGTCCTTTTATGTTTGCTCCGCTAACAGCCAGATGTCCCGTCATTATGATAGGTATATTGTGGCTGTTTCTTTCATTTACCATGTCTATGAGCCTTTGATGAAAAGCGTACATTTTACTGCTGATGTTATCATCGTCGATAGCAGGATAATTGGCATGATAGATATATGGTATCGCTATTATATAACAGCATGGTTTGTTGTGGGGGCCTTTGATTTCTATGATGTGTCTCTCATAGTTGACAATGTTTTCTCTTCTCTCTATGTTGCCCACTATATTTACATCGAATACGCTCCATAGTTCTTCGTTTAGTTCGAGACGCGAACTGCTGTCGTGGTTGCCTGCTGTGACCACTATCTTCATTTCGGGTAGTGTGGCGTGTAATTGCAGCAACATCCTATTGTATAGTTTCTGAGATGCAATGCTTGGAGCAACGCTGTCGTATACGTCGCCGCTGATGATAAAAACATCGGGTTGCTCTTTCTTGACAATGTGACAGAGCTGTTCGAGGAAATGGAGATGCTCTATGCTCCTATCAATGCCGTAGAATGTTTGCCCTATGTGCCAGTCACTTGTATGTATTGCTTTCATCACACTTATACCTTTATGAATATTTTAAGTTTGTACATGGCTCTGAGCAACAAAAATAGAATGAGGAAATTGGCAAATGTGAGCCATACGTTGTAATAGTCACCTAGGAATTGTTGTAGTCCATGTGTCAGTGAATGGGCAATACAACGAAAATTTACAACCTCGCCAATAACGTATGCTGCAATTGAGTTTGTTCCATAAATTTTCAGCCATTCAAGTGCTTTGCCCCACCCTTTATAGTCAATGATGTAATAGAACAGAAGCGTAAGCAAGATACATATACCTCCGGTAAATAGTGTCATGCTGCTGCTCCATATGGTTTTTATTATGGGAACATAGGGGGAAATCAACAATCCTGCTATCAGAAGTGATGTACCTATGATTGCCAGAAGTTTTACTATTTTCTTCACATCATTTGAGTAGCGTTTCAAGATATCTCCGGTGACAAATCCCAACATCACTGTAACGGCAAAGTTTAATGAACTCCATATCCAAGTGTAGTGATAGTGTGCTGCATGAATCCACTCGCCATCTTTAAAGTATGTAGCGTCACGGAAACGTCCTAAAAGTGTGCTGTCGACATATTCTGCGAAATTACCATCGGGGGTGTAGTCGCCAAACAAGGTCATAGGTAACAGGTAAACAACGAACATAGTAACCATTCCTATTATGACACCTTTGTACTTGAAGCACAGATAAAAAAACGCAGTTATAAGATATCCTGCCGCAATTGCCTGCAATGTATTGCTGTAAATGTAAATGTGGTTACTGTCAAGTGATAAAAGGTTGCCTTGTACCACGGCTCCCAATATCCATAATAAAAGTACGCGTTTAAGTACACGCATCCATGCCTTTTGTTTATTCCCATTTTCGGTAAATTTGGCAAGGGAAAAAGGCATGGATACACCTGCCATAAACATAAAGAGTGGCATTATAAGATCCCAGAAGGCAAATCCTTCCCAATGAACATGGGTGAACTGATTGACTAATGGAGCTAATGTAGGCTCGTCTAATGTGCGTGCAAATGACATAAACACCGGTTGGAAAAATAACAAAAAAAATAGGTCGGCCCCGCGAAGAATATCAAGCGACTCCAATCGTCTGTTTTTAATTTGTTGCGACATAATATGAGTGATTGTTATTATATATTTCAAATTTACTCTTTATTTGTTTTTTATGCAAATATTTCGAATGGTATAATTTTATTCGTGATTATAAAATCGTAAATTTGCATCTGCTATGGAAATACAATGTTTAAAAGGTGCGGAAAAGAGGATGTATGAATTAATTGCACCTCTTATAATGAATGCCGATATCATAAGGATTAATAATAATTATCCATTCAAAACATCTGAGCAATATTTGTGATATGTAATC
>JAFTTA010000192.1 GCA_017467015.1 Bacteroidaceae bacterium
CATGATGTTGAGCAGGGTGGATTTTCCACAACCCGAAGGTCCCATGACGCTAAGAAATTCTCCTTTTTTCACTTCGATGTTTACGTTTTCGAGCGCTTGTGTCTCAACTGAATCGGTACGGTAAATCTTGTTTACTCCTGTTAGCTTAATCATAATTGTATGGTTTTTAATTGTTTATATTGTCTTTGATTTGTTATTCTCTCAGTGCATCGGCAGGCAGGGTGCGTGCTATGCGCGACGCAGGGAGCAGTGCTCCGGCAATGGCTATTGCACTAATGAGCAGGTAGGCAATGGCTGTGACGATGGCAAAGTGGGGCACTGTGCGGTTGTGCAGATAACTTTGGTCGGGGGTCTCGTTGTGTACCCATGTGGGTACTTTGGCGAGCGGCTCGGCGAAGCCCTCTATATAGATGTAGTGCGTGATGAGAGGCATGGATACGACGAAGGCTACTGTGACTAGTATCATTGCTTCGGTGACAAACTGCCCCACGGCGCTGCTGGCGGTTGCTCCCACGCTGCGCATGATGCCAATGTCGCGGCGACGGCTGTTGGTGCGTATCCAAAAGGCGCTGAACACTCCCATGAAGGCGCAGAAGAGCGCAAAGCCCGACAGCCCTGTATAGAGGCGGTACTTGTTGCTGATGTTGTTTTTCTTGTCGTACTCCTCTATGCAATCCATGTACGATTGCAATCCCATAATATGATAGATGCCGTGGCTGTACTTGGGCATAATTTCATTTTCGAACTTCTTCTTGAATTCATCTTCGTCGGCGCTATCCTTCAGCCTGAAATAGATTTCGTCGCGGAAGGTGTGTTTGTCGATGTTGTTGTTGCAGTAAAGAACAATAGGGGTGTATTCGTCGTAGCTGATCATCTGTAAATCTTCGAACACTCCTAAAATTGTGAATGAATCATGGTGTACATTTATGAATTTCTTGCCAACGACGTCTGTGGTGCCGAAAAGCGCCATAGCCTGTCGGCGCGACAGATAGGCGCCATCCTTTCCTGCATAATCGGCCTGTTGCAGCACTTTGCCTGTCTTTACATCTATTGCTCTCACCGTCTCGAAGAAGCGGCTTTTTTCGTTGGCTACAATATTGTAGACATGCGTCTTTTTCCAATCGATGAGGCTGTCGGGCTTGTCGACAGGAAGTGCCAGCATGGCCGATGAATATCCACCGGGGTTGGGCTCCAGTCCATGTTGCCCCATGAAACGGCATTCTATTTCGGGGATATTGTCGAATGCGTCGGCCAGCTGAGCCAGAAATTCAGCTTTGTTATTTTCACTTGCCTTGTAGTTTAATGGGTCGGTGATAAATGCGTCGTACTTCACTCTATATACTTTTTCGGGGGTGTAGCCTTTGGGGAGGTTGTTGCGACACACAAGGGTGAATAGCGGGTCGATGGCGAGCCACAGGAAGATGATGGCGACTATCAGTTCAAGAAAGAGCCATGCATTTTGCTTGCGCTCGTTCCATATTTGGTGTAGTAGTTTGGTTATCATAGGTGTGGGTTTGTGTTTTGTGGTTGTTTGTGATTATGATTAAGGATACATTTATTTCTAATGATATTAATAAGGTTCATTTTTCTTATAATTGGCAGTTCTAATTAATTTATTATTACACAGAGTGTTCTCTTCTTTTTGTGCCGACAAAAAGAAGCAAAAAGCTCTGCGCATGGACGCTTTCTTAACGGCATCCGAAGCTGATGGTTTTTGGGTGTTGCGGAAC
>JAFTTA010000193.1 GCA_017467015.1 Bacteroidaceae bacterium
ATTTTTGTGTCCGTTTCTGATTTATATATCAAAAACCGTGCCAGAAAATTAATTTGTTGATAATCAATGTGAGTGTAAAAACAGAGGTGTCCGTTTTCGGACACCTCTGTTCGGTTTTGCGGACACTTTTGTGTGTCCGGCTTCTAATTCTCCTTGTCGAACGACCAAAATATTATGTTGTTTCCGGTCAGCGGTTCTTTAATCTTCAGTGTTGCTTCGTGAATGTAGCGGTTTCTGTTGTAGAGCAGCACTTTGCCCACTATGCAGGGGTTGCTGTCATCGGGAATGACGTTGACGACCATGCGATGGTTGTTCTTGCCAAGAATTTTCTTCCTCTCCTCCAGGAAATCTTTTATGAACTCCTGCTCGTAGTAGTTTCTGTGGATGCAGTAGTACTCTACAAGATGGCTGCACCATGTGTTGTCTCTCCTGAAAATGCCGTAACGCAAATACTCTATCCACTCAAGGATTTTCTCTACGATACGTTCACCTAACGACACTTTTTTGATTAATTCTTTCTCCTTCATCATTGTTGTAAAAATATATTTTAGTCTTGTTTGTTTTGTGGATTTCCCTTTTTATCGTATGTTTGTGCAAAAGTATTGCAGCGAGCAGTGAATAAGTTTGCAGAATTGCCACTTTTCGTGTACAAATATAATTCCTAAATTAAAAAAACGTATGGATTTGTTAGCCAAATGTGGCTATTTGTATTCGGTCTAAATAGCGTGGTGCTTTTGCTGGGCTATTTTACTTCTTGTGTATCAACGTTATACAATTTGAGTTGTTGGGAATATTGGTTTTGATGGAACATATAAAAAAACGCATATTATCTCTGTTTACGGAAAATGGTCTGACGGTGAACAAGGCAAGTTTATTGCTGGAAATGCCTCAGCGTACACTGAACAGACAACTGAACGAAGGTGGCAATGTCTCCGTCGATTTGTTGCGCGCCATTCTCAGATGTTTCCCCTCGGTTTCGGTGGAGTGGATATTAGGCGGAAAGGGCGAAATGTATAAGCAAAACGATGGACAGCCTGCGCCCATTGCTGCCTATTACGACTCGTTGACGGTGAGTGCCGGTGTGCGCGATGTTGTCGACGGTGGTAATGAAGCGCCTGCGGGTTATGTGAGCATTCCTAATGTCAATGCCGAATTTTTCTTTCCGGTGGCGGGAACATCCATGCAACCCGAGATTAATGAGGGCGACATCATCGGTGTAAACAGCATGGACAGTTTCTCTGTCATAAATGCCGACAAGACCTATATGATTGTCACACGTGAGGGCAGAATGATTAAGCACTGCTCGCCTCACGAGAGCAATGACGAACTGATTGTGTGCAGCTCACCAAACTATCGCACTTTTGTGCTGCGAAAGGAAGATATTCTTTCGATGTACGAGGTGGTTGTGAAAATCTGCGAAGTGTGATGCTTTTTTTTTATGTGAAAATATGATTAGAAATTTAAAACAGCTTTTTATGATAAGAAGAATCTTATTTATATTCTCTCTGCCGTTGCTTGCTCTCGCATGCAGCAAAGGTGGTTTTGTGGTGAACGGAACGGTTGAAAAGGATGTGCCCATGGGCGATTCGGTCTATTTGCAGAAGATAGACAAAGGCAGGGTGGTGACACTTGGACGTGCAGCTGTGAAAAACCTCTCATTTACCATCGAGGGCAATTGCGAGGAACCACAGCTGGCATATCTTGTTACCCTTCTCAATGGACGTCCGCGCAGCAAAGCAGAACTTTATGTGGAGCCGGGAGATATAAACGTGTCACTCAATGCTGTCCGCCCTGTGCTTTCGGGCACCGAGCACAATGTGCGCCTTCAGGAGTATAGAGATTCAATAGATATTCTCGACCGTCTCTTTATGCAGTATTACGAGAAGAGCAAGATACCCACTCTGTCGCAGAAGGGTGCCGAAGAGGCCGATAAGGGAATGAAGGTGGTTAGCCTTGTGCGCAAGGATTATGTCAACCGTTTCATGGAGAAGAATATCGATAACATTGTCAGTGGTTACATCCTTTCAAAAAATTATGAGACAATGGAGCCTGAGCAGGGCTTGGAATATATCGCCCGTATGTCTGCCGAACAGAAAGCCGACACGGTTGTCAAGCATATTGAAAGCACTTTCCGCAATAAGATTGCAACCGCCGAGGGGCAGCCTTTTGTCGATTTTCAGGCAATAACAAACGATGGCAAGCGTGTGAAACTGTCCGATTATGTTGGTAAGGGTAAGGTTGTAGTGCTGAATATTTGGGGCACGAACAGGCAGGCTGTTGCCACAGACGTAGCCGCCATCAAGGCTGTTGCCGAGGAGTATAAAGAGAGTGTGCAGGTGTTGGGCTTTGCTGTAGACACCGATGCCGCCCAATGGAATACCGTAATCAAGGAAAATGGTATGTGGTGGCAGCAGATTTCCGACCTGCGCGGATGGGGCAGCAAAGCTATCTTCTCATACGGAGTAAACTCATATCCTTATAATA
>JAFTTA010000194.1 GCA_017467015.1 Bacteroidaceae bacterium
CAATTGTACGGCGGCTCCCTATGCAACCTATCAGCTTGGCAAGAAAGATATGACAGCCGAGGAGAAACAGAATGCCATAGATCTTATCAATTTCTGCGAAGACCAATTCGTATATTGGGATACTCCATATAAAAGATATGGTATAAAGGTTAACCACACCCCCAGCGTTGTCGAGCAATATGTATACCCTGTCCCCATCGACCATAGCACATGTAACGTGGCTAATGCATGGCTCAGTCTTTATGAGGTTACAGGCGATGAGTTGGCTTTCGTTAAAGCCAAGGCTTTGGTAGATATGATAACTATAATGCAGAACTCAAATACCGGTTTGATTCCTACATTCTGGAGAAATTTCCAGTATGGAACAGATTGGATAAACTGTACATTACTTTCCATACAGACACTTCTGAGAATGGATTCGATTGTGAATAAGTAGTTATGCAATTATGCTCGATTTTATAGATAATCGGGCTCTTGTAAAAAATCTTATTATTCCTAATTATGTTTAATTAAGAGAATAATAAGATTTTTTTTTGTTAATTAATGAAAAACTCAATGTTTTGGTATTATATTTGTTCTCACGAAAAGTTATGTGATCGGAATTTATTTGATTACTTTTCGGATTATAGACAAATATATTAACGTAAATATTATAGCTATGAAAAAAATCTCTAATCTCCTTTCTGCAATGATGTTGATTTCTGTGTTTGCCGCCTGCAGCGATGGCGATAGCTTCGATCCGTATAAAAATCAGAGCAATCGTCCTTTTTATCCTTCCACTGTTTCTTTCAGCAGTCTGAACAATGAAGGAGCTCAAACGGACAAACTATGGAAGTTTACATATAATCCCGATAACACCATTAAAGAATATACTTACGAAAACAAGGTGAAAACAAAAAATGGTGTAGAGGTTATAGAACAACACTCCGGTAATTTGACATATTATACCGATCATGCCGGTAATGGAGGTATACTTAATAAAATTGTTGTTACAAGCGAACTTTCCGAGATTACAACAACAGAAGGTTACAGTGATGTAATAACGGAGGATGTCAAGATTGTTGCAGGTAAAGTGGAGTCCATAAAGACAATCGCTCAGCGTACTTATCTAAATGGAACAAAAGAGGTGTTCACAACAACACGTAATTTTACATATACCGACAAATTCTGTACAGGTTGCACTGTTAACGATGCTTCGGGTACTGTAAGTTATAGCTACAGTTGGGGTCCCGCTCAGCTTAATAAGGTTGTTGTCTACACTCAAGGACAGAACAATAATATAACCCAAGAGGAGTATAGATATACATACAACAAACGCGATCTTGCCACAGATTATGGTTTCAATACATTGGCGTTTGTTTATGGTAATATGCCTGAGATTTATGCAGCTATGAATTTGTTTGGTGAATCATCGGCATATAAGCTGGAGGGTGAAAGTTATAGCGGATACAGAACTATCAATAATCAGCAGTATAATATTTCACCTGTCAATCGTCAGTTTGCCATACTTGAGGCAACAAATAGTGTGACATATACTGCCGATTCTCAAAATGCAGTTACATATTTCTTTACATTCGCTAACTAAAAAAAACGATTGTATGAAAATAAACTATTCTTCAGCATACGAGAATATGAGTGATGAAGAGTGGGTAGAGAAGCTTTTGGTGGAGCCTCCCATACAAGCCATACATCATTACTTTTTTAAAGTAAAATGTAATCCATTTCTGCAGTATGTGGCAACCACAATACTGAAAACAGGAGATGCGGAGTCTATAATGGGAGAGTTCTATGAGTTCATATCGAATAACAATTGGTATGTACTCCGTAATTACCGTAAGGTGAATAGCTCCTCGCTTTCCACTTATTTGTCGTTGTGTACGGTGCGCTATTTTCTTAAAGTAAAAAGCAAGGAAGAGAACTTGATGACTGTTAGTTTGGAGAAGTGCGATGCTGAAAGTGCTTCGTTCATCGCCGAGGAGAGTAAGGCTGAAGTATACTCTTATTTGTGGAAGGCTTTCAATCGTCTTAATGAGCACGATCGACTTATCTTGTACCGCCTTGTTGTTGAGGGACGCTCAACAATATCTGTGGCTCAAGAAGTGTGGCATAATGTGCGTAGCAAAGAAAAAAATTGGCGCGAATTACCTACAAAACGCGTTCAGAGCACTATATCTATGATGAAGCAACGTGCACTTTATCGGCTTATCGATGCATTCCGTTGTTAAAGTATGGTGCAGGGGCATTTCCTGTTGTTTGCGTAGCGCTTGCTTCTATACATTGAAAATGGTGAAATTTACACTTCCATAGGCTATGTGTCGCATAAATTTTGGATGATCTGAAAAATCGTAGTCTTTGCCATGCTCAAAAATGAAGATTCCACCTTCTTTCAATAGGTCGTGCTCAAATACCATGTTAGGTATTTCGGGCAGTTCTTTCAGTGTGTAAGGAGGGTCGGCAAATATTATGTCATATTTGCGTGAGTCGCGACGCAAGAAGCGGAACACATCATCGCGCAGGGGTATCCAGTTCTTGTCCTGTAGCTTTGTGTGTATTTTCCTTTGATGTGAGTAGTGCAACGAGTCCATCTCGACAGATATGACAGGTGAGCAGCCTCGTGAAAGAAATTCGAGGCTGATGCCACCGGTGCCTGAGAAGAGGTCGAGCACTGAGCACTCTTCAAAGTCTATGATGTTGTTGAGTACATTGAACAGATTTTCTTTGGCGAAATCTGTTGTGGGACGCGCTTTGAAGTTGCGTGGTATGTCGAAATGGCGTCCTTTGTATTTTCCGCTAACTATTCGCATAATATAAGTGCTTGCAGGTCAAAAGGTATGTTTTCTATTTTGTTTAAAAGGTTGGGACGGAACAGTTCACGTGAGTTTACGTTTCTGATGTTGCGTATGAATTTTTTTGCAAGCATTTGCAGCTTGTCTGCCGATGTGTCGCCACACAGCAACAAACTCTCTTCTTCCTGTGAAAGCCCCATCTCGTTCCATATGCAGAGTAAATAGTATAGCTTGTCATCGATGCTTTCTGAATGAAAACCATTCATCAGCAGTGGTGTCTCTTCCTCCATGCCTATTAGCAGCATGTTGTCATTCTGAAGATTGGCAACAAGGTATCTCTCTTCCTGAGGCTTGTAACGCGTAAAAAAACCTATTATGATGCTTATGGGTGAGTAGTAGCTTGTCTCTCCCAGTGAGCACAACCTCTCGTGTAGGTCGATTGGTATATCGAATAATATTGTTATATTTTGTGCGCTAAGTTTGTTTGTAAGTATTTTTGTCTCGTCGGATGTGTCAGGGAAGCAGCTTCTGTATATTGTTGTGTATTCCTCTTTCTCTATGCTGTTCGATGGAATAGCTGTGAAGTTGTTCGATGCTTTAATTACCTGTATGTTGGCATATTCTTTCTCCCCGAGCGCGTGTTGTTGCCATGCTGCATCAAAATTAGCTCTGAGTGATATGTTTTTGTCACATTCGTGGTAGATGTATGTTACCGAATCGGGGTTTTGCGGCAGGTATGTGCAAAAACAAAATCCATCCGTACTTATACGGATGGATAGTGTAGGGGATAACTGTGTTGTCTCCTTATTCATGAATTATTCCCAGTTACCGGCGTTGTTGTTGGGCATTTGCACGTCACCTACTTTAAGACCGCAGTAACGGTTCATGCTTTTCATAATGCTGATGAGGTTGTTCATCTCCTGGTCGTTTATACCTTTGAGATATGTCTCATAGGGAGTGCGTGCCTCAAAGAGGTACTGGGGTGCACCTGCTTTTGTTGTGTCTACGCTTGTCTCAATCTCAAATTTAACGCCGTTACCGAAAGGTACGAATGCCAATGAGTCGATTGCATAGCCCTGAGGATAGAGTGTGTCCGCAAGAGCAATCCACATTGTGTCGCGACGGAAGTTCATAAGACCCTCTTTCTCAACTTCTTTCCAGTTATTGGTCTTTTTTGCTTTTTCGATGATGGCTATAGCTTTAGCCTCTGTAAGACCGCGCTGCAACTGCTCGTCATTGAGCTCGCCCTCTTGTTTGATGATTGGCATCTTCTCTGTCTTTACAAAGTCGATAAGGCTGTCGAAGTTGTCGGCATAACCGATTTTCTTGATGTTACGATACTCAACCTGTGCTGTACGGATGTCAATAAGACGTGCAATGATGGCTTTCTCGCGGTATTCGCGTTCCGCGTCAAATTCAATGGGACCCATAATACTGCGGTAGCAGATGTATGCAAGTCCAACAATTGTCACAACAAGTAACAGATTTAAAACTTTTTTCATTGTTCCTATTTTTTATTTATGTATTTTCGTAGCGCAAAAATAAGACAAAAAAACGGAATAGCCGTTTTATTTACGTTTTTTATTTAATAAATGTGATAAATAAATATTTAGCTTCGCAAATTAAGACAAATTTTCCGTTTCAACCAACTGTTGAACAGGATTTTTTTTTGGAAAAGTTGTCTGAATTTATTTTTTCTCAGGATGACCGTGCGGTTTTCATGCTTTGCGGTTATGCGGGTACGGGTAAGACCACTCTTGTCTCTGCCTTGGTGCGTACTTTTTTGCAGTTACAGCGCCATGTGGTGTTGCTTGCTCCCACAGGGCGTGCAGCAAAAGTTTTCTCTTCTTATTCTGGTAAAGGAGCTTTCACTATTCATAAATGGATTTATCGTCAAAAATCTATTCTCGATGCTACATGTTTTACGCTTTCCGATAATCGTTTGCGCAATGCACTGTTTATCGTAGACGAGGCTTCTATGATTGCCGGAGGTGGGCTTTCGGGTTTTGGATCGGGCTCTCTTATAGACGACCTTGTTGAGTTTGTATATTCCGGAGAGGGCTGTCGTTTGTTGTTGCTTGGAGATACGGCGCAGTTGCCGCCTGTGGGCGAGGAACTTTCACCGTCATTGTCGCCTTCTTATCTCAGCGGCATGGGGCTCAGTGTCACCCGTGTCGAGCTCACACAGGTTATGCGTCAGTCTGAGGGGTCGGGTATTCTCACAAATGCTACCATGCTGCGTAATATTATTTCTGCTGGTGATGTGGCTGTTCTACCACGTCTTAAATTAAAAGGTTTTGCCGATATTTCAATTGTTACGGGTGAGACGTTGATTGAAACCATAGAAACCGAATATGCTAATGTGGGGGTTGACGAGACTATTGTGTTGTGTCGTTCTAATAAAAGAGCAAATATCTATAACGAAGGTATCAGACGTCGAATTCTTTATCGAGAGGATGAACTGAATAGAGGTGATGTTCTTATGGTTGTTAAAAATAATTATTATTGGCGGGAGCATGTCGGCAAGGAGGATAAATCTTTGCTCGAGAAATTGGATTTTGTTGCTAATGGCGATGTTGCTGAGATTATGCGCGTCGGTGGCATCGAGGATATGTATGGCTTCCGCTTTGCCGATGTCTCGTTATTCTTTCCCGACTACGAATGTGAAATGGATGTCAAGATACTTCTCAATACACTCACCAGCGAGTCGCCGTCGCTCACTAAGAGTGAAAATGAGCAACTATTTGCTGCTGTGTGGGATGATTATGATGATATTCGTGCCAAACGCAAGCGTATGGAGAAACTGCGCGAAGATCCATACTACAATGCCATGCAGGTGAAGTATGGTTATGCTGTTACATGTCACAAAGCGCAAGGAGGACAGTGGAAAACGGTTTTTCTCGATCAGGGTTTTGTTTCACCCGAGGGGTTGACACCCGATTATTTTCGTTGGCTTTATACTGCTTTTACTCGTGCCACCGAACATCTCTATTTGGTCAATTGGCCTGCAAACTGTGTAGATTAGTTTACAAAGGGGGCGGCTCCAAAGAGCCGCCCCTTTCTTTTTGTAGTGTATCTCTTTGCTTGTTATCTACATTCCGAATGAGATTCTATCGATCTCTTCAAATACAAAACTGCATATTCCAAGCAGTACAATTCCTGCAAGGCATATTACACAACTTATGCGCGAATATTTGCTGCTGTTGAATGTGGGTATGGGCGTCTCGTTGGGAGTGATGTACATTGCCTTTACTATCAACAAGTAATAGTACAATGAAATGACGGTGTTGATAAGTGCAATGAACACCAATATCCAAAAACCTGCTTTGAAGGCGCTCATAAATACAAAGAACTTGCTGAAAAAGCCGGCGAAAGGTGGTATACCTGCTAAAGAGAAGAGAGCAAGCGTCATTAGCAGAGTCAGTCTGGGATTTGTCTTGTAGAGGGCATTGCAGTCGTCACGTGATACGTTGGAGCGTGTCTGATGTTCAATGGTTTCAATAATTCCGAATACTGCAAGGTTGGCAAATATATACACCAATACATAGAATACCAATGCACTCATTCCGTCCTTCGCGCCTCCTATCACTGCAAGCATTATGTATCCTGCTTGTGATATACTGCTGAATGCCATAAATCGTTTCAAATCGGTCTGTCTTATGGCAAACAGGTTGGCTATTGTGATGCTTAGTACTGTTAATGCGTATAAAATTATTTGCCAATATTCAATCATTGGTGCAAATACTTTGATTAGAATGGTCATCAATGTGAAGGCTGCCGCTCCTTTGGAGATTACTGACAGGTAGGACGATACCACGGTGGGTGCTCCTTGATATGTGTCGGCTGTCCACATGTGGAACGGCACAAGGGATATTTTAAAGCCCATGCCGGCAAAGAACAACGTAAGTGCAAATATTTGCAGAGGGCTGCCGTCGATGCCTGATGTCATCTCTTGGAAGTATAGTGTTCCGGTTGTTCCATATAGGAATGATATTCCATAGAGCATCACTGCCGAGGTGAACATGGAACTTAGTATGTATTTCACACCTGCTTCAGCCGAGTGGTGGCGATATTTATCGAAGGCAACAAGGCAGGCAAGGGGCAACGATGCCAACTCCATGCCTATGAAGAAGAGCAGGAAGTGGCGTGCGCTTATCATTATGTACATGCCGAGCAGTGTGCTTAGCAGTAGTGTGTAGAACTCGCCCTGCTTGTGTGTGGTATTAGCGCTTCTGAGCCATTTGTTTGCTTGTAGCACCAAAAGCACTGTTCCTCCGGTGAGTATGGTCTTGAGTATCCCTATCATTGAATTGGTATAGTACATGCCGCTAAATATATCAATTTCGCGGTAGCTTTCACTCATGCATATGCCTGTGTGCAACATCAACAGCAGGCAGGTAATGGGATGGAAGTAGTGACGCCATTTTCCTCGTGCGATAAGGTCGTATGTGAATATGATGACAAAGATAGCCAGCAGGCTTATCTCGGGACGCATCTCTAAGAATTGTATATAGTTCATGGCCTGTTTGTGTGATGTTTAAGGATGTAGAATTGTGAATATGTTGCTTACGCCGCCATTTATGAGGTCGCTCACCCACATGGGGGCTATACCTAATCCTGCCACGCATATGATGAGACAGATGACGGTGAAGCGTTCGTCCCATGTTGCGTCGGTGAGTGCCAAATGGTGCTCGTTCTTTATTGTTCCATAGAGTATTTTTCCCACTACGCGAAGTATGTAAACAGCAGTTATGACAATGCTTGTGCAGGCTATTATTGTCACTGTGCGGTGGAATAGGTCGGGTTGTTCAAAAGAGCCTACAAAAATTGTCATCTCTGCAATGAAACCACTGAAGCCGGGCAGTCCCAAGTTGGCAAGACCGGCAATTATGTAGCCTACCGACAAAAAGGGCATTATCTTCATAAGGCCGCTAAGTTCGCGTATGTCTCGCGTGTGTGTGCGACCATATATCATTCCTATGAGTGCAAAGAAAAGTGCTGTCATCAATCCGTGCGAGAGCATTTGCAAGATTGCACCTGTGCATGATGTGCGTGTCATCATCAGTAATGCAAAAAGCACCAATCCGCAGTGCGACACTGATGAGTAGGCATTTATGTACTTCAAATCTGTCTGACTGATGGCACTGAGTGCTCCGTAAACTACGCTGATGGTGGTTAGTATGATGAATATCCACGAGAGGTCTTCAGCTGCTTGCGGTAGCAGATACATGGCTATTCTGAAACATCCGTAGCCTCCGAGTTTCATCAGCACTCCTGCGTGCAACATGGACACTGAAGTGGGTGCGCTGGCATGTCCGTCGGGACTCCATGTGTGGAAGGGGAAGAGTGCACCAAGTACTCCGAAGCCGAGGAATGTTATAGGGAAGAATATGTATTGCACTTGTGTGGGGATGTTTGCCATTTCTGCAATCTCTTGTATGTGCATGGTGGTAGCCCCACTGCCGAAGTATATTCCCAAGATACCCATTAGCAGGAATGCCGAACCTCCCATAAGCATAAGTGTCAGTTTCATTGCCGAGTATTCCTTGCGTCCACTGCCCCATACGCCAATGAGCAGGTACATGGGGATGAGAGCTGTCTCGTAGAACATAAACATGGTGAACATATCCAGGGAGATGAAAAAGCCGAATACGCCGAGCGACAGCAGTACGAACCATAGGAAGAACTCTTTTGTAAGTGGTTGAAGGCGCCACGATGCAAATGTGCC
The DNA here is from genome assembly GCA_017467015.1 of Bacteroidaceae bacterium. Lineage (GTDB taxonomy): Bacteria > Bacteroidota > Bacteroidia > Bacteroidales > Bacteroidaceae > HGM04593. The sequence goes on from JAFTTA010000194.1 coordinate 8,515, forward strand.
GGTGAAGACTATTATTGCTGACAATAGTATCATTGCGACGGAAATGCCGTCTACGCCTATCGAGTAGCAGATGTTCAGCGGTTCATACCACGTCATTGAGTCGGTGTACAGGAACGGTGTGTCAGTACCGGCGTTACGTTGAGAGATGAAGTCGATTGTCAGATATACCGATAGTGCAAGTAGCATGGTTGAACCAACTACCATCACACTGCGTATTTGTCGCAGATTGCGGCTTGCCCACAATGCCAACAGCATTACGATGGGTATCAATATAAAGAGATTTAGTATATTCATTGTCTTTTATGTATGCTACGGGTTATACAAGGAATATTAATATCAGTGCAAGGATTATCACACCATGCAGAAACCAGATACAGTAGGATTGTATGTTGCCGCTCTGAAATCTTCTTATCGAGTATGAGAAGGCTTGCGAGGCTGTTGCCAGCAGGTCCATAAATCCGTCGATTATGTGTTTGTCGAACCATGCTATGGGGCGGCTGATGCCTTTGAAGATTATTCTTTTGGTGACAAAGAGCCAAAGTTCGTCCATGTAGAAGCGGTGATAGGCTGCTATGATGAATTTCTTGCTCTGTACCTTTACGCTCAGTATTACTCTGTTGCTATCTTTGCGATATATGAATGCTGCTGTGAGTATGCCTGCCACAGCCAATGTTATGCTAGAGATGGCTACAGCTGCATTCAGGTGTATTTCATAGGCATGACCGTTGCTGCTGATGAATTTGCCAAACGGTATGAAACCTGCTATGCAACTGACTAAGGCAAGAAGTATCAAGGGTGTTGTCATTGTCCATGGTGCTTCGTGCGGTGCATGAGGCTTTTCTGCAATCTCACCCTTTTGATATTTTTTCAGTTCTGTCTCGTAGTAGCTTTTACCCCAGAATATCATGTAGTAGAGACGGAACATATAGAATGCTGTTAATGCTGCAACGCCACTCATGAAGACTCCCATGATGGGTGAATAGCTGTAGCAAGCTGTCAATATTTCGTCTTTGCTGAAGAATCCGCTGAAGGGTGGAATGCCGGCTATTGCCAAGCAGGCAATGAGGAATGTGATGTGTGTCACCGGCATATATTTTCTCAGACCGCCCATGAATGAGCGCTCATTGCTATGTACGGCATGTATTATGGCACCTGCCCCAAGGAACAACAGTCCTTTGAACATGGCGTGAGTGAACAGGTGGAACATGGATGCCATGTAGCCCAGACCGCCTTCGTGTGGGTCGGCTGATGTGCATACGCCTAACGCCACCATCATGAATGCTATTTGCGATATGGTGGAGAACGCCAGCACTCTTTTTATATCTGTCTGCGCACATGCAACTACGGCGGCGTAGAGCGCGGTAAATGCACCTATGTAGGCGATGGTGTGCAATACTTCAGGGGCATATTCAATGAAGATGGGGAACATGCGTGCCACGAGATAAACACCTGCCACCACCATTGTTGCTGCGTGAATAAGTGCCGATACGGGTGTGGGACCCTCCATTGCATCGGGCAACCATATATGCAGGGGGAACATGGCGCTTTTTCCTGCACCGCCAATGAACATCAGTCCTAAGGCTACGGGGATGACAATGCCTGCAGAAGCAAGCAGTCTTACGTCGGGCGTGAAACTGAATGTTCCGGCGTAGTAGCCGTAGAACAATATACCTACAAGGAAGAAAAGGTCGGCAAATCGTGTAACAATAAATGCTTTTTTAGATGCGGCGATGGCCTCTTTCTTTGTGTAGTAGAAGCCTATGAGCAGGTACGACGATACACCAACCAGCTCCCAGAATACATACATCTGGAAAATATTTGTTGCCACCACAAGTCCCAGCATTGAGAATGTAAAGAGCGATAGGAAGGCGTAGTAGCGCTGAAAACCTTTCTCGCCTTTCATATATCCGAATGAGTATATGTGTACCATCAGGCTGACGGTGCTTATCACTATGAGCATCATCACTGATATGGGATCTAACATGATGCCCATGTCTATGTGAAGTGTCTCGCCAAGAGGTAGCCATGTCACATTGTACGGAGTAATCGTGGGGAATAAACCATCGGCTCCACGTCCTGCACCAAAATATTGTATGGCTGTTACATATGAGAGTATGGCAACGATGGCGAGCGATGCTGTTCCTATGCCACCGGCAACCTTATGCGGCAGTTTCATGCCTGCCAATGCCAATATGAGAAAGCTTATGAGTGGCAGTGCTAATATACTGATTGTGAATTCCATGGCTTCTTAGAATTTAAGTTTTTTAAGATTTTTCAGCCTTATTGTTCCCATGTTGCGATACACATTGAGTATAATGGCTATGGCAACGGCTGTCTCGGCTGCGGCTATTCCTATGGCGAACATGGTGAAGAAGAAACCTTCGAGATGTTCGGGGTAGTAATAGGCGTTGAATACAGCAAAGTTTATGTCTATGGCATTTAGAATCAGCTCGGTGCTTATGAGCACTGCGAGTAGGTTGCGGCGTGTGAAGAAGCCGAACACACCGATGAAGAACATCAGTGCAGCAAGTACAAGGTAATATTCTGCCGGTATCATGGTTGTTTATCTTTTACGTGCTATCAATAGTGCGCCTATCATGCAGGCAAGCAGCAATACGCTGACAGCCTCGAATGGCAGTACATAATTATATTTGTCGGAGCCCATAAGGGTGTGTCCTATGAGGTTAATAGGGACAACCGAGGTCAGTGGTTTCACGTCGGGGAACTGATGTGTGAAGATGAGGTAGGTTGTAAGTGCCAATCCCGTGGCTGCGGCTGTGAAACCGGCAGTATAGCGTAGGATGGAGGTGTGTGTGAGATCGCGTGCTCCTTTTCCAATGAGCAGTGCGGCAAACACGAAGAGTACGATGATACCTCCTGCATATACCGTTACCTGTACGGCACCCAGGAAAGTGTAGTGTAGAATGAAGTAGAGTCCTGCTGTTCCGAATAGTACGAACAACAGATACACTGTTGCACGCATGATGTTACGCGTAGTGACGGCCAAAAGCGCTGCAATTACCATTAGCAGTGCCAAGCCCATGAATATTATGGCGTGTGTATTCAGTATCATCGTTTTTATTTGTTTAGTTTCTGAACCAATTTACTTCTGTCGAACACTGCATTCTCAAAGTCGTTGCTGAACTTTATAGCTCCTTTAGGACAGGCATTTACGCACAACTGGCAGAACATGCAACAACCAAGGTCGTATTCGTAGCTGACAAGGGTCTTTTTGCTTTTGCCGCTCTCTTCGTCGACTATGTTCTTTGTGGTTATTCTGATGCTGCCGTTGGGGCAGGCATTCTGACATAGACCGCAGGCGATACAAAGGTTGTTACCCTCTTCGTCGTGTGGCATGATTAGGCGTGCGCGATGACGTTCGGATATTTTCAGTGTTTTTCTGTTTTCGGGGTATTGCTCGGTCACTTTGGGGGTGAAAAACTCTTTCAGTGTCACCTTCATTCCGGTGAGCAGAGATTTCAGCGACCAATATACGCGTCCCAAGTATGTTATTTTCTGTTTCATCTCTTCAATTAATTATAGTGTCCATCCCATTACCACACACAAGGTCATTATAAGCAGGTTGACTATGCCTATGGGTACAAGATATTTCCATTCGAGTGTAATTACCTGATCTATGCGCAGACGGGGGAATGTCCATCTTATCCACATGAGTAACCATATTACAAAGAATGTCTTACCTAAGAACCATACGACGCCGGGTATGTAGTCCATTGCTGCGTTGAAGCCATCCAATCCCAAGATGTGCAGAGGCATCCATCCACCGAGGAATATTGTGGAGGCTATGCCTGAAACGATGAACAGGTTCATGAATTCTGCCACGTAGAAAAATCCGAAGCCCATGCCAGAATATTCTGTGTGGTAGCCGGCTGTAAGTTCCGATTCGGCCTCGGGTAGGTCGAATGGTCCACGGTTGGTCTCGGCGTTTCCGGCTATCAGATATATTACAAAGGCTATAAATGCAGGGATATGTCCTTTAACTATGAACCATGCGTCAGACTGACGCGATACTATTTCGCTAAGTTGCAATGTGCCGCTGAGCACTACAAGTGTCAGCATGCTGATGCCGATAGATAGTTCGTAACTAACCATTTGCGCTCCACTTCGCATGGCGCCTATCATGGAGTATTTGTTGTTACTGCTCCATCCTGCAAGCATTATGCCCAGCACTCCGAATGACGATGTTGCCATAAGGAAAAATAGTCCTACGTTGAAGTCGAGCACTTCCATTCCCTTTGCAAAGGGCAGGCAACTGAAAGTGAGCACCGAACTGAGCACCACAAGGAAGGGTGCAAGGTTGTAGAGCATGTTGTCGGTTCTCTTCAGGTCGATAATCTCTTTTATTATCATCTTGAAAACATCCGAGAATACTTGCAATGTTCCCCAAAATCCCACACGCATGGGGCCTAAACGACATTGAAAGGCTGCGCACACTTTTCGTTCCATGAATATCATTATGATTGCAAGAACGATGTATGCAACAAGCACGCATGCGCCCACAAGCACGCACTCGATGAAGATTGCCAATCCCGAAGGCATCAGTGAACGCAGGAATTGGTCTATGGCTGTTGTTATTATGCTGAAGTCGTACATATCTTCTCTTTGTGGTTATCTGTCAATATCGGGGATTACATAGTCGAGGGTTGCACCAATTGCCATCAGGTCGGCTATTTTGTTGCCTTTGAGCATGGTCTCCATGGAGGCTATCAGTGGCAGTCCCATCGGACGGAATTTAATGCGGTAGGGCGATTTATCGCCTTTGCTCTCGATGAACACGCCAAATTCACCGCGTGAACCTTCGACTGCTGCATGATAGCTGCCTTCGGGTATGCGTATGATGGGTTTTGTCTTCACCTTGTACTCACCTTCGGGTATGCTGTCTATGAGCTGTTCTATTATGCGTACCGACTCTTTTATCTCGTCAATGCGCACAAGGAAACGGTCGTAGCAGTCGCCGTTGTTGTAAATAATCTCTTTGAAGTCCACTTTGTCGTAAAGAGCGTAGGGGTGGCGCTTGCGTACGTCGCACGACCAACCCGAGGCGCGTCCTGTGCCTCCTGTGCAGCCGTATGAGATGACATCTTCTGTACTCAGCACGCCTATGCCCAACATTCTTTTTCGTGTTATGATGTTGTTGGTGAATACGTCGTTGTACTCGTTGAGTTTGTTCAGAATGTCTTTGCAGAATGTTTTTACTTTTTCGGCAAATCCGGGTGTGATGTCGGCTTGCACTCCGCCAATTACATTGTAGTTTTGAATGAGACGACCGCCTGTTACTTCCTCCATAATGTCGAGCAGTTTTTCTCTGTCGCGGAAACCATAAATGAAGGTGGTGAGTGCGCCAAGGTCCATGGCAGCACATGAGATGAACAGTAGGTGCGAGTCTATTCGTTGCAACTCGTCCATAATGGTTCGTATGTACTGAGTGCGTTCTGTGACCTCCAGCCCCATGGCTTTTTCTATGCACATACACAGTGCATGGCGGTTTTGATGGGCGCTTAGGTAGTCGAGACGGTCGGTGAGGGCGAGTATCTGTGGATAGGGGTATTTCTCGCTTATTTTTTCTATTCCACGGTGAATGTATCCGCAGTGTATGTCTACTTTGTTTATAAATTCTCCCTCAAGTGAGAGACGGAAGCGAAGCACTCCGTGTGTGGCAGGGTGCTGCGGTCCTATGTTTATCACATATTCGTTGTTGTCGAATAGTGTGTCGGGGATCTGTTTAATTGTGCCGTCCTCTGCAAGTGTGTATGTGCAATCATTCTGATTGTTTTCGCTGTACATTCTCACAGGGTTGACAGCCTCGCTCTCGTCATAGTCTTTTCTTAGCGGATAGCCCACCCAGTCGTTGCGCAAAAAGAGACGGCGCAAATTGGGGTGACCATTGAAAATTATGCCGAAGAAGTCGAAAACCTCTCGTTCGTAGATATTTGCTATTTTCCATAGGTCGCTGACGGTGGGTATGGCTGGAGCCACTCTGTCTGTGGTGCGTGTGGCTACGCTTATGTTTTCTTTGGTGGCGCTGTTCTCCAAAAGGTAAATGACACCGAGTCCATCTTCGCCCCAGTCCATGCCTATCATGTCGCGCAAGAAATCCATCCCCTTATCGCGACGCAATGTCTCCATCTGTGAACGAAACTCGTTTAGTGGTATGAAGGTTGTGTTCATTGCTCTTTCTCTGTTTTATCGGTTATCTCTTGCGGTACATTTGTTATTACTAACGGGTAGTTGTCTGTTTGCTCCTCCTTTTTTTGCTTGTGGTTAACTCCGCCGAAGAACTTTTCTATCTTCACTTTGCGCTGCAATTGCATCATTCCATACAGTATGGCTTCGGGGCGGGGAGGGCAACCGGGGATATATACATCTACGGGGATAATTTTATCTACTCCGTTGAGTACGTGATACGAGCCTTTGAAAGGTCCACCGCTGATGGCGCAACCGCCTACTGCTATTACATATTTAGGCTCTGCCATTTGGTCGTACAGACGTTTGAGTACGGGTGCCATTTTGTGAGTTATTGTTCCTGCCACCATTATCAAGTCGGCTTGTCGGGGCGAGTTTCGTGTCACCTCAAAACCGAAGCGGGCAAAATCGTAACGGGCTGCGCCCACTGACATGAATTCTATTCCGCAACAGCTGGTTGCAAAGGTTAGTGACCATAATGAATTGCTTCGTCCCCAGTTTATAAGGTCGTCGAGTGCGCCAACGACAACATTGGTACGCTCTTTATTGATTTCTTTTATCAACGCCTCGAGCGTTTCGTTATCTTTGAACTCTTCGTAGGGGATTGATTTTATGATAGGTTTTTTCATTTCCATTCAAGTGCTTTTTTACGCCATGCGTATGCCAAACCCATTATTAATATAAAAAGGAAGAATGATATGCCGAATATGGCATCTTTTCCCATCTCCTGAACTATTGTAGCCCATGGAAAAAGAAATACTGTTTCAATGTCGAACATCAAGAATAGAATGGCGAACAGATAATATCCCACTTTGAACTGCATCCAAGTTTTTCCTTGTGTGGGGATGCCACATTCGTACGCTTCGCTCTTGTTTTTGTTGGAAGAACTCGGTGATATAAGCCTTGCGATTATCATCGTCAATCCCACGAACAGAAACGACGCGACAATCATTGTAAACAATAGGACGTAATAACTCATTTGGTTTACGTTTTTTTAATAATGATGTTGATTGTTTTCCCCGCACCTTGTGTAGGAGATAATGGCAAATAACATTGCCGGCACGGGCGGCCTCGTCGTTGTTTGGCTGGTGGGGTCGGGCGTGTAGACTATTGTGTTTTCGCCACTACAAAGTTACATAATTTATATTGAAATATTACCCTGTTTGCTATATTAAAATTTTATAAAAAATTAGAAGCTGTTTAAAATTCTAATATATAATTTTTTAATTGAAATCTTATCGTTTGTTTCGTTGTTTTTTATATTCAAAAATATCTGTTTCTCTCTTTTTCTGGTTACATAGTATGCAATATGCCCATAAAAAATAATAACCATTCTGTTTTTGCTTTATATAAAACTTGGCGATATAATAAATATTAAGTGGTTTCTAAACTTATTTTAAAATACACTCTTAATTTATTATTGTTCAAATTTTACCCCAAGACAACGTCCAGAACCATCATAAGTGCAAAGCCTATGGCAAAACCTATTGTGCCGAGGTTGCTATGCTCTCCCTGCTGCGAGGCGGGTATCAACTCTTCTACCACTACATATAGCATGGCGCCTGCCGAAAAGGATAGCAACACCGGCATGGCTGGCAGGGTGTATTCAAGAAACAGCAGGGTGATGACGGCTGCTATTGGTTCCACTATTCCCGACAGTGTGCCATAGAGGAAGGTCTTACCGCGTTTGTACCCTTCGGCTCGCAGAGGCATGGAGATGACTGCGCCTTCGGGTATGTTCTGTATGCCCATTCCTATGGCAAGAGCAAATGCAGCTGCTGCCGTCAGTGTGGTTTCACCCGTGTATATTCCTGCAAAAACCACTCCCACAGCCATGCCTTCGGGTATGTTGTGTAGTGTTACGGCGAGCATCAATTTCGAGGAACGTGTGAGGCTCGATGCCGGCCCTTCGCTTTGTGTGCCGTTTATGTGTTGGTGGGGGATGAGTGTGTCGAGCAACAGCAGAAAGCCCATGCCTGCAAGGAAACCCAGCAGCACAGGGAGAATCTCTGTGAATCCGTCACCCTTGACAGAAAGGTCTATTGCCGGCAACAGCAACGACCAGAATGATGCTGCCACCATCACTCCCGATGCAAAACCCAGCATTGCTTTTTGTGTTATGTCTGAGATATTTTTGCGAAAAAAGAATACCGTGGCAGCTCCTAACATTGTACCTAAAAACGGTATTACAAATCCTAATGCTATATTTGCGTTCATTGTTTCTGGTTTTTTATTTGTTTGCGAAGATAACTTCTTTTTTCTTTTCGCAGAAATAAAAAGTTCTTTAAATGTAAAAACAAACAGACTATACAAATGTACAGCCTGTTTGTAAAATTATCAACAATTTCTTATTCGCAGAAATTTCTGTATGCGCGAGATGCGTGGCGCATTGAACCTATAAGTTCTTGTGTTTCTTGCAGCAGGTTCAGATATATGAGCGATGAATTGAGGTTTACATTTTCGTCGTGCATCAGGTCGATATGTTCTTTTCGCAGTTTGGATATTTTGTTTTTATATATTTCCTCCTCTTCGCGAAGTGCATCGACATCGTTGAAGTTGTTCTTCTCTACAATGTTGCGGCTGCGTGCAATGAAACCGTCAACCTCCTCTTTCAACTTTTTCAGTTCATCGGTCTGTGCAGTGGTGAGCGCTGTGAAGTTGTTGTCTACATGTTCGTAGCATGGTTCTGCCATACGCTTCAAGCAGTATATCATCTGTTCTGTATTGTTGAGTGCAAGATGGAACCATGTGTTTTTCTCTAATGACAGCACTCTGTCTATGCTGCGCATGCCTATTAGCTCGCGGCGACGACTTCTTTTGCGGTACTCTTTCAGCTCGTCAATCTGCTTGGTGGCACGGCGCAACTTATTCAGCTGTTCGTTGCTTGTTCCGTCTATTATGTTTTTGTATGTTTGCCATGCAAGGTCTAGTATGTGCAGCTGTGTGGCTTGGACATGCTCGCGGAGGATGCTCCATCGCTCATTCTTCTCCTCGCAATGTGTCAGGCGGTCGAAAATTTCATCCTCTTTGGTGCGTGTGTCATTCTTGCGGATGAGTTTGCTGCTTTTGAAAAGGATGAAAATGGTGAGTATGACAAACAGCACAATTACAACAGTTCCACCATAATACATGAGGATAGTGATGATTGCACAGAATGTGAATGCTGCTCCGGCTGTAATGAACCATCCACCGATGACACTTAGGATACCTGTTACACGGAACACTGCACTCTCGCGGCTCCATGCGCGGTCGGCAAGTGATGTACCCATTGCCACTATGAATGTGACGTAAGTAGTCGAGAGTGGTAATTTAAGCGATGTTCCCATTATTATCAATGCACTAGCCAACACAATGTTTACCGTAGCACGTACAAGGTCGAATGTGGCTCCTTGTTCCATTATTATCTCATCTTTGTGGAAGCGGCTGTTAATCCACTCTTTTACCGAGGTGGGCATGTGGCGTGTAATCCATTCGCTTGTGGCTGTGAATGAGCGCACAATGCTGCGTGCTGCACGCGACGAGCCGAACATCTCCTCGCCCTCGTCCTGACGCGACAGGTCGAGTGATGTTTTTATCACATTTTTGGCTTTCTTTGATGTCGCAAGTGAATACATCATTATACAGCCTGCGATGAATAGGAAAATAAAAGGTGTCTGTGCCGGGCCATTGAGCGACGACATAAGGAACGTGTCGGGGTTGCCTGCGCCGTTGGCTGCATAGTCGGTGTAAGATGAGTAACCTGCCAAAGGAACACCTATGAAGTTTACAAGGTCGTTGCCGGCAAATGCCATGGCTAGGGCAAATGTACCCATCAATATTATTATTTTGAAGACATTTACTTTCAGTATGTGCAGCAACTGCATCAATAGTGTGAATACAACCAGACATATCAATAACATGTGTGGCGTGTAGGTGCTTATCCACTGCGTCACTTCTTCGGTCATGAATGAGGCTGTTTTGAAACCCTTAACGACAATGAAATATGCAATGGCTGTGCATGCTACTCCTCCAAAGATGCCGATGGTCCATTTAAGTCTCTTTGTGTAATTGAATGTGAAGATGATACGGGCAATCCACTGAACAACTGTACCGAATATGAAAGCTATTGCCACCGAGCAGAAGATACCCATAATCACGGATAGGGCTTTTTCTGTGTTCAGAAGGTCATCAAAACCCAATGTGCCTGTGTCATCAGCTACCATTTTCAGCAGTGCAAGTACGCATGTACCTCCCAGTAACTCAAAAACCATTGATACGGTGGTCGATGTGGGAAGTCCCAACGAGTTGAAGATGTCCAATAGGATGACATCGGTCACCATCACTGCAAGAAATATGCACATCAGTTCGTTTATGGAGAACATTTCCGGGTGGAAAATGCCGTGACGGGCAATGTCCATCATGCCGTTGCTGGTGATGGCGCCAAGGAAAATTCCTGCAGCAGCCACAGCTAGTATCACCTTGAAACGAGCTGCTTTTGCACCTACGGCTGAATTTAAGAAGTTTACAGCGTCGTTGCTCACTCCCACCATCAGGTCAAAGATTGCCAGGGCGAAAATGAACACCACAAAACAAAAGTAAATAGTTTCCATATAAATTTTCAGTGTTTATGTTCGCTGCAAAATTATATTGTGATTATAACGATACTGTTTTGAAATTGTTACTTTATTGTTACATCTTTTTCGATATGTAGCGGTTGGGGTGGTCTTCATGTAAAAAACGTGTCCCCTTTACCATGAAGTAAGGGGGACATGCTAAACGTTGCGAGGCGGAGTGTGTAATCAAATGTTATCCACTTTTTTGCTCCTATTTCTTTAATGAAAGACGCAGTTTGTATCTTAGTGGCTTTTTTGCTATACGATATTTTTCCAGTGTGTCGACATCGTAGCCGCAGCTTGCATTGCCCACACCTCGCAAGGCTGCGTTCAGGTGCAGAACAATATAGGGCGATTTCTCAGCCTCCCACAAATGGTTTGCCTTCATCAAGGCTTTGTCTGTGTAGCGCAGAGCCGAGAATGAACATTCGCCGGCAAGTACCTTTATTCTCAGTCCTTTGCCTTTGTTGTCTGTGAGCGACATTTCGCGCAGTCCTTCGCGGTTGCCACTGCTCTGAGGTTTCACATATTTGCCTATCATGTTGTCTGCTGTGTCGCTGTACCATCCTATTGTGGCGCCATCTTTGCGGTCGTTGTGGTTTTCCCAAGGACCGTATGCATAGTAATCCACGTTGCTGTATTCGGGGCTTATGTACGATACTAGGCTTGCACGGCGCAGGTTTGCGTTTTGTGGCACAAATTCTGTTTCAATATCCACAATCCCATGGTGGTAGATGCTGTATATGGTAGTTGTGGGGCACAGTTTGCCACCGCGCTTCACCATCAGATGTATGCAGTTTCTGTCATAGTCTGGTTCATAGGATATTTCGGCAACAGTGTCGTTGAGAGCATCGGTGTGTGGGTAGCGGTCGTTTTCTATCCAACGGTGGTTGTCATATACGAAACTGTTTGTGCCGATAAATTCTCTGCCTTTGAGGTTCAGCGACAACATGCTTCCATCTTTTGCATCGAACTTGACTGCTGTTTTTTTGCCGGTGACGATAATTGTGTCGCCTGCGTATCTCACGAGTGGCAGTTTTAAGTCGGCAGTGGTTCTGCTTATTGTGTTTTTACCATCGAGCTTTATTTGTAAACCTTTCTCGAGAGCAAACTTCTCGTCGTCGAACTTATCTTGCTGGCGTTCCGAGATAATTATCTGTTTGGTGGTCTCTACGTGTCCGGCATCGCACCAGCGTGTTGCGTTGCGTCGTACAAGTGATAAGTTCAACAGATATTCGTCTTTGTTGAATTTAAGTTTCGGATGTTTCAAGTCTAAAGTAATCGATGCACCGGGGGCGGTGGATGGCAATGTCAGGTCTTTCTCTCTTATTGTCTTGCCATTTTGCAGTGTGCGAACATTTAGCACAAAATCCGACAGGTTGGTGAAGTGGTATTTGTTGTGTATCTCTATGGTGGTGTAACCATATTCTCGGTCTGTGGCTATGTGTTTGATGTCTGCATATTTGTATGCCTCTTTCACCTCCTTCAGTTTCGGTGTCTCTTCACGTGTGGCTGTGATGATGCCATTTGAGCAGAAATTGCCTTGGTGTGGTCCGGGATAGTCGTAACCTGTGTGCAGACGTCCTTCGTAGGTTCCTGCTTTTATCTCTGCCGGGTCGTATATGGCTTGGTCTACCCAATCCCATATGCAGCCACCGGCAGTGGAGTTACTTGCCTCTATTATCTCCCAATATTCAGTGAGGTTTCCTATTGCGTTGCCCATTGCGTGAGCATATTCGCAAATGAACATGGGCTTGTCGAGGTCGCTGGTGTTCTGGTGCATCCATGCCATGCCGGGATACATCTTCGAATACATGTCGCTGAATTCGCCACCACCGTAAGGGCCTCCTCCTCCGCGTGTGCCTTCGTAGTGAATGGGGCGTGGGTCGAGACGTTTGGCTGCTTCGTAGCAATATTTGAAATTGCTTCCATGGCCGGCTTCGTTACCCAGGCTCCAGAATACCACGCTTGGGTGGTTTCTGTCGCGCAGCACCATGCGTTCTATTCTGTCGACAAAGGCGGGTATCCACGAAGATATGCTGCTTATCGATTGGTTGGCGTGGTCTTCGAGGTCTGCCTCGTCCATGCAGTAAAGACCGTAATAATCGAACATACTGTACATGCGTGCGGCATTGGGGTAGTGCGAGGTGCGTATGGTGTTTATGTTATTGCGTTTCATCAGCATCACATCCTGAAGCATCGACTCTGTGGGTACGGCACGTCCGTAAAGCGGGTGTGTGTCGTGGCGGTTAACGCCCTTGAACATCACACGTTTGCCATTGACAAATATCTGCGAGTTCTTTATTTCTATGTGACGGAAACCATAGTATGTCGAGAATGCCATTTCGTGTTTTCCCTTGCCATCCACTCCGTCGCGTTGCTCAATCTCCACCTTGTAGAGGTTGGGATGCTCGGCGCTCCAACGCATCACTTTTTCGGTGATTGGCATTTCAAGTTCAAGCAACTTTGTTGTGTCGCCGGCTTCGAAGAAAGTGCCACATTCGGTGCCGCCCACAAGGTTGCCTTCGGGGTTGTATACCTTTATATCATAATATTTTGCGGCTTTCTGTCTGTCGCGGTTGTCGATGTTGAGAGCGATGTTAAGTGTCACCGATGCATCGGCATCCGATGCAACAGCCTGCAATCCTTTGCTTGTCAGATAGTGGTCGCGTATGGAAATCTTAGGTACGTTGTAGAGGTAAACATCGCGGTAGATGCCGCTCATTCGGAACATATCCTGACATTCGAGGTATGAGCCGTCGCTCCAACGGAACACCTGAACGGCAAGGCGGTTCTCGCCTTTACGAAGATATTTTGTGAGGTCAAACTCGGCGTCGTTGTTGGCTCCTTGTGTGTAGCCCACATAGTTGCCGTTGAGGTAGACGATGGCTGCGCTGTATATGCCACCAAAGTGTATGAA
>JAFTTA010000195.1 GCA_017467015.1 Bacteroidaceae bacterium
ACCGCAACACAGGTGGTTTCGACATCATCGGTTCGGGTCGTACAAAGCTCGAGAAAGAGGAGCAGTTCGAGAAAGGTCTTGAAATACTCAAAGAACTCGACATCAAAGCACTTGTAATCATCGGTGGTGACGACTCAAACACAAACGCTTGTGTACTCGCCGAGTACTACGCAGCAAAGAACACAGGCATTCAGGTAATCGGTTGCCCCAAGACCATCGACGGCGACCTTAAGAACGCATACATCGAGACATCATTCGGTTTCGACACAGCATGTAAAGTATATTCAGAGGTTATCGGTAACATCGAACGCGACTGTAACTCAGCACGTAAATAATGGCACTTCATCAAATTGATGGGTCGTTCGGCATCACACATTGCACTTGAGTGTGCATTGCAGACACAGCCCAACATCTGTATCATCTCTGAGGAGGTACAGGAGAAGGCTCTCTCACTCGACGACATCGTAACATCAATAGCACAGGCAGTAGCCGACCGCGCAGCAGCAGGCAACAAGTTCGGTACAGTACTCATTCCCGAGGGACTCATCGAGTTTATCCCCGCAATGAAATCACTCATCGCCGAGCTCAACGACCTTCTCGCCTTGAAAGCAGAGGAGTATGCAGCTGTTAAGCCCGCAGAACAGCGCGACTACATCATCAAGAACCTCTCAGCCGACAACGCTGCTGTTTACGCAAGCCTCCCCGCAGGTGTTGCACGCCAGCTCACACTCGACCGCGACCCCCACGGAAACGTACAGGTGTCACTCATCGAGACAGAGAAATTGCTCTCTGAGATGGTAGCAGGCAAACTCGCCGCGTGGAAGAAAGAGGGCAAGTTCAACAGCTCATTCAACGCACAGCACCACTTCTTCGGCTACGAAGGACGTTGCGCAGCTCCCTCAAACTACGATGCTGACTACTGCTATGCTCTCGGTTACACAGCTTCACAGCTCATCGCATCGGGCAAGACAGGCTACATGGCATCAGTCCGCAACACAACAGCTCCCGCAGCAGAATGGGTTGCAGGTGGTATACCCATCACCATGATGATGAACATGGAGCGTCGTCACGGCGAGATGAAACCCGTTATCCTGAAAGCACTTGTTGACCTCAACGGCGCACCCTTCAAGGCATTTGCAGCCAAGAGAGACGAGTGGGCAAAAGAGACTTGCTACGTTTATCCCGGTCCCATCCAGTACTTCGGCCCCACAGAAGTTTGCGACCAGACAACAGCAACCCTTGCACTTGAGCAGGCTAAGTAATTAACCCACAAGACAATAATGGCTAAAGCCAAAGAACCTATACAACAAAACGGCGGACGGAAGAAAACAACTTCCGCCCGCCGTTCATATCGTAAAAAGAGGAAAAACAAAGACCTGCCACGTTGGTTATATGTAACCGTTGCGGCATGTCTCTCATTTATCTTCGTCATAGGTTCTTACTACATCTTCTTCCGCCCCTATTTCTACCGTTTCCGCCCCTGCTTCAACCATAAGTATTACGAAATTTGCATGCCGGCAGGACACTCGGTGTATGGCATCGACATCTCGCGCCATCAGGGAGATATAGACTGGGAGACATTCAAAAAAGGGAGCCACCCCGACGCACCAATCTCATTTATATATGTGAAAGCGAGCGAGGGCAGCGACTTCAAGGATGTGAAATTCAAGGAAAATTTCGAGAATGCCCGCAAGCATGGCTTCATACGCGGAGCATACCACTACTTCAGCACCACATCGTCGGGTGTGGCGCAAGCCAATCTTTTCATAAGCATGGTGAAATTGTGTCCGGGCGACCTGCCACCCGTGCTCGACATTGAAGAGAAGCCAAAGAACAAAAAGAAGTATATTGAAGAGGTAAAAGTGTGGCTAAAAAAGGTTGAGCAACACTATGGAGTTAAGCCAATCATCTATGCATCGAGCAAATACAAAAAGAAATACCTCGACGACCCCTTCTTCAAAGAATATCCCTCGTGGGTAGCACACTACTACATCCCTGAGCTTACCATAGGCGAGGAGTGGCTCATGTGGCAATGTTCCGACGTAGGTGTAATACCCGGCATCAAAGAGAAAGTGGATATAAACATCTTCAACGGAAGCGACAAACAGCTTAAAGAGCTGCTTATAGATTGATTCACAACATATGACAGAAACAAAAAAACTGCGCAAATGCACCGTTGTTTTG
>JAFTTA010000196.1 GCA_017467015.1 Bacteroidaceae bacterium
CTCAAGCAATAGTAAAACTGCCTTTCCTAGCGAGAGAGCCACTTGATTAATAGTCGCCAAATTTGAAATTACATAATTCTTCCCCTCTGCTTGAAGAAAAATCCGATATTTCCCTTGAAAAAAATATGTCAACGCTCCAACCGAACTTAAGAATGATGCAAATTATGCATACAGGAATCTCCCCTTTGCCGGAGAATTATACATGGGACACCTCAGATACACGACCGGAGATAAAGAGGGCTTGCAATTTGTTCATCCTTTCTTGCGTCGCAATAACTGGAGAGCAAAAAATCTTGCACTTTGCGGAAACTTTCACATCACAAATGTAGATAAGGTTTTTGAAGAATTGGTTTCTCATGGTCAGCATCCACGCGTATATGCCGACACATATATATTACTTGAACTAATGGGACACCGTCTTGACAGAGAGGTGGAACGAGTTTTTAAAGAATGTGAGGCTGAGGGCCTTACAGGAATGGATATAACAAACACCATCGAAGAGCGTATAGACATGGCAAATGTACTTAATACATCAACTCCTTTGATGGATGGTAGTTATGTATTCTGTGGAATAACAGGTAGTGGCGAAATGTTCACTATGCGCGACCCTTGGGGTATTCGCACAGCATTCTGGTATGCAGACGATGAAATTTTTGCTGTAGCTAGCGAACGCGTCGCGCTTCAGACCACCTTAAATCTAAAAACAGATCAGGTTGTTGAACTGAAACCCGGCGAAGCGCTTATTATGGACAAATTCGGTAAATTACGCCAGGAGCAACTGCTACCACAAGTTGCTATGCAGCCCTGTTCATTTGAACGCATATATTTCAGCCGCGGTAACGATCGTGATATTTACCTCGAAAGAAAGAAACTTGGCGCCAACCTTCGCGACCAAATCCTTAAGGCAGTAAATTACGACCTCGACAACACTGTTTTCTCATTCATTCCAAATACAGCCGAAATGGCATTCTACGGAATGGTGGATTCAATGGAGGATTACCTTAACGACTGGAAAATAAAAGAGATTGAAGCAAACAAGGAAAATCTCACAGATGCAAAAATAAAAAGCATACTTTCTCGCAGAATACGTCAAGAGAAAGTTGCCAATAAAGATATTAAGATGCGTACATTCATCTCCACAGATGTTAAGCGCAACGACCTTGCAGCCCATGTCTATGATATTACATATGGTACCATAAGACCACACGTTGACAATCTTGTAGTCATTGACGATAGTATCGTTCGTGGAACTACCTTGCGTCAAAGTATTTTAAAGATACTTGACAGATTGGAGCCGAAAAAAATCATAGTAGTTTCGTCAAGTCCCCAGATAAGATACCCCGACTACTACGGAATAGATATGGAGAAGTTCGACCACTTTGTTGCATTCTTTGCTGCTCTCGATTTGTTGAAAGACAAAAACATGGAGAACGTAATACACGATACATACAAACAATGTGTAGAAGAACTCAAAAAAGAGGACAAAGATATAACAAACTGCACAAGAGCTTTATATGCACCTCTTACAGCAGACGAAATATCTAATAAAATCGTAGAATTGTTGCGTCCTACAGATTTAAAAGCCGACCTTGAGATTGTTTACCAAAGCATGGAAGGATTACACAAGGCATGCCCGGCTCATCCCGGTGACTGGTACTTCAGCGGTAAATATCCGACCGCCGGTGGAAACAAAATG
The DNA here is from genome assembly GCA_017467015.1 of Bacteroidaceae bacterium. Taxonomy (GTDB): domain Bacteria; phylum Bacteroidota; class Bacteroidia; order Bacteroidales; family Bacteroidaceae; genus HGM04593. The sequence goes on from JAFTTA010000196.1 coordinate 1,697, forward strand.
GCAAACCTTGCATATATAGAGTATTACGAAAAGAACATAATGAATAAATAACAACAGCTAAATACCGAATAGGAAATGAAAGAAAAACTTAAAAAAGTGTTGCTGCTTGGTTCAGGCGCTCTACGAATAGGCCAGGCAGGAGAGTTTGACTACTCTGGTTCACAAGCGTTGAAAGCTCTGCGCGAAGAAGGCATACAATCAGTATTGGTAAACCCCAACGTTGCCACAATTCAGACATCAGAGGGTATTGCCGACAAGGTTTACTTCCTCCCCGTTAACACATATTATGTTGAGGAAATCATCAAGAAAGAACGTCCCGACGGTATCTTGTTGGCATTTGGTGGTCAGACTGCACTGAACTGCGGTACAGAATTATACACAAAAGGAATATTGGATAAATATGGTGTAAAAGTGTTAGGTACATCAGTTGAAGCCATCATGTACACCGAAGATCGCGACCTTTTCGTAAAAAAACTAGACGAGATTCCAATGAAGACTCCCGTCAGCCAAGCCGTTGAAAGCATGGAAGACGCGCTTAAGGCAGCACACGAGATTGGTTTCCCTGTAATGGTACGTTCTGCATATGCACTTGGCGGATTGGGCAGTGGTATCTGTCGCGATGAGAAAACCTTCATTGAGCTTGCCGAAAGCGCATTCACATTCTCTAATCAGATTCTTGTAGAAGAGTCGTTAAAGGGATGGAAAGAGGTTGAATTCGAGGTTATTCGTGACGCAAACGACCACTGCTTTACAGTGGCAAGCATGGAAAACTTCGACCCCCTCGGCATCCACACTGGCGAATCAATCGTAGTTGCACCCACCTGCTCACTGAGCGAGGAACAGGTAAAAATGCTTCAAGAGATTTCTGTAAAATGTATTCGTCACCTTGGCATCGTTGGTGAATGTAATATACAATACGCATTTAATGCCGAGACAAACGATTACCGCGTAATTGAGGTTAACGCACGTTTGAGTCGTTCATCAGCACTTGCGTCAAAAGCCACAGGTTACCCCTTGGCATTCGTTGCTGCAAAAATCGCATTGGGTTACACACTCGACCAGATTGGCGAAATGGGTACTCCCAATTCAGCATACGTAGCTCCCCAGCTCGATTATTTAATATGTAAGATACCTCGTTGGGACTTGACAAAATTTGCCGGTGTATCACGTCAGATAGGTTCAAGCATGAAGTCTGTAGGCGAAATCATGTCAATAGGCCGTTCATTCGAGGAGGTTATACAAAAAGGACTCCGCATGATAGGTCAGGGAATGCACGGTTTTGTAGGAAATGAACACACACATTTCGACAATCTCGACGAAGAACTTGCCAACCCCACCGACTTGCGCATATTCTCAATAGCATCGGCACTTGAAGCAGGCTACACAATAGAGCGCATCAGTGAACTGACAAAAATTGACCCCTGGTTCCTGGGTAAACTTAAAAACATAGTAGATTACAAGGCTATTCTTTCGCAGTACAACAGCATAGAGGAACTTCACGAAGATGTATTGCGTCAGGCAAAAGTACTCGGTTTCTCCTACTTCCAGATTGCACGCTTCGTGATTAAGTCATCGGAGAACATGGAACGCAACAACCTTGCAGTACGTTCACGTCGTAAGGAACTAGACATTCTTCCCGCTGTTAAACGCATAAA
>JAFTTA010000197.1 GCA_017467015.1 Bacteroidaceae bacterium
AACATACAACGCGAGGACCTCAACGCGCTGGAGATTGCCCTTGCCTACCAAAAACTCATAGAGCAGAACAACCTGTCACAAGAGCAATTGAGCAAACGCGTAGGCAAAGGACGTGCCACCATTGCCAATTTTCTGCGACTACTAAAGCTGCCTGCCCCCGTGCAAATGGCATTAAAAGAGAAGCAGATAGACATGGGGCACGCACGTGCACTGCTCTCACTCGATGACCCCAAGCAGCAGATTGATGTGTTCAAAGAGATACAAAAGAACGACTATTCCGTAAGACAGGTCGAGGAGATTGTAAGACAGATAAAAGAAGATGGATTGGGCGAAAAACCGGTAAAAGCCTCAAACGGACAATCAGAAAACATAGCCGTTTTCAGCCAACTGAAAAAACAGTTGACCCAATTTTTCCAGACACCTGTACAGTTGACCTGCTCACCAAAAGGAAACGGAAAGATAAGTATCAAGTTCAAGAATGAGCAGGAGTTGGAGCGGATAATATCTATATTCGACAAACTAAACAAATAAAAAGTTGTCACTGAGAGAAGCTACATATAAAATACAAGCAGCAATAGCAGTAATGCTAATGCTTACTACCGGTGTATCGGCACAGGTAGCCACTGACAGCCTGCAAGAGAGAAGCAACATCCCCGAAAAGATAAGCATAGAGCAGACTGCAGCCGACACGCTATACATAGACAGCATACAACAAGCCGCAGCCCGACCACAAAGCACACTTTCGGGCGACAGTAGCCGTGTTTCAAAGAAACGTAGCGCCACAGAGGTATCGGACAGAATTGCCAACTTCAAGCCACAACCCTACAAAGCCACATGGCTGGCAGTGGTGCTTCCAGGAGCCGGACAAATATACAACCGCAAATATTGGAAACTGCCGATAGTCTACGGAGGAATCATGGGTTGCTTGTATGCCTACAATTGGAACAATCAGATGTACAGCGACTACCGTCAGGCCTTTCTCGACATAATGGATGCCGACCCTAACTCAAGAAGCTACGAGAGTTTCTTTCCATCGGGCTACGATTTCGAGCAAAACGAAGAATATCTGAAAAACCTCTTCAAGAAACGCAAGGATCGCTATCGCCGTTGGCGCGACCTCAGCATCTTTGCCTGTGTAGGCGTCTATCTCATCTCCATCATCGATGCATACGTAGATGCCCACCTGTCGAGTTTCGACATAAGCGAAGATATAAACCTCAGCATACAGCCCGACCTTATGCGAAGCAATGCATCGAGCAACAACTACTACGGACTGAACTGCAACATATCATTTTAAAAAACAATGCAATTGAGAAATACAATAACAATACTATTTATAACATTGTGCCACATTAGCTTGTCGGCACAAACCGACCACGATACAACCCGCGTTGACCTGAACAACCTTGAAATAGTAACAGAAGAAGCCGTAAATAACTACGACAAACCCCTAAGCGCACTGCATCTCGATTACATAAGCGACAAAGACAGCATAAAATTCGACGTACCCGAAAGCATGATGCTGAACATCGACAGTTTGATGAACAACTGGCAATCGCGCACACTTTTGCAACTACTTGAGAGCGACAGCGTTTATGAGATACTACCCGTCAACGACTCCATATATGCCGACCGTCTTAATCGTCTGCAAACTATCATACAGATGACCTACAACGACGTAACCAAACAATTCATTGAGCGTTACGCTAATCGCCACAGACGACTCATATCCAACATGTTGGGATTGTCGACATACTACATGCCCATGATTGAGAATGCGCTCGACAAATACAACATGCCCCAAGAACTTAAATATCTGCCTATCATAGAATCGGCATTCAACCCCAAAGCCGTTTCCCGAGTGGGCGCAAAAGGATTGTGGCAATTCATGTTTAAAACTGCAAAATCGTATGGTCTGAAAGCGAACAGCTACATCGATGAACGCTTTGACCCGCTAAAATCGACACACGCAGCCATTCGTTATCTGCGCGACCTTTACAACTTCTTCCAAAGTTGGGACCTTGCCATAACAGCATACAACTGCGGGCCGGGCAATGTAAAGAAAGCAATCATACGCTCCGGAGGCAAAACAAATTTCTGGCAGATATACCGCTATCTTCCACGCGAAACACGCGGATACATTCCGGCATTCATCGCTGCCAACTACATAATGAACTACTACGAGGAGCATGGCATAACCCCCATGCAACCCACTCTACCAATTGCCACAGACACCATCCATGTGAGCAAAAACCTACATTTCTCGCAAGTAGCAGAGCTATGCGACATAGAAATGGAAGCACTCAGAGCCATGAACCCGCAATACATCAGGGACATAATCCCCGGCAAGAGCGAGACATGCGTGTTGCGTCTGCCAAACGAGACTATAACAAGCATGCTCACCCTCGGCGATACCATCTACAAGCACAAACAGGAACAATTTTTCCCCGAGAACCAACTTGCACAACTCGAAAAAAGTGTCAAGTTGAACGATGGCGGACGAAGTTACTCAAAACGCCACAAGGTTCGTAACGGCGAAACACTCTCAACCATAGCCCGCAAATACGGAGTATCCGTCAAACAAATAATGAAAGCCAACGGCATGAGAAGCACCCGCATAAGAGCCGGACGCTACATAAACATCTACTGACGCCATGGAAACAAACGAAGAGAAACGCCGCATGGAGGAAGAGGCGGAGATAAGCGCCACCTTCCAAGAAATACTCGACATATACCTTGCATCGCAACATCGCAGAAAAGTTGAGATAATAACCAAAGCTTTCAACTTCGCGAGACAAGCACACAAAGGTGTACGCCGTCACAGTGGTGAGCCATACATCATGCACCCGCTTGCGGTGGCACGCATCGTCTGTGCCGAGATAGGCTTAGGCTCCACATCCATCTGCGCAGCGCTGCTCCATGACGTGGTCGAAGACACCGACTACACTGTAGAAGACATACGCAACCTCTTCGGAGAAAAGATAGCACAAATAGTCGACGGCCTGACAAAAATATCGGGCGGAGTATTCGGCACACAAGCCTCGGTACAGGCTGAAAATTTTAAAAAACTGCTGCTTACAATGAGCGAAGACATACGCGTCATACTCATAAAGATAGCCGACCGCCTGCACAATATGCGTACCCTCTCGTTCATGCCCGTCAACAAACAATACAAAATAGCCGGCGAAACACTATACATCTATGCCCCCATCGCATATCGATTGGGACTGAGCCGCATAAAGACAGAACTCGAAAATCTGTCGTTCCGCTACGAACACCCCGAGGAGTACGAAAAAATACAAAAGAAACTCGCAAAGACCCAGATAGAGCGCGACCAACTATACAACGAGTTCATCACCCCCATACGAAAAGAGCTCGACGCAATGGGTTTCACATACCGCATCATGGGACGTCTGAAGTCGCCCTACTCCATCTGGAACAAGATGCAGACAAAACATATTGCATTCGAAGACATATATGACATCCTAGCTGTCAGAATAGTCTTCACCCCACGAGAGGGCAAAGACGAGAATAACGAATGTTTCAACATATACATTGCACTCACGAAACTCTACAACGTACACCCCGACCGTTTGCGCGACTGGGTGAACAAGCCACGAGCTAACGGCTACCGCGCTCTTCACGCCACTTTCATGAGTAAGCGTGGCGAATGGATTGAGGTACAGATGCGCAGCGAGCTGATGGATGAGATTGCAGAAAAAGGCGTTGCCGCACATTGGAAATACAAAAACCGCGACAACGAGAACGGCAAAGACGAGCAACTCGACGATTGGTTGCACACCATAAAAGAGATATTGGACGACCCACAACCCAATGCACTCGACTTCCTCGACACAATAAAGCTAAACCTCTACGCCACAGAGATATTTGTGTTCACCCCCAAAGGCGACATAATGACCATGCCGCAAAACTGCACGGCACTCGACCTCGCCTACAGCATACACACCTTCCTCGGCAACCACTGCATAGGCGCTAAGGTAAACCATAAGCTCGTGCCCATGGACCATGTGTTGCAAAGTGGCGACCAAGTAGAAATATTGACCTCTAATTCACAACACGTACAAGCAAGCTGGCTCTCATTTGCCACCACAGCCAAGGCGCGAGCGAAGATACAGGCAGCCCTCAGACGCGAGCAGAGGAAAATACAACGCGAGGGCGAGGAAAAGCTCAATGCCTTCCTTGAGAAAGAGGAGATGGCAAATTTCGCAAACAACATCGAAAAAATATGGACACTCCATAAACTTAACGACAAGGAAGAATTGTTGACCGCCATAGGCAACGGCACTATAGTGTTGGGCGAAGAGGACAAAGAAGCATTGCTAGGCAACCGTAAACGCCGTTTCTCATTCTTCTTCTTTAATAAGGAAGAAAAGAAAGAAGAGAAAACAGAAAACAATGTCACTACATTCGAAGAGATAGACCGCAAACACCCCCTTCGTCTCACCGACGATAATCTGCAAAAGAACTACATCATAGCAGAGTGTTGCCATCCCATACCCGGCGACGATGTACTAGGCTACTACGACGAAGAGAAACATATTGTCATACACAAGCGTCAATGCCCCGTTGCCGACAGACTGAAGAGCAGCCATGGTGACCGCATCCTGTCGGCACAATGGGAGACACACCGCATGCACGAGTTCGTTGTGCCCATAAACATAAAAGGAATAGACCAGATAGGCGTCATCAACCAAATAACAGAAATCACATCTCAGCAGATGAATGTGAATATACAAAAGTTTGAGTTCGAGAACAAGAATGGCGTTTTTGAATGTAACGTATGGTTAAATGTACGCGACGTCAACGACGTAGAACTGCTGTGCAACAAGCTGAAAAAGTTGGAATGTGTAAAAAGCGTTGCCCGCAACGACTGACACAGCCGAGCAGCCCCCAAAAAAAAGATTACAATTCACCCAAGGCATCACGCAACCCCACAAGTTCGGCACGTATAGCTCTGAGACGTTCTATTACCGTAGCATTAACCTCAGTCTCCTCCATCTTGCCCTGACCTTTAAGATAGCTCTGTGCACCCACAAGCGTCATGCCTTTCTCCTTCACAAGATGATGCACCAATTTCACCATTCTCAAGTCCTCTTTGGTGTAGCGTCTGACACCATTTGCACCCTTCTTGGGAGCAATCTGCTTGAATACTGTCTCCCAATAGCGCAAGGTGCTCTCGTTGACGCCAATCTCGGCAGCAACCTCACCAATGGAGTAATACAACTTATGGTCTCTGTTTTTACCCAACGCCATAGACTTAAATATTGTCAATCATACAATTTACCATGGTTCTCAGCCATACGAAGCATTTCGTCATAGCCATCGGCATCAAGATCCATGAAATAATAGTTAACAGGATTCACCTTACGTCCTTTGAAAACAACCTCGTAATGCAAATGCGGTCCTGTGCTCTTACCCGAGTTACCACTATCGGCAATATATTCTCCACGCACCACGCGCTGTCCGGGTTTAACTTTAGAACTATTCAGATGGGCGTAACGTGTGCGATAGCCATAGCCATGGTCAAGTTCTACAGTCATACCATAGCCCGTCTCCCATTTCGAGGAGACAACAACAGCATCGCCTGTTGCATACACCGGTGTGCGCATGTCACATGAGAAGTCCATGCCCGAATGAAATTTAGTAGTCTTGTAAATAGGGTCTACACGATAGCCATAACCCGAAGCAGTCTTTTTAAGGTCGCGGTTGGCTATAGGCTGTATGGCAGGAAGATGTTTCAGATACTCCTCCTTATCTTTACTCAGTTGAACAATCTCATCAAAAGATTTTATCTGCACATAAAGTTGTTTGGCAAGCATGTCCGCCTTTTGAGTGGTCTCCACCACCAAAGCGGCATTGTCCATATCCATCAATTCATCGTAACGTCCTGTGCCGCCATATCCCGATTTTCGCACAGTCTCTTCTACCGGCTCGGCATTCATCAAAACGCGGTAAAGGTTATCGTCACGCTGTTGAATTTCGCCCAACACCTCCATGGCATTATCAAGTCGTTGCGACAAAATGCGATACTGTGCCAATAGACGTGAATTTTCGTCCTGCACCTCTTTGAGCGATGGCGTCTGTATACAGAGATAGAAAGCAAGGAAAGAGAGACCACCGAAAAAGAGGAAATAGAGCAAA
>JAFTTA010000198.1 GCA_017467015.1 Bacteroidaceae bacterium
ATCCCCAACGAAGTAGAATACCTCATAGAACGCGAATGAAACAACAACGATTAGGGATAACAGGATGCATAGGCAGCGGAAAATCAGTAGTTTCTGCCATACTACGCATACTCAATATACCTATATACGACAGCGACAGCGAGGCCAAAAGATTGATGTACAGCAACCCATGCATCCGCAGAGAACTGAAAGAGGAATTTGGCACAGAATGTTATCCCGACGGGAAAAACCTCGACCGTAAACACCTTGCAGAAATTATATTCAACAATCCCGATGCACTCAGACGCGTCAACCACATCGTACATCCACGGGTAAAGCAAGATTTTGAAAAATGGTGCAAAGATCACCATTGCCCTATTGTAGGCATAGAATCGGCCATTCTATACGAAGCAGGATTAGAGCAGAGCGTAGACCATGTAATAGTCGTAGATGCAAACATAGAAACATGCATAACACGCGCCACCACACGTAGCAAAGCCACACGCGAAGAGATTGCAAAGCGCTTAAAAAGCCAATCCGGCATACAAGTAACAGCGAAAAAAGCAGCCTACACAATACACAACGACAACAACATCGCACTGCTACCGCAAATTGCCAGAATACTTGTCAACATAAAAAACAAACCCCACTGACAAGAAAGAAAAGCGGCAACAAAATTTTGCAATACCGTTTATCTATTGTATTTTTGCATTTAGTCTAAAAAAATAATAAACAATAAAAACAGAACCAATATGTTTGAAACAATCATGACAATCTCGGGCAAGCCCGGACTCTATCGCATGCTTTCACGCGGCAATAATATGTTCATCGTAGAAACTATTGACGCAACACACAAACGCATCCCCGTCTACAACAGCGACAAAATAGTACTACTCGACGACATTGCCATATACACAGACACAGAAGAAATTCCCCTTCGCAAAGTATTCCAGCTTATATATGAGAAAGCAGCCGGAGCACTCCCCTTCAACATAAAAGAGACCACCCCCGAAGACATGAAAGAATACTTCGAGAGCGTTCTCCCCGACTACGACAAAGAGATAGTATACATAACCCACATAAATAAAATATATTCATGGTACAATATACTTGTTGCCAATGAAATAACAGACTTCAAGGAAGAAGAGACTGAAGAAGTGGAAGCGAAAGAAGAAGAATAAAACACAGCACACAAACATGAAAAAAATTACTATCATTGCTATCATGGCAACATTGTGTGTAGGCACAGCCAATGCACAATCATTCCTCTCAAACCTATTTAGCAAATTCACAGGCTCATCAAATACAACCGAAAGCACCACCACTAACACAGTAACCAACGTGCTTGGTTCATTATTGGGCAACAGCGTAACACTCTCTAAATCCCTTATAAAGGGCACATGGACATACGAAGGTGCTTCATGCGTACTTGAGAGCGATGATGCCCTTTCTAAAATAGGTGGTAGCGTAGCAACCGCCAAAATAGAGGAAAAGATGAACACATACCTTGCTAAAGTAGGAGTAAAGAACGGCACATGCTCATTCACATTTGCCGAGAATGACAGTTGTACATTCAAAATAGGAACCCGTGAAATAAAAGGTGCATACACACTCGACTGCGAGGAGAAGACAATACAGTTCAGTTTCCTATACGGAAAATTCACATCTACAGCACATGTTTCATACAATGTCACATCAATGGACATCGTATTCAATGCCGACAAACTTCTGGGATTAATACAGAAAGTAGCACCCACTGCTGCAAAATACAGCACAACACTCAGCACATTGGCTACACTATTAGAAAACTACAACGGCATGA